>NZ_VPAP01000002.1:0-268692 GCF_013419195.1 Acinetobacter sp. YH12099 | reverse complement strand
GGTGACAACGTTGAAATGTCAGTAGAATTAATCCACCCAATCGCAATGGACCCAGGTCTACGTTTTGCGATCCGTGAAGGTGGTCGTACTGTAGGTGCTGGTGTTGTTGCTAAAGTAACAGCATAATCACTTTATAGTGTGAAAAAGCGCTCCATTTGGGGCGCTTTTTTTATGGCTGTATTTTGTGTGCTAGTTTCCAGATGGATGAAAGCTTGTCCTACTGTATTGATGGATGAAATAGCTGTTCTTTAAACCTTGAATCAATCTAAAACCATTTTATGAACATTCTTTTGCTGCGGTTTAGTTGCCTTTTTTTCTCTTACATCATAAAAATAAATTTGCTGTCTAATTATTCTTGCTCTTACGTCATAAAAAATCATCGTCTATTTTGTTACTCTTGCGTCGTAAAAATAATTTAATTGTCTATTTTTTACTCTTGCGTCACAAAAAATAATTTCACTTATCATTATTTTTTATTCCTCATGTCCTGAACTGACAACTCACTGTCCTTAACTGCACTTAAATACCGCACAGAAAACCGTAATATGAACTCATACCGAAAAATAAAAAATATAGCGGGTTACAGGAAATGAATGACTTCATTGTTGTAACCTCAGGAGTGAGCAACATGAATGCTAAAGTGAGTATTAGTGAACGTGCAGGGGCGAGTTTTCCTGTCCGTCGAATGAATTTCAACTTTGATGCTGTACCTGAATATTGGATGAATGGTAATGCAGGTCTAACGCATTTTATGACTGCATTATCTGCGTTATTTCCCGCAGGTGAGAAGTTCTTTATAGACAGTGTGCGTGCTGTGCGTTATCACCCAATGCTGAAAGACAATGCAGATTTACAGAAAGAAATCAGTGCATTTATTGGACAAGAAGCCATGCACACGCATGAGCATGTCGGTTTTAATGCCTCTGCACAGAAATTTGGGCATGATGTTGATACTTTGGATTGTTATACAGATACTGTGATTCAAACTACACGCAAATTTATGGCAAAGTTGGCTAAACCGATTGGCATTACACAGAAAATGGTAGATTTAACTGCGACCACTGCGCTAGAACATTTCACAGCTACGATTGCCTCACAATTATTGACCAATTCACATATTCAAGAATTGATGACCGATGACACCATGAAAACTATGTGGTTGTGGCATGCGATTGAAGAAAACGAACATAAAGCTGTTGCGTATGATGTATTTGAAGGTGTGTTTGGCAAAGGTCTGAAAGCCTATGCACTACGTACAAGTTCTTTGGTTATTTCGATGCTGACTTTATTTTTTGTACAAAACTATTTTTTGTGGCGTTTACTAAAACAAGACAAGCAGTTGAATTTGGAAAATTTACGCATGATTTATCGTTATGCCTATAGTCCATCTAAAGGGATTATTACAGGCATGGGCAAAGAAATGTTGTTCTATTTCAAACCGAATTTTCATCCTAACGATTTTGATACCACAACATTATTAAATACTTGGAAAGCTAAATTAGGCTTTTAAACTTTTCCTTTTGGTCAGGCAACGTAAGTTGCCTTTTTTTTTGCTCGATTTTTTTGTCGTGAAATCTATAATGCCTACATCTTAGAACAGCACAAGATCATTTCTTATGATTCGTTTAATGCAAGCCCATGATGTCGCCGATGTGGTTGCGATTGAAAATTTGGTACAAAGTCATCCGTGGAGTGCCAAACAATTTGCCGAAGCGGTAGAGAGTTATCACAGTACCGTGATTGAACATGCAGGGAGAGTGGTGGGTTTTTGTATTTTGCAACCTGTGTTGGATGAAGCAAATTTGTTGTTGATGGCGGTGCATCCAAGTCAGCAAGGCAAAGGTTTAGGTTATCAACTGCTAGAACATTCTATTGCAGGTTTGAAAAACCAACCTGTGCAGATTTTTTTAGAAGTACGTGAAAGTAATTTAGCTGCGATAGCCCTGTATGAAAAGTCAGGTTTTCATCAAATTGATTTACGTAAAAATTATTATCCTAAAACGGATGGCACACGGGAGCATGCTATTATTATGGTGAAATCTTGTAGCGATGATTTTGCCAGTTTGTTTAAGTGAATCTGATCGATGCAAAAATCAGTATTGCATCATTACATTTTTATTTGATGATGGAGTTATTCCAGCCTAAGGGCAGCGTGGTCATTAAGGAGTTTCCCAATTGCTGCACCTCATCGGTATTTAGGCTGCGGTTAATGCGTCGCCATTGACCATCAAGCAGTAGCTCAAGGGGCACATATTGCGATTTATAGTTCATTTTATTGGAATGTGGTACCCAATAACCTAAGTAAACATATTGCAGTCCCAAATGCTGTGCCTGTTCAATTTGTTTTAATACCGCAAATGTTCCGAGTGAGCGACGACTTTCGTCTGGGTCAAAAAAGGTATAGACCGCAGAAATACCATCATCTAAATAATCACAGGTCGATACTGCAATTAAGCGATCATCTTGCCAAACCTCTAAAAAGAAGCTGCTGGTACAACTGTGGATTAGGAATTTTTCAAATTGGTCACGGCTGGCAGGGAACATATCGCCATCGGCATGTCGTTCATTGATATAGCGTTCATACAGCGCATAATGCAAATCACCTGCATCTTGTGGCTTGGTGATTTTGATCTGTAAATCGTGATTGCGTTTCCAAGCTTTCTTTTGCGTGCTGTTCATTTTAAATTCAGCGACAGGAATACGTGAAGAAAGGCATTGGCGGCACAAATGGCATTCAGGACGATAGACAAAATCGCCACTGCGACGAAAACCGACCCGAGAGAGTTCAGACAAAGTCAGCACATCAATTTTATGTGCAGGATCTAAAAAAACCATCCGCGCAGATTTTTCAGGTAAATAGCTGCAATCATGCGGCGGAGTAATGTAATACTGCAAATCATTTAGCAGGGATTTTGGGTGATATGAATTCATTGTCAAGATCCCTCTCTGTTATTGTCATTCAAGTAGGCGCGCATACTGCGCTATTGTTTTACTTGAAAATACACTGTCCTGATATTTTTTCCAATTGATTGCAGGCTGTTTTACAACATCTTGTAACGATTTAAGATAGTCTTGGCGAGAAAGTGTACATGCTCCGAGACTGATTAAATGGTCATTGACCAATTGGCAGTCAATCCAAGGCAATTGTTGTTCTTGTCCGAGCAGCATCAAACTATAAAATGCCATTTTGGAGACATCGGTACGATGGCTAAACATGGACTCGCCAAAACAGCCTTTGCCAATACTGACTCCATATAAACCACCGACCAAACTATCTTGCTCCCAAACTTCTAAACTATAGCCATAACCTGCTGCAAAAAGCTGACAATAACCTTGAATGATCTCTTCAGAAATCCAAGTATCATTGGCGTAGCTACGGGGCAAGGCACAATTGCGAATCACTTGTTCAAAGGCATGATTGATAGTAATACGATAATCTATTTTTTTCATGTTGCGGATTAAAGACTTACTCGGCTGATAATGTTGCGGAATAATTACGCAACGTGGCTCAGGACTCCACCAACAAATAGGATCACCTTCTGAAAACCATGGAAATAAGCCATGTGTATAGGCTTCATATAAGGTTGAAGGGGAAAGGTCTGCACCTACACAAATCAAGCCTTCACCCTCAGGATCAACTTCAATGGGATCGGGGAAAATGAATTGTGAAGCGGGGAGCGTGTGCATATCAATTGCCGTATGAAGTTTTGCGATGAACTTGATTTCATCATACCTAAAAATGTCGTGATAAAAAAACCGCTCAAGGAGAGCGGTCTTTAAACTTAGTCACTAAATTATTCACCAAGTGCATCTAAATATTTTTCTGCATCCAGTGCTGCCATACAGCCTGAACCTGCAGAAGTAATCGCTTGGCGATAAATGGAATCGGCTACATCACCCGCAGCAAATACGCCAGCCACAGAAGTTTGTGTCGCATTGCCTGCAGTGCCGCTTTGTACTTGGATATAACCATCACGCAAGTTCAATTGACCTTCAAACATGCCTGTATTTGGTTTGTGACCAATTGCAATGAATAAGCCAGACACATCAACATCTTGAGTAGAGCCATCAGTGGTTGATTTTAAACGTACTGAAGTTACGCCTGTGTTGTCGCCCAAGACTTCATCAACTTGGTTATTCCAAAGAATACTGATTTTGCCTTCTTTTTCTTTGGCAAATAAATGATCTTGCAAGATTTTTTCAGAGCGAAGTGAATCACGACGATGCACCAATGTCACGTGTGATGCAATGTTAGACAGGTATAATGCTTCTTCAACAGCCGTGTTACCACCACCAACGACCATCACTTTTTGGTTTTTGTAGAAGAAACCATCACAGGTAGCACAAGCACTTACGCCTTGACCCATAAATGCTGCTTCAGATTCTAAACCTAAATATTGTGCAGTCGCACCTGTGCAAATGATTAAAGCATCACAGGTAAATTCTTCCATATCGCCTTTGAGTACAAATGGGCGCACATTCAGGTTCACTTCATTGATATGGTCATACACGATTTCTGTGCCAAAGCGTTCTGCATGAGCTTGCATACGTTCCATTAACGCTGGGCCTGTTAAACCTTCAGGATCACCCGGCCAGTTATCAACTTCCGTAGTTGTGGTGAGCTGACCACCCAATTGTAAGCCTGCAATTAAAGTCGGTTTTAAGTTGGCACGTGCAGCATATACTGCGGCACTATAACCTGCAGGGCCTGAACCTAAAATAATTAAACGTGAGTGACGAGCGCTCATGCACAGCATCCTTTTTTTATTTAGAAATTTATGGAATTATACGTGAAACAGGATGAATTTGCTGTGTGATTAAAGTTGATATTACTGATCATGTAAATCGATTTGAGCTATATAGAAAAAGTTAACAACACACTTCAATAATCTTGCATCTTTTTCTAGGCAACACATGCATAATAGAAGGTCTGTTATAATTTATAGCTTGCTGTGTGGTGAAGCTTGCATCGTGAAATGCAACTTAAATGACACAGCTAAATGAAATACAGACGCTCCGAATCAGGTGGCTTTTTAAGACCATCGAACAAACAAAAAACATTGATGAAGAATTGGCGACAGGACAATATATGACTGCGGTGTCGGGTGCTTATGCACATCGCTTAATAGCGACATTATTTTTGGTCTCTTTTGGAATATATCTGTTCCTTGCAACGGTGACCTATACTCCATTTGACCCAGGTTGGATGCACATTTCCAGTGACACCCAACAGGTTTCAAATGCGAGTGGAATCGCAGGTGCGTGGATTGCCGATTTACTGTTTGGCTTTTTAGGTTGGGCGAGTCTGCTTCTTCCTGCTTATTTTTTTATTGAAGCCTTACAAGTCTGGTGGCCACGTAGTTTTTTAAACCGTCCATTTCGTTATGCTGCACAATTCTTCATTTTATTGGCAACAGCAAGTTTGCTGTATTTATTTTGGCAAGTACCTGCCGATACGTTAGACAATGCCTCAGGCGGCATCATTGGTTTTGAACTTGGGAAAAGTTTATCGCAAATTTTAACCATTTATGGAGCAACACTTTTTTTAGTCGTCTTTTGGATTTTCTTATTTACCCTCGCATTTGGGGTGAAGTGGAACAGAACGTGGGCAACTTTAAAAGCTACACCTGCTTATCTGCAAGATTTGTTCTATCGCAATGTACCTGAAGCAGAATCTGACTTTGACCGTTCTACACCACAGGTGAAAAAGACCGTTGTCGCTGCTGCACCTGTGGTTGCTGTTGAAGTGGCATCAACTGATTTAGAAGCAGCAAGTGAACCCGTGGTTGCACAGGCGAAAGAAGCTGAAACAACTGCACCACATCCTGCGGCAGAGCGTATGTTTAATCACATGCAGCAACGTGAAGAAGAAGAGCAACAGGCGCAGCAACAGCTATTGGTGCAAGATGAAATTGATGATGTTGAGTTAGAAAAAACCATCGAAAAGGCGCATCGCTTAGAACAAGACAGCCAGCGTATTGTTGCGACAGGCGAAGTGTGGCGTGCTTTACAAGAAAATACCGACAGTCAGCATAACCAAGACATTCATGCATTATTACGTGCTTCTGAAGAACCAGAGCCACATCTACAATCGAATCCTTTTGATGAAGTGCGTCCTGCATCTACGGCATCTCAAGCCACTGCAAAATCTTCGTTAGATTGGGATGATGATCAAATTTTTGATGAATTGCTCGCAGCAGTTCCGCAAGGCAAAGCTGCAAGTGATTTACACAGCCCATTCCAAAACAGCGGGGCAATGGATACTTTAGATGAGTCTGTGACCCAGCAAGAAACAGTGCATCCGCACTCGAATCCTACGGCTCACAATTTTAACAATGATCTCAGCAGATTTGAGTCAGATTTTAACCCGCCATCGTCAAGTGCTTCGAATACGCAAAATCATGCTGTACGCCAAGAGCGCCATTTGCAGCATGATTTAGACAGTTTAGATGACTTGTTGGTGGATGATCTTTTGGGTGATGAGTTACAGCAAGATGCATTTCAAGATCAAGCGCCTGTAGCGCGTAGTACCAGTAGCTATGCACAAAGTTCTGCTTTTGTTCAGGCACCTATTCAGACGGCAGCCACTGCCGCAGTGATGGCAAACGCAGCGACTGCTACACAGGCTGAACAAGCAGAAAAAGTGGCGTTATCCAAAGAAGCATTTATCGAAGCTTGGCAGGAAACCGCAGGCAAACCACTAGACGAAGATGACTTTGATTTTGATGCGCCGCTGACCGATGCACATGGTCGTCCGATGTCACGCGCCATGCAGGTTGCAGAAAAACGTCGTGATTTATCGCCATTACCGGGTTTGGACTTGCTCGATAAAGTCGATCCAAACAAAAAAGTGAACTTCACCGCAGAACAATTATCGCGCTTGTCGGAATTGCTGGAAATTAAATTACAGGAATTTAATGTCAAAGCCAAAGTGGTTGAAGCACAGCCTGGTCCTGTCGTGACCCGTTTTGAGCTGGATTTGGCACCTGGGGTCAAAGCTTCAAAAGTAACCAATATTTCTCGTGACTTGGCGCGTTCAATGTCGATGGCATCGGTACGTGTGGTCGAAGTGATTCCGGGCAAACCGTATATTGGCATTGAAGTACCGAATAGTTCACGTGAAATGGTACGTTTGATTGAGTTATTACAAACGCCTGCTTTTGAAGATCCAAACGGCATTTTATCTATGGCGATGGGGAAAGACATTTCAGGCAATCCTGTGATTACTGAATTGGGCAAAGCACCACACATGCTCGTAGCAGGGACAACGGGTTCAGGTAAATCAGTGGCAGTGAACTCGATGATTTTGTCGATGTTGCTGAAATACAAGCCTGATCAATTACGCTTAATTTTGATTGACCCGAAACAATTGGAACTCGCCAACTATAACGATATTCCACACTTATTGACGCCTGTAGTGACTGATATGAAAGATGCCGTCAGCGCTTTAAATTGGTGTGTCAATGAAATGGAACGTCGTTATAAGCTAATGTCTTTCCTGAAAATTCGTAAATTAAGCGACTATAACCGTAAGGTTGAAGAATCTATTGCCAATGGTGAAGATTTAATTGATCCAACTTGGAAGCCGGGAGATTCAGCAACGCAAGAACGTGCACCGCGTTTAACACCATTGCCATCTATTGTGATTGTGGCAGATGAGTTTGCCGACATGATCATGCAAGTGGGCAAGAAAGCGGAAGAAATGATTACCCGTTTGGCACAAAAATCACGTGCAGCAGGGATTCACTTACTCTTAGCAACTCAGCGTCCATCGGTGGATGTGATCACAGGTCTAATTAAAGCCAACATTCCAACCCGTGTAGCTTTGCGTGTGAACTCGAAAATTGACTCACGTACTATCTTGGATGCGGGCGGTGCAGAAGACCTGCTTGGTCATGGTGATATGCTATTTTTAGGACCGGGTAAAATTGAGCCAGAACGTGTGCATGGCGCATTTATTTCGGATGATGAAGTCAACCGTATTTGTGATGCGTGGCGTGAGCGTGGCGATCCTGACTATGTCGATGAAATCTTGACGCCATTTGATGAAGAACCATCTTCACGTGGTTTTGAAGATGGTGAAGGCAGTCCAGACCGTGATGTGTTGTATGATCAGTGTGTAGCATTTGTTTTGGAAACACGTAAAGTGTCGACCTCATCTTTACAGCGCAAATTTAGCTTGGGCTATAACCGTGCGGCACGTATTGTCGATCAGATGCAAGAGCAAGGCATTGTGAGCGAGCAAGGAGCAAATGGGAAACGTGAAATTTTAGTGTAAAGCTTTCACTTTCTGTTTGATTTTGAATCAAGTAGTGCTATAAAAAAATCCCGCAATTCAATTGCGGGATTTTTTCTTTTTACACTCAATCTTTTTGGCTGAATTTAGCCAGAGATTGTGTTTAAACAGTTTAAGCAAACTTGGCTAAAACTGCTAAAAAACCATCTTTTTGACGAGGGAATTCAGCAATCACGTCATGAATACGTTGACCTTCAGGATTGGTGGCATTCAGGTCACGACCATCGGCAATAAACTGGGTCAATAAGCGCTCATAGTCGCTTGGACGCATGTGTTTAAATGCGTGATAGAGTACGTGAAAATCTGCATTCACACCTGCAGGTGGAAGTTGATTCAAATAGGCAAATACACGTTCATCCGACCATGCTTCGTTAAAGGTCGCAGGTTGAGATAATGCCATGGCAATCTCCTTTATATTCTTTTGAAAAAAATAGGGCAAAATAACTAGTGTTATTTTGCCCTGATTCAATTTGCTTGACTAATCAGTATTCAGATTATCGCTCTTCAGGCAAATTGATATTCATTTCCAACATTTCAATATTGGCTTCTGAACGCACAGACATTTGAATATGTTGTTCATCGACACCACGCACGTAGCGATTTACCACTTGCATGATTTCTTTTTTCATCTGATCAATTTTGTCTTGGCTTAAGCGTTTACCAAGACCTTGTTCAGAAGCAACAATCACTTTTAAGCGATCTTTTGCTGTTTGTGCGCTAGATGGCTTATCTTCACCGCTAAATAATTTGCTCCAAAATCCTGCCATGTCTACGCTCCAAATAATCGTGCTAACCAGCCCTTAGGTTTCGCTTCAATATGGCGAAACGGACGTTCTTCACCTAAGAATCGTGCAACCAAGTCATCATAAGCCTGACCTGCAGCAGCATCGCTATACAGAATGACAGGTTTACCTTCGTTTGATGCTTGAAGTACGCTCTTACATTCAGGAATTACGCCTAAAGTAGGTACACGTAAAATATCTTTAGAAATGTCATCAATCGTCAGCATTTCTTGTTTATCGGCACGTTCTGGGTTGTAACGTGTAATACACAGGTGCTTACGGATACGACCTTCGTTTTGTTCTACTTTTTTAGTTTTGCTGTCTAGCATACCAATAATACGGTCAGAGTCACGTACTGAAGAAATTTCAGGGTTAGTCACAATAATCGCTTCATCGGCATGATACATCGCTAAAATAGCGCCGCGCTCAATCCCAGCAGGTGAGTCACAAATAATGTAATCAAACTCTTGTGCAAGCTCATCCATAATACGTGCCACGCCTTCATCGGTCAGGGCATCTTTATCACGGGTTTGAGAGGCTGGAAGAATATAAAGGTTTTCAATATCTTTATCGCGAATTAATGCTTGTTGTAAACGCGCTTCATTATTTAAAACATTCACAAAATCATAAACAACGCGACGTTCACAACCCATAATTAAGTCAAGGTTACGTAAACCCACGTCAAAATCGATAACAACAGTTTTGTGACCACGTAGGGCTAAACCTGTTGCAAAAGATGCACTTGTAGTGGTTTTACCTACGCCACCTTTGCCTGATGTTACGACAACAATTTTCGCCACCGAATCCACTCCTGTTATGGTTTAAATTCCCCTATATTTTTTGGGGATTTTTGGTGATTATTTATACATTAAAATTGTAGAGCTTCAAATACAAGCTCTTGGTTATCATTTAAGTAAATATGCACAGGTTTTTTAGTCACATGCTGAGGAATATCGTCCGCCACGCAATACGTGCCTGCAATAGATACCAATTCTGCTTCTAGGGAATGACAGAAAATTCGTGCCGCAATATTCCCGCCCGCGCCGGCAATGACTCTACCACGTACACTACCATAAATATGTATATTTCCTGAAGCAATCACTTCAGAACCGCTGTTGATGCCTGCGGTTAAAATAATGTCGCCCTGATGTTGTACCAAGCATTGACCTGTACGCAAAATTTCATCGTGATAAGACGTAATATGCGCTACAGCAGGTGTAGTTTCAGCAACTTGATTTTCCGTCTGTTGCTGTTCTGCCGCAGGTTCAGGTTTTACTTCAACCACTTGTTCTTTGGTGGCTTTCACTTCCTGCAATGGACGGTCTTGCGGGATGACAGGGAACTGAATAGCACGTGCCTGATCTGCCATAATGCCTTCAGTCACAGCAATTGGCTGTGCTTCTAGGCTAATTAGCAATTGAATTAGCGCAATCAATTCTTGTTCGACTGAACTTTCAATGACCACCAAAACCCCTGGAGGAAATGATTTTTGCAACATTGGGCTTAGTTGCTGGCGGATCGCATCATGATCATTGGTGTCTAAGCTAATGCGAATCGCATTGACCAATCTGCCTTTTATCCGTATGTCAGCCATAATAATTCCTTAACACTTCTAACTTTGCTGGTTGTTGAAGTCATCTTATAAATAGAGCAAATCCTAGAACAAATTGGGTGAATTCTCTAGTTCAGTTACTAAAAATATTTCACATTGTTTTAGCTAAAATTATCGAAAGACCTTTATGAAATATCGTGTTGTTGTCCTTCATTTAAAATTTGTTGCCATTGTTTAACTTTTACTTGTTTGCGAATTGCTTCTAAACTTTCAAATATCGCTGATTCCACTAATTTATCAATATGCTGATTATGTTCAATCTCAATCTGACTAATTTTTTCAGCAATCATTTGATAAGTTGGATTTTGTACTTGTTGATGCTGCTGTGCAAAAGGTTCAATTAAACCTTGGGTGATATTTTCGCCCAATCGTTGTCCGATACTTTGAATTTGCTGTTCAATACGTCCACCGACCAATGGAATCAGGCGCAGCAATTGCGTCAGTTCAGGCGTATCTTCAATGGCTTGATTCACCACCAACCCGACATTTTTCGCAATCATGTGACGCTGCATTTGTAATTCTTTGCCTAAGGATTCCTGCAAAATATCGGCTAGGGCAATCGCGAGTAATTGACGATGATGCTCGACCAAATCATCAATAAATTGTTTGTGAGTGGTACTGGTGGTCAATTCACGTTGCACACCATTAAGTACTGTGAGCACCACACGGCTACTCAGTTCTTCCATTAGCAAGTTGTAGTAAAAGTTGCCGCGTTTATACCAACTGTCTGGAATGACTTTATAGCCATGGCTATGCAGGTTGTAACCAATCGCGATGGCACGTAATAAACGTAAAAAACGCAATTGCGGAATAATTGCAAGAATTTCATACCAGTGAATAAACGGGAAAAACCACCAACGCTGATGATGTTTGAAAATAATTGCAATACCCCAACGCACGCCCAACTCTACAATTAAAAACGTGGTAAACCAGCCTTCGGTAATCACCACCCAAGGGCGCAATTCTGTTCGATAAAACTGTAAAATTTCAGGTAGACGAATAAAATCGAACAACCATTCGCCAAAATCACTCATTAAAATGGCATTGGCACTTAAACAGAACAAGTTAAAGATGATTAAACCCATCAAAAACAAGTCATAAGCCAAGGCAATTTTCCATCCCCATGAATCTTTACGCAGGGGATGAAAAGAGGATTTGATGACAGGTTCTTCAGACTTTTTCATGGCGTACCTGAATGGTTATGCAGTCGGAGCTGCAAGTTTTTGTTGCATGCTTTCAATCAATTGATCTTTTTCCAGCCACAGTTCATGCACCCATTGCTGAAAACGCTCACGATATTCAGTATCATCTTCGTAATTGCCGCCCAACACCCAAGCTGGAATATTAATTTTGCGTAAATTCACCGCAATGCGCGGCACCTCACCTAACCAAAACTCGCTATAGCCCGGCACGCCATCTGGGTACACAATGGTCATATCTACCAAGGCATCAATTTGATCACCCAAAATATTCAATGCCAAAGCTAAACCACCAGCTTTTGGCTTTAATAAATGTTGATAAGGCGATTGTTGTTGATCATGTTTTTCTTGGGTAAAGCGTGTGCCTTCTAAATAATTCAGCAGGGTAAAGGGCTGACTTAATAACTGTTGGCAGGCTTTACGCGCTTCTTCCATATCGCGGTCTTTCAGCTCAGGTTTTTTGGCAATTTGTGCTTTGCTGTGACGCTTCATCATTGGGAAGCCTAAAATTTTAAAGGCTTGTCCTACAAAGGGAATAAAGATCAGTTCCCACTTGGTAAAAAAGCGGGTCAATGGCATACGGGTTAAGCCAAAATACTGATTTACTGTGGTATCGACCCAACTTTGATGGTTACAGGTCATGAGATAACGACCTTGCATGCTCAGTTGCAAATCTTCATCAATGCTGATATCCCATTGGGTATTGGGTAATACATGATCAATCAGCCAGTTGTTTACACTGAGCCAACTGTTGGTAATTTGAATATTGGTTTCATCGACCTTACGTGACTGCTTTAACAGTTTGGTTAAGCCCAAAGCCAACACAGGAGGGCCGTGAAAAAATGTACTGCCAGTGATGACTGTACCCACGGTGAGACCTTTTGTGATTTTTTTTAATAAAGGGTGTTTCTTTGCTTGCGATGACATATAAATCAATCCTGAAGATAAATCGTCCAATGCGTCACGTGTTTGTAGATGACTCCAATATAAATGTTGTTTTTAAAATAAAAAAGTGTTGAAGTGAAAGTGTGTAGAAATTGTGATGAAGTTATACCAAGATTTGTACATGATCATGTATATTTGTAAGTAAAAGTTTTTTTATTAACAAAAAATCAATGGTCTAAGTATATTTTTTCATTCAATATTCAGCATATACAACAAAACACAAGTAAGGAGGCATGCCATGCGTGCATTAGCAATTTCGGCAGCAGTCGTAGGGGCAATGGTTTTAACTGGTTGTCAAACGACTGGTAACAACCTTGGTGGTATGGAATATGACAAAACTGCGTTAGGCACAGTAATTGGTGCTGCTGCAGGTTATGGGGTCTCTAAAAGTAACGCAAATACAAGTGCACAAAACAACCGTGCTGCAGCAATTGGTGCTGTAGTGGGTGCTGCTGCGGGTGTTTATCTTGACAATAAAGAAAAACAACTTCGTCAACAAATGGCTGGTACAGGCGTAGAAGTAAACCGTAATGCCGATGGTTCTGTTGGCTTGATCATGCCGGGTAACATCACGTTTGATACTAACAAATCAAACATCAAACCAAACTTCTATTCTACCTTGGACAAAGTAGCGCAAACGCTAACCCAAGATAACAAGAGCGGTATTTTGGTAACAGGTTTTACTGACAGCACTGGTAACGACGCAATCAACATTCCATTGTCACAAGCACGTGCACAATCGGTTGCAAACTACTTGGCTAGCCGTGGTGTATCAACTTCACGTATTAATGCACAAGGTCACGGTGCTGCAAACCCAATCGCATCGAATGCTACTGCAGAAGGTCGTGAGCAAAACCGTCGTGTAGAAATCAGCATTTATGCAATCCAATAATCTGGCATTGTATAGATTGTAAAGAACCGCCTTCGGGCGGTTTTTTTATGCAAGCAATTTCTAGGGTCTACTCAGCAAATAGACAATGACGTCTAAAGTAGCATTTTAGATTAGTCATCTTTGGCGGAGATGACTATAATCGAGCTCGAACCGAAATAGAGGAAATACTATGACACTGGCAAGTCAGTTAAACGACAAGCAACTTGAAGCGATGAAATACACTCAAGGACCCTTGTTAGTGCTTGCAGGTGCAGGTTCAGGCAAAACTTCGGTGATTACCCGAAAAATTGCCTATTTGGTTAAGCATTGCGGGATTCCTGCGCATCGTATTACAGCGATGACTTTTACCAACAAAGCAGCACGAGAAATGAAAGAGCGTGTGACCAAATTGTTGTCACGTGAAGAAGCTAAAGGATTATCGGTTTCGACTTTCCACACCTTTGGTCTGAATTTATTACGTTTTGAATTAAAACACACGCCGTTAAAAGCCAACTTCTCTATTTTGGATGCCGATGACTGTAAACGTATTCTGATGGATTTAATGCACCGCGATAATTTGTCGGGTGCAGAAAGCAAAGAATTGATTGCCAAAGCCATGAAGATGATTTCGGACTGGAAAAATGATCTGATTGCACCAGAGCAGGCGCATACCACCTGCGAAACGCCAGAAGACATCCAGTTTGCACATTTATATCAACTTTATGAACGTAATTTACGTGCCTATAACGCGGTAGATTTTGATGATTTAATTGTAATGCCGACACGACTTTTGCAAGAAAATGCCGAAGTGCGTGACAAGTGGCAAAACCGTGTTCGTTATTTATTGGTCGATGAGTATCAGGACACCAACACCGCACAATATATCTTGGTGAAATTACTTGTGGGCGTAATGGGGCAGTTCACTGCGGTAGGTGACGACGACCAATCGATTTACGCTTGGCGCGGTGCGAAGCCTGAAAATATGGCCTTGCTGAAAGATGATTTCCCGAATTTAAAAGTGATTAAACTTGAGCAAAACTATCGCTCGACCAGTCGCATTTTAAAAGCGGCCAACACCGTCATTGGCAATAATCCACATATTTTTGACAAAAAACTGTGGTCAGATAAAGGTCATGGTGAAGTGATTCGGGTAATTACATGCCGCAATGATGATGATGAATCAGAACGCGTGGTTAAAGACTTACTCACGCATAAACTGATGAATGGTAAAAGCTGGAAAGATTATGCAATTTTGTACCGAGGGAACTTTCAGGCACGTATTCTGGAAACCCAATTACGTCAAATGCAAATTCCTTACAAGCTTTCGGGGGGGCAGTCATTCTTCGCACGTGCTGAAATCAAAGACATCATGAGTTATTTGCGTCTGATTATTAACCCTGAAGATGACAGCGCATTCTTACGCATTATTAACACGCCTAAACGCGCGATTGGTCCTGTGACTTTGGAAAAACTAGGGCTGTTTGCACAGGAAAACCATTTGTCATTATTGGCTGCTGCAGGTGATCAGCGCCTAACCATGGCAATTCCGAAAAAAGCCACGACGCAGTTGGCAGAGTTTTCAGATTTTATTAGCAATTTTACGCGTAACTTATTGGAAGATGATGAACCTGTGCCAATCATCCGTCAAATGATGCTCGAAGCAGGTTATATCGACTACATTAAAGAGCAAGCAGCTACCCCTGCGCAGGAAAAAACCAAGCTAGATAATATCGAAGTTCTATATAGCAGCATCCAAAGTTTGATTAACCGTGCTGAAGATGTCGATGAAAAGAATATTGAAAGCGTGATTCGTAAAATGGTGCTGCTCGATATGCTCGAACAGCAACAGGAAGAAGAAGACACTGATAAAGTCAATTTACTCACCCTGCATGCGTCCAAAGGCTTGGAATTTCCGTACGTGTATTTGATTGGTTTGGAAGAAGAGCTTTTACCGCATAAAAACTCAATTGTGGCAGATACTGTCGAGGAAGAACGCCGTTTGATGTACGTGGGGATTACTCGTGCACGTCAGGGCTTAACCATTACTTTGGCAGAGCAGCGCAAAGCGGGCGGGCAAATGAAACAAATGACCCCAAGTCGTTTTTTGGATGAATTACCACAAGATGAATTGGAATGGCTCGGACGTAAGAAAAAGTTAGCCGGTGATGTCGATCCGAAATTACAGGCACAGCATTATTTGGAAAATTTACGTGCCTTAATCAAGCGCTAATTTTTTGAAAATACTTAGGGCATTGATGCAAGTACAGCATCAAATGGCACATCGAAAATCGAAAGAAAATTGAAAATTTAAAAACAGGATAAACTTCATGAAAGTTCAAGTTAAAGTCTTAGATTCACGTTTAGGCACAGAATGGCCAATGCCAACTTATGCAACCGCAGGTTCGGCAGGTTTGGACTTACGTGCTTGTGTAGACAGCAGCACCGTGATTGAGCCGGGTCAAACAGTCTTGGTCAAAACAGGTTTAGCGATTTATATTCAAGATACAGGTTTTGCAGGCATGATTTTGCCGCGTTCAGGCTTGGGTCACAAACATGGCATCGTGTTGGGGAACTTGGTGGGTTTGATTGATTCAGATTATCAGGGTGAATTGATGGTTTCGGTGTGGAACCGTAGCCAAACAGCATTTAGCTTAGAACCTGGTGAGCGTTTAGCGCAATACGTTTTGGTTCCTGTGGTACAGGCCAAGTTTGAACAAGTAGATGAATTTGTTGCCACCGAACGTGGTGCAGGTGGTTTTGGGCATACGGGCAAAAACTAAGTTACTTAGGTTTCAGCCTATATCGTTTGGTAAAGTTTTATCTGAAACTTTACCAACAATTCTTGAAAAGTAACGAAAGATGTACTAATAATGACAAGTAAATCACTAGCTCTGATGAGACCATTGCACATCTATTAAAAAATCTAATTAGAATTTTCAAAATATCTCGAGCCAAGATTTATTCACTTTATGTTGGCTCATCTTTGTAGTTGTAAGCCTATGAACAATCCACAAACACTTTTTCCTCAGCATATTTTTCGCGCTTACGACATTCGTGGCAAAGAAACTGTGCTGACCGCGAAATTGGTACACGCCATTGCACAAGGATTGGTGCAACAATATCAACAAGAAAAGCAAACTCAAATTAGTATTGGTTATGATGCGCGTTTAAATAGCCCCGCTTATGCTGAAATTATGCGCCAAGTCTTTCTTGCCCATCAATTTCAAGTGACGATGGTGGGTTGTTGTTCTAGCCCGATGTTGTATTTTATGGCACGACACACGGCAGGCAATGGCATTATGCTTACGGCCAGTCATAATCCAAAATCAGACAACGGCATTAAATGGATTGTGCAGGGCGAACCGCCAACCCCTGAAATGATTCAACACGTGGCACACGATGCAGCGCCATATTATTTAAATACCGATGCAGCACCATCCATCGCCTCACAACACGCCACCAATATTTCACATGAATTTATTGAAGATGCGTGTCAGCAATATCAGCAGGCAATGTTGAACGATATTCAACTGGCGGGCACTTTTAAAGTGGTTTTAGATGGGATGTATGGTTCGGCAGGTCATTGCGCTGCTTTGGTTTTGCAAAAAATGGGCTGTGAGGTGATTGCTTTACGCTGCGAAGCCAATGGTCATTTTCCAGAACATGCACCCGATCCATCACAAGAAAAACACTTACAACATTTAAAAGCTGCGGTGCGTGAACATCAGGCGGACATTGGCATTGCTTTAGATGGCGATGGTGATCGTGTCGTCCTCTTGGATGAACATGCCAATGTGCTTTCAGCAGATCGTTTGCTGTCTTTATTTGCAGAAATGTGTTTAAAAACTCATCCTCAGCATCAAGTGGTGTTTGATGTAAAATGCTCCACTATGGTGCGCAATACCGTGCGTGATTTGGGTGGCGAAGCGGTGATGATTCGCACGGGCAGTACCTTCTTGCGGCGTTATTTGGCGCAGTCGCAAGGCAAGGCTGTGTTCGGTGGCGAATACGCAGGACATTATGTATTCAATGATGGACGTGGTTTTGGCTATGACGATGGTATTTACGCAGCGCTGCGTGTGTTGGAATATTTAAGCCACAGTAATTACAGCAGCCTTTCGGCATTGATGCAGAAATACCCTGAGCGTTGCTGCACTGAAGACACGTATATCAGCACACGGAATATTGAACCGAGTGCGGTTTTAAATGATGTTGAAAGTTCTAGCCATCGCAGTGGTGCAGAATTAAGTAAAATAGATGGTGTAAGACTTGATTTTGAAGATGGATTTGGCATTATTCGAGCATCCAATACAGGCGAATATTTTACGGTGCGTTTTGATGCCGATAATCCATCACGACTGAATGATATTCGCGATACATTTGTTTCCATGTTAAGTGAGCGATACCCTGAAATCGCCCAAGACATTTTAGATGCTCAATAAGGAGAGGCGAATGCCACATCAACAGACTGGTATCGACAAAGCGCAAATTTTGACTGAAGCTTTGCCGTATATTCAACGTTTTGCGGGCAAGACCCTTGTTGTGAAATATGGCGGCAATGCCATGACCGATCCTGAGCTGGAAAGTTCTTTTGCTCGTGATATCGTGTTGTTAAAGACTGTAGGCTTAAACCCGATTGTGGTGCATGGCGGTGGTCCACAAGTGGATTCTATGCTCAAGCAATTGGGACGTGAGTCTGACCGTATTGATGGCATGCGTGTCACCGATCCTACGACTATGGAAGTCGTAGAAATGGTCTTGGGTGGTAGCGTCAACAAATCTATCGTCAATCTGATTAACCAACATGGCGGTCGTGCCATTGGTTTGACGGGTAAAGATGGTAACTTGATTCGCGCACAAAAATTATTGATGCAAAAAACTACTGAAACAGGCGAAGTACAACAAATTGACCTTGGTTTGGTGGGTGAAGTGGTGGGTGTCAAAACCGACGTGTTGGAAATGTTTACCAGCAGCGACTTTATTCCAGTGATTGCACCTTTAGGTGTCGATGATGCAGGCAATACCTATAACATTAATGCCGATTTAGTCGCAGGTAAAGTTGCCGAAGCATTGGGTGCGGAAAAGTTAATTTTGCTGACCAATATTACGGGTGTATTAGACGAAAATAAAAACCTGTTAACTGGTTTGACTACGCAGGAAGTAGATCGTTTAATTGATACAGGCGTGATTTACGGTGGCATGATTCCAAAAGTGGGTTGTGCATTGGATGCAGTTAAAGGCGGTGTAATCAGTGCACATATTGTAGATGGTCGTGTGCCACATGCTACTTTATTGGAAATCTTTACTGATCATGGTGTGGGAACATTAATTACCAACCGTGTCCAAACGCGTAAATAAAACTCTATAAGATGATCCCTAAAAGAGCTTCACAATTGAAGCTCTTTTTTATGTCAAATTTACGGCAAGAAACTGAAATTTTGTTGATTCAGCATCCTTGAAATTGCTTTGCACCTATCCTGCAATCTTAAAATTGTAGTCGCTAAAATCGCGGTCATCATAGTGTCATGCTGCTGTCCTAGTGTAGGAGAAAACATGAGGTATCTATGATGCTACAAAAATTAAATCAGTATCGTCAGCAGTTTAGCTTTCCTATGGTTAAAGTGGGTAAAGCACAGAAAAAAAACAGCAAAGCTACGCAATATGCGTTTGAATGGGTTGAAAATTTAAAGCAACTACAAGAAGTACAGCGCTTTCGTGCACAGCAATTTTCCAAGCAATTTGGCATTGAATTTGAATCGGGTTTAGATCAGGACTTGTACGATTTTGGCTGTGAACACGCCGTACTCAGAGATAAATCTACGGGTGAAATTGTTGCTTATACTCGTTTAAAACTTTGGCAAGGGCATGAGCTAGCCAACAGTTATAGTGCGCACGAGTTTAAAATTATAGATGAGTTAGGGCATCTCTCGAATATTGTCGAAATGGGGCGTACTTGTGTGCATCCACGTTATCGTTCAGGCAAAACACTCTCTATTTTATGGCTGAATTTAGTGCCTAAAGTGTTATGGGAAATGCGTGCCAAACACATGATTGGCTGTGTCAGTATTCGTTTGGAAGGTAATGAAGCACGCGCGTATCATACCCATCAAGCGATTCAACAATTGGCAGAAAATCAACGCTGCGATATTCAGTCACAGCAGCCGTTTGAGCCAAGTTGTCCAAGTCATAGCTTTAGCCAAGATGAACGAATACCTAAACTGTTTGATGTTTATCTGAAAATGAATGCTAAGCTGTCTGAGCAAGCATTTTATGACCGTGAGTTTAACTGTCTAGATTATTTTGTTTTGTTAGATGTGAAACAAATGGCGAAACATTTTATTCGCCAAAAGAAAGTGAAAGCATCTTAACTAGAATAATTAAGCAGAGATTTCTACAGCACTGCATATCTATGAAGTGGTACTGTAGAAATCTATTTATATTTTTCAGATTTGAATTATCCACATGGCTGATGCACAATAATCAGATAATTTCATTATTTGTATAAAGATAAGGCCTTATGTGTCAGTTGCTTGGAATGAATTGTGCGACACCTACCGATATTACCTTTTCATTTCGGGGATTTTCGCAGCGCGCAGGAATCACCTCAGATCATTCTGATGGCTTTGGCATTGCTTTTTTTGAAGATAAAGCTTGCCGTTTATTTGTCGATAACCAGTCTGCAGTGGAATCACCCATTGCAGAATTGATCCGCAACTATCCCATTAAATCGCGTAATGTGATTGCCCATATTCGTAAAGCGACACAAGGCAAAATTAATTTAGAAAATTCGCATCCGTTTAGTCGTGAGTTGTGGGGACGCCAATGGATTTTTGCCCATAATGGTGATTTACATGACTTTCATCCACGTTTATCAGGTCGTTTTACCCCAGTGGGTAATACCGACAGTGAACGTGCATTTTGTTATTTGTTAGATCAATTGGTAAATCGTTTTGGTTATGATGAGCCTAGCCTGACGCAAATTTTTGACTTGTTAGCCGAAATTTCTCCTAAAATTGCAGAACATGGCACTTTTAATTTTTGTTTGTCCAATGGTCAGGCATTATTTAGTTATGCGGTGACCAAATTACATTGGTTGGTGCGTGCTTATCCATTTCAACCTGCACAATTAATTGATTTAGATGTTGAGGTCGATTTTAGCCAAGTTACTACAGCAGAGGATTGTGTGGCAGTGATTACCACTGAACCCTTGACTCAAAATGAAACATGGACAGCATTTCAGCCAGGTGAAATGATTTTATTTCAACATGGACGCCCAATTAAAACCCAAATGACACATATTGCGCGTTTGGAACGTGAGCGTTTAAATCCTGAATTAAGACGGATCACCAAAGCGGATCAATACTAATTTATACGGGTATGTGTGGTTGAAAAATATTCATTTTATTATTGTACAATTCAATTAAATCAAGAATGAAAATGTATAAATTGGTTAATTAATAATTGATTCTTTTAGTCGGGTATTTTTGTTAAAATTTATTTAAATCAATGTCTTGTGTTGTTTTTGTGCGATTTAAACCAATCCCTACCAATTCGCTTCATTTTTATTTATGGGAAATACGGCTACCATTCCGCAATGTGATTAATCATTTATTTCTGTAAGGTGGTCGTATGAAGATGAAATGGGTTCCAGAATACAACACTGGTATCGATGTGATTGACGATCAGCATAAACGTATCCTCGATTATATTAATGAAATTGTTGAAATTAGCGATGGTACAGATCGAGCACGTGTAAAGCAGATTTTAGATAATATTATTGATTACACCCAGTCGCATTTTACGTTTGAAGAATCATTACAAGAAGAAGCGGGTTATAAATACCGCGTACCACATAAACGTGTACATGATTTATTCATTAAAAAAATTGAGTTTTATCGTGATCGTTTTGAAATGGGACAATCCATTGAAGGCGAATTGCATGAAGTTTTATCAAAATGGTTAATTAATCATATTCAACACGATGACGCCGATTATGTCGGTGCAGTGAAAGAGAATATGATGGGTATTATTAAGGAAAATGAGAAGAAGAAAGGTAAAGGCTGGTTCGCTCGTTTCTTCTCATAAGTCTGAAGCCATAAAAATGAAAGAATAAAAATTATAAATTTGCGCAGCAAGCTATCTAACGATAGTTTGCTTTTTCTTTTTTGAGGTTTTGCTTTTCCTTGATGACAAAGGCAAAATAGCCGTAGATTTTTATTAGGACAGCGTCATGCAGGACAATGCTATGTCACGATGGTTATCGCCGCTGATGGCATTTGGTTTATCATTCATTATTATTGCCACACTCGCACCAATGACAGGTATTCAGGTTGAGCGTCAGCTCGACTTTTGGTTGTTGTGGTTAGCAACCATGCTGATTTTGGCATTACCGATTACTTATTTGGAAATTGCCTTAGCCAAACGCTCAAAAACGACAGCATTACAAGCACTTTTAAGTTTAACCCGTGATGCCGATGCTTCTCAAAAATGGCGTTTGGTGGGCTGGCTTGCAGTGGTGTTCATTCCATTTTTAGCAGGCGGTTTGTTGTCTAATGCTGCGCAAATTTTAAATCAATATGCCGCTGCAGACTTGGCTAGTCATGTCTTGTTTGTGATTGTGGCTATTTTCGCACTGGCATTGTCATTAGTGCCGCGTCAAATTTTATTGCTATGTACCGCTGTTGCTGTTGTGGCGGCTTTGGTTTTATCGATGGTGATGGGTTCAGAACTCCCTGCATGGCAAGTCACCTCAATTGAGTTTAGCGAATGGGGCAGTGCAACCGTTTTGGCTTTGGTGGCCAGTGGTTTAGGCATGGGCTTGTACTGGCAAACTAGTTTGCCGCAAGTACAGCAACAATCTGCAGCAACTTCAACGGTATTGCCAATTTGGATTGCTCAGCTATTGGCAGTCGTTGCTTTTGCATTCTTTGCCGTGCAAGCACAAATTCCAGCATTGGCTTTGGTGGTGGCAACTGTTGCAGCAGCAGCGGTTTTATTACAATTGGCACGTGAACAATTGGCACAACGTCAAATGGTGGTTGCGATTCAGTGGGTTGTATTGATTGCAGCAACTTTGGCTTGGGCAATTCCTGCCATTAGTCCTGTATTTAATTTTGCCTTATTGCTTTGGGGCTTAGTTATTTGTTTGATTTACGCTATTTTTGCAGGCTGGATTATGAAAATCAGCCATTTGCGTAAAGCCATGAACTTTAGCAGTGAAGCCTTTTATAACATTTGGCGTATTGCGGTACGTGTGGTGTTACCTGTATCTATCGTAGTGGCGATGGTGGCGTTAATTGGACAGTGGATCGCATGAGTCAAATGGCGCAGGTTTGGGTGGCGTATGCCACACCCGAACAACAATGGCATGTGGCTGTCGCATTTCAGCAGGGCATGACTGTACTGGATGCAATTCAGCAGAGTGGACTTGTGACAGCAACGACTTTACCTGAACCGTTGATGCTGGGTATTTTTGGTGTACGGGTTGAGCCGCAGCATGTATTACAAGCAGGTGATAGGGTTGAGATTTATCGTGCTTTGACCATTAACCCGAAAGATATTCGTCGTAAACGTGCCGCAAAGAACCCAGTAGGGCGTTATGCCAAAAGCAATCGCTTGAGACAATTGCAATGATTTAAAAAACCCCTCAGATGAATTTCAGTGAGGGGTTTCTTTTTATTCTAAAGCGGCTATAGTGGTGGCGCGTTGAGAATCGCTTCTTTCGATCCTGGTAGGCCTGGTTGAGATTCTGGAATCGTTTCCAATCCTTCAACTTTTTCTACAATACCATTTTGATTGAAAAAGATTTTCAAATGCTGACCATGCGCGGCAGGGATCTTGGCTTTTTTAGCATAAGTTCCTGGGATATAGTTGTAAATGTAGTCCCAACGTAATGGATTCATCGGGTCGGCGATGGTAGGACTGCCCAGCAAAAAGCGGACTTGTTGATGACTCATACCGACTTGGACTTTAGACGCTTGAGCTTGGGTTAAAGGTGTACCCTGTGGAATATCGACTTTATAAACGCCCAAGGTCGAACAGCCTGCGAGCAGTGAAGTGACCAATAACGTCAACATGATTTTTTGCATTTTGCTACACTATCCCAAATTAATTATGATGCATTTGATCTTGATCCAGTGTTAGATCATACTGCATCTTAACTTTGTTGCATATTCCAACTTTAATTTTGTTGAGAGACCTTTTTTCATGCCTATTTCAAATCAAGAATTACGCAAAGCTGGACTTAAAGTTACCCTTCCACGAATTAAAATCTTAGAATTATTAGAAAATTCAAAACAACATCATTTAAGTGCAGAAGATATCTACAAAACTTTACTCGATCAGGGTGAAGATGTGGGTTTAGCAACTGTGTATCGTGTGTTAACACAGTTTGAAGCTGCAGGCATTATTGAGCGTCATAATTTTGAGAACAATCATTCTGTGTTTGAAATTATGCAGGAAGATCACCACGACCACTTGGTTTGCTTGAACTGTAGCAAAGTGGTTGAATTTATTAACGATACCATTGAAAAAGAACAGCATGATGTGGCAGAGAAATTTGGTTTTGAGCTCACAGGGCACTCGCTGAATTTATATGGTTATTGTGATGCGCCAGAATGTCGTGAAGCCTTACGCAAGAAATAATTTGCTGTAAGCATAAAAAATAGGCTTCCGTATGGAAGCCTATTTTGTTTGTGTTTAAGCATTGTTGCGAAGTTATTGCCCATCGAAGGTAATATTCGAAGTTGCATGTAACAAGCGCTCGCCACCTTCTTCTGCAAGTTTGATTTGTAGACGCAAATCGTTTGGCGAGTCGGCGTGTTTAAGTGCATCTTTGTAGCTAATTTGCTTGGCTTTATAGAGGTCGTATAAAGCTTGGTCAAAGGTTTGCATACCCAACTCACGTGAACGCTTCATCAGGTCTTTAATTTCGTGCACATCACCTTTACGGATTAAATCTGCAATCAGTGGTGAGTTAATTAAAATTTCAATCGCAGCACGACGTGAGTTGCCATCAATGGTTGGAATTAACTGCTGTGCCACAATCGCTTTCAGGTTTAGCGATAAATCCATGAACAACTGGTTATGACGGTCTGCTTCAAAGAAGTGAATAATACGGTCAATTGCTTGGTTAGCGTTGTTGGCGTGTAGGGTGGCAAATACCAAGTGACCTGTTTCGGCAAAGGCAATTGCATAATCCATGGTTTCGCGGGAACGAATCTCACCAATCAGAATTACATCAGGCGCTTGACGCAAGGTATTTTTTAATGCGATTTCAAAGGAGTCGGTATCAATCCCGACTTCACGCTGGGTAATAATACAGCCTGCATGTTCATGCACAAATTCAATCGGGTCTTCAATGGTAATGATATGACCTTTGGAATTTTGGTTGCGGTAACCAATAATAGACGCTAAAGAGGTCGATTTACCTGTACCTGTCGCACCTACAAAAATGATGATGCCACGTTTGGTCATCGCCAAATCTTTGAGAATAGGTGGCAGTTTCAAGTCATCCATGGTCGGGATTTTGGTTTCAATCCGACGGAGTACCATGCCCGGCTCATCACGTTGTTGGAATGCGCTGACACGGAAACGTGCTGTTTTTTCACGGTTGGTAATCGCAAAGTTACATTCACGGGTTTCGGCAAATTCCTTGCGCTGTTTTTCACTCATAATTGAGTTAAGCAGCTGACCGACAATTTCACCTGTAAGTTTACTTTTGGCTACAGGCACAATTTGTCCATGAATTTTCATGGAAGGTTCAACATCGGCTGTAATAAACAAGTCAGACGCTTTTTGCTGAATCATTAAATTCAGTAAATCATTAAAGTCCATCGCGTATCTCGAATTTTAAACTTATAAGAATGATTCAGGCTGTTTTGCAACCGTACGAGCCGTTTGTGGGCTAATCACACCGCGCGATACCAAGTTTTTCAAACTCTGGTCAAGGGTGGTCATACCGTAGTTGGCACCAGTCTGAATTGCCGAGTACATTTGAGCTACTTTGTTTTCACGAATCAGGTTACGCACTGCAGGAATACCAATCATGATTTCATGCGCAGCTACACGACCACCACCATTTTTCTTGAGCAGGGATTGTGAAATGACGGCTTGTAAAGATTCAGACAACATGGCACGTACCATGTCTTTTTCTTCGGCAGGGAATACGTCAATCACACGGTCAATGGTTTTTGCTGCAGAGGTGGTGTGTAGCGTACCAAATACCAAGTGACCCGTTTCAGCAGCAGTCAGTGCCAAACGAATGGTTTCTAAGTCACGCATCTCACCAACTAGAATAATGTCAGGGTCTTCACGCAGTGCCGAACGTAATGCTTCGTTAAAGCCATGCGTATCACGGTGTACTTCTCGTTGGTTAACCAAACATTTTTTAGATTGGTGTACAAATTCGATTGGGTCTTCGACGGTCAGAATATGGTCGTAGCGATTGTCATTAATAAAGTCAATCATCGCGGCAAGTGTGGTTGATTTACCTGAACCTGTTGGGCCTGTCACCAATACCAAACCACGTGGATATTCACAAATATCTTTAAAGATTTGTCCCATGCCTAAATCTTCAAGGGTCAAAACTTTAGAAGGAATGGTACGGAATACTGCACCTGCACCACGGTTTTGGTTAAATGCGTTCACACGGAAACGAGCCACGCCTGGGACTTCAAAAGAAAAGTCCGTTTCTAGATTTTCTTCATAATCACGACGTTGTTTATCATTCATAATGTCGTACACTAATTTGTGTACTTCTTTATGTTCTAATGCTGGTAAGTTAATTCGACGAATTTCACCATCCACACGAATCAGTGGTGGCATGCCCGCAGATAAGTGTAAATCCGAAGCGCCGTTTTTAGCGGAGAACGCCAATAATTCTGTAATATCCATGAAAGTCCCCGAGATCAATTAAATCTTAATTATTTTGATAGAATAATACGGCTTTCCATCAGCTTAACCAACTGTTAGTTGCTGGACAAGGTAAAAAAAGATGAATGAAATGAGAAATGCATCAATGAATAATCTGCAGCTTATGCGCACTCAGGTTTTGCAACAAATTCAACAGGCATGCCAGTTGGCACAGCGCGAGCCAAATACGGTGCAATTGTTGGCAGTGTCTAAGACTCATCCGAGTGAAGCCTTGCGTGAAATGTATGCGACAGGGCAGCGCGCTTTTGGCGAAAATTATTTGCAAGAAGCTTTGGATAAAATGCAGGCCCTGAGTGATTTAGAAATTGAATGGCACTTTATTGGGCATGTGCAGCGCAATAAAACCAAACATTTGGCAGAAAAATTTGCATGGGTGCATGGGGTAGATCGTTTGATTATTGCCGAGCGTTTATCGAATCAGCGCGATGCTCAACAAGTGCCCCTGAATATTTGTTTACAAGTAAATATTGATGCGCAAGACACGAAGGATGGTTGTCAGCCGAGCGAAGTTGCAGAATTAGTCCGACAGATCAGCCAATTACCGCATTTAAAACTACGCGGTTTGATGGTGATTCCTGCACCTGATCATCCTCAAGCTTTTCAAGATGCCAAACAATTGTTTGATGCAGTGAAAGCACAACATGCACAACCTGAAGATTGGGATACTTTGAGTATGGGGATGTCGGGCGATTTAAATGCCGCAATTGCAGCAGGTTCAACTATGGTACGGATTGGTACAGCATTGTTTGGTGCACGTGACTATTCCAAGGCTTAATTGCTAGATGAACAAAGAATCTGCCAAGATTTTGCAAACATTATCTTGTACGTTTTGGCTGACATGAAATGCGGAATTTTGCGGCTAGTGCTGAAGGTTGGATTTTCTTAATATGAACTTATCGGGAATCAGGGAGTTTCCTAAATAAGAAGAATAAGAAATAGAACAACACGGAAGTGCTTGGTACGACAGGAGTTATACCAAAAACTGAATCTAGAAAGCCTCGACAGGATGTCGAGGCTTTTTTAGTTATGTATGCTGTAAAGCTGTCAAAGTTTTGGCTTGTGTAGATTATTTTTAATGACCTTCACTATTTTTAGAAAGCGCCACTTCCGTCCAGTAAATAGGTGAAGTAGACATTCAAGATTTATTTTCTATCCAGATTCGAATACGGGCAATCAGTAAAAATAGTAAAAAACAGAACTGAAAGAAGCCTGTGAAAATGATGGTCCAACCGCTATTTCCAGGTGTTTTTCTTGCATCCAACTCAATGACTAAAGTGCAGACGGTGAGAATGATTTCAAAAATTAAAACCGCTTTAAAAACCCAAGGTTTAGGGAAACGTATTAACCATGTGAGAAAAATAATACTTAAACTGGGCAATACAGCAAAGAGAATAATCGTTTTTATATCCATAAAATTAAGTACTTAAAGTGTGGGTGATTTTAAAATAAATTCAATACAACTTCATGGAAGCCTAAAATCTGAAATCTCACAGTCATCTCAATAATTCTTCAATCGACAAATAATCTTCAGATTTTAGGCAGTATTGGCTTTAACCCACCACATTGACTTCACTTGCCCCTGCACCCACTGGTTTGACTTGAATTTGCACAGGAATTCGTTCGTGCATTTCCTGAATATGCGAAATCAGCACCACTTTACGTCCCTGACTTTGCAGATGGTCTAAGGCATTCATCACCATGTGCAAGGAAGTCGGGTCGAGAGTGCCAAAGCCTTCATCAATAAATAGCGATTCCAGTTTCATTGAGCCAGATGCCATATTGGCAATTGCTAGTGCCAAAGCTAAAGAAACCAAAAAGGTTTCGCCACCCGATAAAGACAGAACAGGGCGAATTTCACTGTTCATATCTAAATCAATAATCGCTAACCCCAAACTGTCAGGAATACGATGCAATTGATAACGCGAACTCAGTGGTAGCAATTGCTGATTGGCGTATTCCACCAAAATATCCAAGTGATGTTCTTGGGCAATTTTCTTAAATTTTGTCCCTTCTTTATGCCCAATTAAATCGTAAATACGTCCCCAACGATATTCTTCAGCTTTGATATTTTCAATTTGAGTTTGATAGGTAGCAAAAATCCCTTGATTGGTGCTATTCAGGCGTAGCTGTGCCTCAATCTCATTATAGTTTTGCTGTTGTTTGGCTTTGTCTGTTTGCAGCGCTGCCAGTTGCGTGGTGACCTCGTCAAAACTCAGTTGTGGCTGTTGCTTTAAGTGTTTTTGATATTGCTCTTCCAATGTTTGCCAAGCCGTTTTAGCACTCTCCAAACTGTTTTGTTGTTGCTGCAGCATGTTGCGTATTTGCTGATGTTCGGCATAAGAAATCTGTAAACATTTATCAATGATGCTGGCTTGAAAATGCGTGTGTGTCGCTTGCCACGTTGCAATGTGTTGCTGACATTCAGTGTGTTGCTGCATGCGCTGTTGAATTCTACTATCCAAACCATGTTTTTGCAGTTGTAAGTCTTTTAACACCTGTTCTGCTTGATTAAGTACAGTTCGTTGTGTGCTAAGTGCAAGATTGAGTTGCTGTTGTTGCTGATCTAAAGCCTGCTGCCATTCTTGATAGGTCTGATATTCACATCCCGCATGAGTTCTTGTAAGCTGCTTAATTTGATCACGCAGCTCACTTCCTGCAGTTTTAATCTGCTGCAGTTGTAGGGTTTTCTCTGCATGTTGCTGCTGTAAAAATAGCAACTTTTCTTGCACTTGCTGCTGTTGTTGAGTCAGTTGTTCAATCGTTTTGCTCAGTTGAACTTGCTGCTGCTGCAAGTGATGACGTTGCTCTAACTGTTGTAAGGCATTTTGATAGTATTCAATCGGTTGATTGAGCCAAGCGTGTCTTTGTTCTGCATCTAAAAGCGACAAAATAGGCTGTAAACGCTGAGCGAGGTCTTGGCGTTGTTGAATAGCATATTTGAGTTGTTCTGCCTGCTGTGCAGCATTGCGCCATTGTTTCAGGGTATCGTTTGCTTGTTGAATACTCTGCTGCAAGTGTTGAGTGGATTGATGTGTTGTTGCCCAATGTTGCTGTACGTGTTCAATTTGCTTTGCAACAGGCAGCGCTGCATCCAAATCTAAAGATAAGGATGTTGCAAGCTGTTGCACCAATGTCTGTTGTTGTTCAAGTTGCTGTTGCAGTTCAAGACTGCGTTGTTGTTGTTGATGATAAGTTGCATCGTATTGACTGCGAGCACGCTCCAATTGTTGTAGCTGTTTTTGCGCATGCTCAAATTCAGTTTTGGCCTGCTGCAATTGCTGATCCTGCAATTGGTTTAAAGCGTCACTGAGTAAATTTTCATGCTGAATAAACGGATGTTCATGGCTGCCGCAGACCATACAGGCTTCATTCGGTTTTAATTGGGCACGTAAATCCTGCACACTTTGATGCTGCAATAAACGCTGCTGTTCAAAAATCTGCTGTAATTGTTGCAAGGCTTGTTCAGTAATTTGCACTTGCTGCTGTTGGGTTTGAATTTGAGTCTGTGTCTGCTGTTGCAGACTTAAAGTTTCTTGCTGACGCTGTTGTAACTGCTCAAATAGGGTGGTCTGTTGTTGCCATTGTTCAAGTGCCTGTCGCAAGCGCTCTAAAACATGCACACTCTTTAAAGCATGTTGTAATTGCTGTTGCTCTGCCGTGAGTTGCTGCTCAAGTTGTTCAGGATGTTGATATTGTTTTTCCCAAACCAACAGTTGTTGCTGTGTATGTTGTTGTTGCTCAATTAAAGTATCTAATGCAGATTGGAACAGCGTAGGGTTTTGCTGACGTAGTTGCTGTTCAAGCTGCAAATAATCTTGCAGACGTTGCAACGTAAGGGCTAAATTATCATCAAAATTTGCCCATGCCGCAGTCTGTTTGAATTGCTGTTGTAAATGTTGCTGTTGTTGTTGCTCGGTTGCAAGTTGAGTCGTCAGTTGCTTCAAATTATTTTGCACAGGCTGAATTTGCTGCTCTGCAAATAATTTTTGTGCAGCATCCAAAGCGGTATATTGTTGAAGTTTGCTAGAAATTTCATGTTGTAACTGTGCCGCAATTTCAAGTTGTGGTTTCAATTGTTCAACATGCTGCTGCCATGCCTGAAGGTCTTTTTCCGCTTGCTGTTGCTGACTAATCGCTTGCTGTTGTGCGTATTCCGCTTGTTGCAAGTTTGGTTCAAATTTCAAAAGCTGCTGATTCAGATTTTTTAGCTCGGTATCTGCTTGCTGACGCAAGACAAATTGCTCGCGGATGGTTTGAAATTCATCTAAATGTTTGAGCAATTGTTTTTGAGAGGCGAGTTTAAGATCGGCATCGACTTGAACATCATATATTTCTTTTTTAGCTTGGGTGCTGGCATAGAGTTCATGGCAATCTTTGTGCCATTTCACATCATTTTCATACAGTTTTTCGGTTTGGGTCAGCAAAGCTAATTGTTGACTTAGGTCATGTTGTTGGGTTTCTAAGTCTTTTAGTGTTTCATCGCTGAGGAGCACCACATGCCCCATGACATTTTCAAGATCTGTTCGCTTTTGTTTAATTTCACTAAATTTAACGGCTGCACGTTTACTGACTTCGGTAAAAATTTGCGAATTGGTTAAATATTCAAGTAAATCTGCCCGTTCATGGTCTTTGGCTTTTAAAAATGCCCCAACTTCCGATTGTGCCAATAATACTGCGCGTGTGAATTGCTCAAAACTAAGACCAATCAGTTGTTCTACAATCGGCGTAGCTTCAGAAATTTTTTGATTTAAAACCCGTTGTTCATCTAAGCAGGTGATGGCACGTTCAACTTTTAAGTTCCCATCCACTTTATTGTGCGCACGGCGAATTTGCCAACGTGCCGAATAGCGTTTTTGATCAAGCGCGATAAATTCAAGTTCTGCAAAGCCAGAAGTCGTACCACGACGTAAAATATGTTTAGAATCTTTTAAGGAAATTTCTTTGCCTGCGGTATCGGTCAGGCTGCCTGTTGCACCTTTCAAACGTGGAATTTCGTCATAAAGTGCCAAACACATGGCATCCAGCAAAGTCGATTTGCCTGCACCAGTTTTGCCCGTAATTGCAATTAAACCTGCCTGTGCCAGTGGCTCATCTTCAAAATTGATGACATGCGTGCCTGCCAAAGATGCCAAATTATTTAAACTTAAACGTAAAATTTTCATGGCAAATCCTTAAGCTTTATTCTGATCAAGTTCTTGTTGGGCTTCGGCCAAAAGCTGTAAAAAATCTTGGCTCACTTCTGGGTCAGGTTGATAGCCCATTTTTTCCCATAAATCTAAAAATAATTTTTCAGGCGTAGGCGGCTCTAAATCAATTTTTGATTGTTGCACGTTCGAGTTTTCACAGTTTTGAAAGCGTCGTGCAATGCGCAGTAAACGATAGCGGTTGGCAGGCAGTGCTTGTTCAATTTGTTGGCGTAAATCAATGGGTGGCGGGGCATCGCTGATATATTCAATTTCTAAAAAATGCCGTGCGCAAACTTCTGCAATTTCATCTTTTGGCAATTTATTCAGTTCGGTGATTAATTCAGAAAGTTCACAGCGAATCCGAAGCAGCTCTACCGTACGTGGAATAAGCAAGCTTTCATATTGGAAACGCTGTGCATCTGCCTGTAATGGATCAACCCTAACTTCAAGGACTTGGTGTTTATAATTCAGCTCGCTAAATGATAAAGGGATGGGTGAGCCGCTATAGCGAATGTGTGGCTGTCCGACCTGTTGCGGTTTGTGTAAGTGTCCGAGTGCGACATAGTCAATCACCTCATCAAACAGCGCAGTCGATAAGGCTTCTTCATTCCCCACTACAATGGGGCGTTCTGAGTCGGAAGTTTCGCCACCTTGCATGTGTGCATGTGACATTAAAATCAGGGCTTGATCGGGTTGTTTACGGGCTTTGGCTTCTGCAATCAGTTGTTGATGTAAGTAAGCAACCGCAGATTGATTGTCACTGCTATGTTCATTTAAACCTGTAATTTCTGCACTGCGTAAATAGGGCAGGGTCAGACACCATGCCACAATATTTTGCGCAGCGTCATAAATAGGCACTAGGAGTTTATCTAAATCTAATTTTTGCTCGGCTGTTTTGCCAATTACGCCCACAGCTTTGGCGTTGAAACGATCTAAAAAAGGTTCCACTTGCTCAATGCGATAGCCAGAGTCATGATTGCCTGCAATCATTAGGGTTTGCATGTGTGGAGCAAGCGCATGCGCATCGGTAAGGAACTGATAGAGCTGTTTCTGAGCGCTCGAAGCAGGATTGACCACATCAAAAATATCGCCTGCTATGAGCAGGGCATTCGGCTGTTTGCTTTTAATTTGAGTTAAGAGCCAATTTAAAAATTCAGTATGTTCATATTCACGTTCATGGTGATGGAAAAATTGCCCCAAATGCCAATCAGACGTATGTAAAAAATGAACAGCCATGCGTGTTCCAATCTTGATGTTGAATTATGGGATAACTTAACATAACTGAGCGCAACACTGCGGCAAAAAACCAGTTTTCTGCTTTTAAAGCGACAATTTAGGTCGCAGAGATTTTAAAGAGAAGGGAAAGTAAAATCTGTCGTGATCTGTATAGAAAAATATAGAGAGTTAAAATACTGATGTTAGAAAGGCTAAAAAAAGACCTTAAAAAATAAAGACCGACGATTCGAGTGATGATGAAATCGTCGGTCAAAGAAAAACTTGCGATACAGTAAAGCTTTGGCTGCTGTTCAAAGCATGACTGTATGCGATTTATTGCTTTAGTCAGGTCACCGAAAATATTGTGGATGCCATACACATTAACGGTTGTTGTGACCTTGTAGCCTATATAACGTCAGGCTTTTGTATTCGGTTGACAATTTCATGAAAAAAAAATCAATTTTTTTTATACTAGGCTGAATCTTTTGTCTGAGTCATCTTTATGGTATCGCTAAGCCGTTATTTTATCTGGTTTTTCTTGTATTGCTTTGTGATGACCTGTATTTGTGGCGTATTGGCTGCATTATTACCTGCGGGTGTAGGCGGGATTTTAACTGCGGTGCCTTATTTGGTTGCCATGATTTTAGTGCTGTATAAGTTTTTAAAACAACAACGCCGTGCGCCGAATGACAAGGAACGCAAGACATTTACTTTAGGATTTAGCCTGATTTTTTGGGGCTATAACTTGGCGTTTTTATTATTAGGTTTGGCGATATTTTCTCGCCAAAACCCAAGCATTTGGCAAGATTTTTTACAGTATTTGCAACAGCCACAATTTATGAGTGTGGTGGTGATCATGTTCTTGTTGATCGCAATTCCATTGTATCTGCTGACCTATTGGTTTTATGGTAAACAGGCACAGCGTATGGCAGTTAAAATGTTTGGCTGATAAAAGAAGTTGTTAATATCTGATTTTCTTCAAATATACATGATCAGTTATGTGATGATGATTTGCTCAGACTTGAACATTCAGTCTAAATCTCGTATAGCTAAAACTATATTTTTCATCATGCTGAGATTGGAAGATGCATAAACCTTTGGTACTGGTAACAGGGGCAAGTGGTTTTATTGGTTTACAATTGTTGCCATTTTTATTGCAACAGGATTATCGGGTGGTGGGGCTAACCCGACAGCCCAATCGAGTATCCAAACATCCACAATTACGCTGGATTCAGCAGTTAGATGAACTCGACACCGACCAAATTGATTATGTGATTAATTTGGCGGGAGAAAGTATTGGACAGGGCAGATGGACAGCAGAACGCAAACAAAAATTGCTCGATAGTCGAGTTCAGACCACACTGTACTTATATCAATATCTTGAAAAGCGCCGTATTTTCCCCAAGTGTATTATTTCAGGCTCGGCTGTGGGGTATTACGGAATTGACCCGCAGGAACAATGGTCTACATTGTGTACCGAGCACAGTGCAGCACAAGATATTTTTATGTCGCAACTGTGTCAGCAATGGGAACAGGCTGCTTTAAGCTTTAGCCAGCAAAATACTAAAATTATGCGTTTGGGTGTGGTGTTTGGACGCGGTGGCGGCATTTTACCGCAAATGTTATTACCAATTCGTTTAAATGCCGTCGGGCGGATTGGGCATGGACGGCAGCCTGTTGCATGGGTGCATATACAAGATGTTTTACAGGCCATTCACTGGTTAATGATGCAACCTGTAGACGCCAAAATTTTGAATGTGGTTGCACCTGAAAAAACCAGTCAGCAAGACTTTGCCGAAACCGCAGCTCGGCTTTTAAAACGTCGTCCATTTTTGGTGTTACCTGCTTTTGTCTTGCGTTGGTTATTGGGCGAGCAATCGCAATTGGTGCTGAATGGGCAATATGTTAAACCACAAGCGTTAGAACAAGCAGGCTATTGCTTTCAATATCCAAAACTTGAACAGGCGCTAGCGGCTTGTCTGGGTGCATCATCCTCTACTTAAACAGAGGATGATGCTGAGTGTTATGCACAGATTGAGGTGGGCTGTAACTGCTTTGGATCATAAGCGGCAGGATCAACAATCGTTTCTTGCCCAAGCATGAGCTGTCTTAATAACTGCGCTGAAGCAGTGCCCATACATAAGCCATTACGGAAGTGTCCGAAATTCATCCATACATTATTTAGGCTTGGCACTTTGCCGATATACGGCACACCTGTAGGCGAGCCTGGACGTAAACCAGCCCATTGTTTCACAATGGGGAACTGTGCCAATTCAGGCACCATTTCAAAACAAGCCGTTAAAATATCTTGTTGGGTTTGCGGGTTTGGTGTGGTGTCAAAACCAACGTGACGCATACTGGAACCGCATAGCACATGCCCATCTTGACGTGGAATCAAGTACATCACCTTGTTCATGCACATGCTTGGCAACCATTGTGCAGGGGTTTTAAATAACACAATTTGCCCTTGTACAGGCTGTACAGGAATCTCTAAACCCAGTTGTGCCGCCCAGTGCTGTGACCATGCACCTGTCGCAAGCACGATATGATCTGCACGATGCAAGCGACCATCGGCAGATTGAATGGCTTGAATACGATCTTCAGTGATCTGAAATTGCTGAATTGGGCAGTGTTCAAAAAATCGCACGCGCGGATGTTGTTTCAAATATTGCGTGAGCGATTGTAATAAACGCGGATTGCGCACATTGGCAAGTTGTGAGAAATACAGGGCTTGTTTAAATTTGGGGTGGATATGCGGGTTAATTTGTTCGAGCTGTTCCCGATTCAGACATTCAGCTTGCTGCATCGGTTCATGATGACGTTCGGCATAATTTATACCAATCTCAAAATCATCTTCATCAAAAATCAACATGCCTGTTTCATGGATTTCAAAATCAATGCCTGTAATAGGTTTGAGTTTTTCATTCCATGCTTGGTACTGCGGTTTGGCAAATTGGGCTAAGTCATTGACCGCTTGAGGATAACGCCACGGATACATGGGAGAAAGAATTCCACCACCTGCCCATGATGCCGCTTGTGCTGCTTGTTGTTGATCAAAAATACTGATAGAGCAGCCCTGCTCTACCAGTTCGAGTGCAGACAACAAACCGCTGATGCCTGCACCAATGATTGCGATGTGCATGAAAGTCGCCTGTTTATGCCATATCTTTAAGTTTGAGTGCTGCTTCTTCGGCAAAATATGTCCAAATACCATCTGCACCTGCACGGCGGCAACTCATTAGCGATTCAATAATCACACTGTCCGACAACCAGCCATTTTGAATCGCGGCAGCAAGCATGGCGTATTCACCACTCACTTGATAGACAAAGGTTGGCACACCAAAGTTATCTTTCACTTCACGTACAATGTCTAAATAAGGCATGCCTGGTTTTACAATCACCATGTCTGCACCTTCTTGAATATCCAGTGCAATTTCATGCAAGGCTTCGGCACGGTTGCCAATATCCATTTGATAATTGTATTTGTTGCCGCCTTTTAGGTTGCTGGCAGAACCGACTGCATCACGGAAAGGACCGTAAAAGCTAGAGGCATATTTGGCTGAATAAGCCATGATAGAGGTATAGATATGCCCGTTGCTTTCCAACGCCTGACGAATCGCACCAATACGGCCATCCATCATGTCACTTGGCGCAACCACATCTGCACCCGCTTCGGCATGGCTTAACGCCTGTTTAATTAGACATTCAACCGTTTCATCATTCAGGACATAGCCTGTGTCATCAATAATGCCATCTTGACCATGAGTGGTGTACGGGTCGAGTGCGCCATCGGTAATAAGTACCATCTCTGGCAATTCTTTTTTCAGCAGGCGTAGTGTGTTTTGCACCAAGCCATCTTCACGCCATGCTGCTTCTGCGGTCAGGCTTTTGTCTTCTTGTGGTGTGACTGGAAATAATGCCAGTTTAGACACGCCCAACTGCATTAAACGCTCGGCTTTTTTGAGTAATAAGTCTGCCGATAAACGCTGAATATTCGGCATGCTTGGAATATCTTGGGTTTGATTTTGTCCCGGTAAAACAAATACAGGATAAATCAAGTGATCTGTGGTTAAGTGAGTTTCGCGAACCATGGCGCGTAATTGATCATTTTTACGGATACGACGCATACGAGTGGCAGGAAATGCAGGGCGATTGAACGTATAGGTCATAAAAATCTCACTGATCAGTATTAAACTAGACGACTATTGTAGCCCCTTAAATTTCATTTGGGCATACATTGGCTGTTTTTATTGTTGGTAAATTGAGTTGTTTGGACTTTTGGGCACGTTATGAGTAATGCAGAGAAAAATTGGACTGGGAATATACATTTAGGCGCGAAAGTCGATATTGATGTCGTGCTAAGACAATTGGTCAATGCATTTAATGGATCGCCATTTTTTCAACACAATGGCATGAGCATGCGTGTGGTCGATGGTCAAATTGAAGCCTATATTGAGATGCAACCGTATATGGTGGGCAACGTGGCTTTCCAAATTTTACATGGTGGTGTTGCTGCAACCATTTTGGACAGTGTGGGCGGTATTGTGGCGATGGGTGAGTTATATAAAAGAACTGAACCTGACGACTTGCCCGATACCATAAAAAAAGTCACCCGTTTGGCTACCGTAGATATGCGGGTGGATTACTTAGCACCGGGACGCGGTAAGTATTTTATTGCCCGTGCGGAAACTTTACGTTTAGGGCGTAAAGGCTGCACCATGCGCATGACGATGGTCAATGATGAAGATAAACCAATTGCAACGGCAATTGCGTCTTATGCCTATTAAAATCTAAGGTAGGGCGCGAACAATTGTGTTTTGCCTAATTGGATGACTGTTTATTTTGATTAGTTTATTGTTTTAGACATATAAGGAGTTGAGTGATCAGCTCCTTTTTTGTGTGCATAAACAACTTTATGAATTGTGACAGTTTGTAGCGACTTAAGTTTTCTTTAAGTTTAGATTTCTATCTTGAGCATTGAGTTATTTTCTATCCAATGTGATGCACATGATCAAATTTAATTTTGATGCTCAATCATCCAGTCAAACGCATTTTCTGGATGCGAATTTTCATCAGCAAAAAAATAAAAAACAATTCAACGGGTATGCATCTGTAGCGCAGCCGTATAAACCACAAACGAACCCAAAACAGTTGAACCTAGAACAGCCACATTTAGATGTATTACACAGCTATGCCTCGGTGATTCAAGCACACACAACAGCACAACATTTAAATGTGACAACTGTGACCCAAGATGCTAGCAAACAACGCTTGGCATTAGAGCATTTTATTCGAGATAAATACCAAAAAGTCCATCAGGCATCCATAAATACTTTTTCAGATACCTTGTTTGCAGGCTATGTAAACCACGACATGCAAGTGGTGATTGGCATGCAACCATTGGGCGCAAACCAAGCCTTTTTGGAACAGTATTTAGGTGCACCCATTGAAACCATTTTAACCCAATTGAGCCAAGTGCCTGTAACGCGCGCGCAGATTGTTGAAATTGGCAACTTGGCAGCGCAAGACATGAGCAAAGCCAAATTGATGGTGGCTTTTTTGGTCTTTCACTTATCGCAGAACAATGTGTCGTGGGCAGTTTGCACAGGAACAGCAGCAGTGCGCTATGTGTTACAGCAAATGGGTTTGCATTTTCAGGTACTAGAAAAAGCCAACCCCGAAGCCTTGGGCGATGCACAGCATCAATGGGGCAGTTATTACCAACAGAAGCCTTATGTACTGGCGATTGACGTTGCAGCAGCGTTGGCGGTCACGCAACAGCAATATTGTTTTTATGCCTAAGGTCATGCAGAAAGGCGGAAATTGAAAGATGAATGAGTTATTTGAAAACCTGAATCACTATGCCCAAACAGACCCTGAGCGTGAAGCAATTGTGACGGCACAAACCACACTGAGTTATGCCACATTACAGCAACGGGTTGAGTTGCTCAGTGCAGAATTGGCAACTTATCAAGTACAGCGTTTGGCGTTGTGGGGTGTGAATCAGGCCGATTGGATTGTGGTCGATTTAGCCGCACGTAAAGCTGCAATGACAGTCATTCCTGTGCCTTTATTTTTTACTGCTGCACAAGTGCAACATTTACTGCAAGACAGCCAAGCGGAGTTGCTGTGTATTTTGACGGATACTGCACAAAGCGATACTCCGTCCAATGTTAACTCGGCTATTGGAAATACTGCTATTCCAGAAGCTTTGTTGGAGATGATTGATGCAGTTCAGGCACAGGTTTTGCCACCATCAGATTTATATCAAGGGCAGTTGTTTCGTCTAAGCGTTGAAACAGCACAACCGCATTTATCCCCAAATTCTGCTGAGCAGCCTACAAAAATTACTTATACCTCGGGCAGTACAGGTACACCCAAAAGTGTGTGTTTGGCAGAAGCCACCATCAATTCAATTACACACTCTTTAAGTCAGGCATTACAAAGTAGCCAGCTTGGGCGGCATTTGTGTCTAATTCCATTTGCAACATTGCTTGAAAATATCGCAGGCGTGTATGTGCCTTTTCACATGGGACGTGCAGTGGTGGTGGGTGAAGTCAGCCAGTTCGGTTTGCTGTCCAACCATGAGTTTGATGTTTCACGCTTTGTCGATGCCGTGCAGCAATATCGCATTGAAAGCGTGATTTTATTGCCGCAAATGCTCAAAGCGATTGTGGAATATATCCATCAACACGGCGATTTTGGCTTGCGCACTTTGAAGTTTATTGCCGTGGGTGGTGGCAAGGTGTCTGCAGATTTACTCAAGCAGTGTCAGCAATTCAATTTACCTGTTTATGAAGGTTATGGTCTGTCTGAATGTGCATCGGTCGTGAGTTTAAACCTGCCTGAAGCTCGCAGAATTGGCAGTGTTGGCCGCGTATTACCGCATGTTCAAGTCGAAATTGCTGCCAATCAAGAAGTGGTGGTCAAGGGCAATGCCAGGTTGGGATATATGCATGAACTTGGGCGTGAGCAGGATGCGGTATCAGCCGATATTCACACAGGCGATGCAGGTTATTTTGATGAAGATGGCTATTTATATATCACGGGGCGTATCAAGCAAATTATTGTCAGCAGTTTTGGGCGCAATATTTCACCAGAATGGGTTGAATCGAACAGTTTGAGTGAGCTTGAAATTCAACAGATTGCCGTGTTTGGTGAAGCGCAGCCGTCATTATCTGCAGTGATTTATGCCGAGGAACATCGTTCAGATGCGCAATTGGCAGCCGCGATTTATCGTGCCAATACCCGTATGCCTGATTATGCCCAAATTAAACACTGGTGCCGTGCTGAACAACCTTTTTCTTTAAATAATCAGATGTTAACCGATAACGGAAAATTGCGTAGAGCAGTCATTCAGCAACAGTATCAGACAGCTTTGGCACATCCTACAACGTATTTAATGGCTGATCTTGGAGATGTTTCACAGATAGACATCAACCTGTCAGTCATCAATAGAGATAGAGAGAAATCACATGAATATTGCACAACAGCAATTCAAACATTCCCCACAACAAATTAAAGATCGTTTGGTGGAGCACGGTTGGGTTTTACTTAGAAATGAACATTATGATGTGAATGCGTTTAGTGGGCTGATGAGCAATATTTGCCAAAAGCTGACCTATGACCCTGCACGTGAAAATGTGACCCGACAATCGCAAAAAGTAGATGCAGGTACGCAGGCAATGGGACTGCATATAGAAAATGGTTCAACCCCAATGCCGCCTGATATTATTGCTTTTTTTAGTGAAAAAAGTGCTTCGCGTGGTTCGCAGACTACTTTATGTGATGGACATGAGGTATGGCAAAAACTGCCTGACACACTGAAGCAGAAATTTGCTGAACCGATGACCATCAGCCGTTACTTACCCAAAGCGATGTGGCAAAAGTATGTGGCGACAGCACTCAATATTGCCGATGCTGCACAGGTCGGGCAGCGGGAACTCGCTCATTTTATTGCGATGATTCCTAGACAACGGATTCGCCCTGCGCATGATGAAGGCGTACAGTACGATTTAAGCATGCCGATGATTCGCCATGACAATTTAAAAGCTGTGCCTGCCTTTGCCAACACCTTGTTGGGGCCTTCTTATAATTACGAAAAGCCGCGTTTTTACTTTGCCGATGGCAGCGAAATCCAAGCGGAATTATTGGAAGAGTTGGCAGAGCGATGCGAGCGTGAAACCTCAGAAATTGACTGGCAAGATGGTGATGTGGTGCTCATTGATAACAAGCGCTTTATGCATGGCAGACGTGAAATATTGGTGCCATTAGAAGATCGTAAACTCTATATTTGTATGGGCTTGGGACTGAATCCTGCATTTTTATAATTGAGTTGTATCGAATATCTTAAAATTGAGAGTATCTTTTATGTCAAATTTAACTGCGGTGATTTTCGGGGCAACAGGCGGGATTGGTCATGCGATTGCGCATCATTTTGCTGAAAAAGGCTTAAACTTAATTTTGGTTGGGCGTAAGCAAGACACCTTGCAACAACTAGAGCAAAGTCTGGCGCAGCAGTATCCTCAGTTGCAATTACACAGTCTGCGTTGTGATTTAATTGATGCCAGCAGTCGTCATGATTTTATTCAGGCACTTGCCGCATTAAAACAGCCGATTCATTACTATATTAACAATGCAGGCATGAATGATTTTCGTCTGTTTGCGCAGCAATCACAGGATACCATTGAGCAAATGATGTTGGTCAATGTGGCTTATCCGCTGCAACTGATTCAGGATGTGATTCCATATATGTCGGACAGTCAGCCGAGTCAGATCATCAATATTGGCTCGACTTTTGGCAGCATCGGCTATCCTGGCTATGTGAGTTATTGCGCCAGTAAGTTTGCCTTGCGTGGTGCAACTGAAGCGTTGGCGCGAGAGTATTGTCAGACTGCCATTCGTTTTAGATATTTCTCCCCACGCGCGACCAATACCAGTATGAATAATCCCGATGTGATTGAAATGAATATCAAAATGGGTACAAAAGTGGATTCACCTGAATTTGTGGCACAAGAACTGTATCAATTTTTACAAACAGACCGTCAATCCTATCAGGTCGGTTATCCTGAAAAAGTCTTTGTAAAACTTAATCAGTTGATGCCTAGCCGAGTCGCAGCTGCCATTCAAAAAGATTTAGACACCATTTATGAATATGCAGATCAAAGCAAAGCGTCCTTTATTCAGCAAACTTCCGCCTCATAAATGATATTTTTTTCGATAACGCCATAAGGTGGTTCGGCTAATGCCCAAGGCTTGTGCCACCAATTCAGTTTGCCCCTGATATTTTTCCAGTAAATCCTGCAGTGTGTCTTTATCTACTTTATTGTTGGTTTTGATGGGCAGCTCAATAGGTTGTGGCGTTGGGGTAGCTGTGGCGAGTTTCAAACTAGCATGCACAATTTCATCGGGTAAATCGTGTTGATCAATTTCCGTTTTACCTGCTGACATGGTCAATGCATACAGCAAGGTATTCTTTAATTCACGCACGTTGCCCGGCCAGTCGTAATTGATTAATACCTTCAGTGCTTGCTCGGTCAAATGTGGCGTGACCTGAAACTGGGCTTGTTGTTGCAAAATAAATGCTGCAATTTTAGGGATATCTTGTTTACGTTCACGTAGTGGTGGCACAAAAATTGGAATCACCCGTAAACGATAAAGTAAATCTTGGCGAAATCTGCCTAAACGCGCTTCTTCACGTAAAGCGCGATGGGTTGCGGTAATAATTTTGACATTCGATTTAATCGCTTTTTCACCGCCCAAAGGGGTGAATTCGCCCGTTTCTAATACTCGCAATAATTTGGCTTGCAGTTCCAGTGGAATTTCTGCAATTTCATCTAAAAATAAAGTACCACCTGCAGCACGTTCAAACACACCTTTATGCTCACGAATTGCCCCTGTAAATGCACCTTTCACATGCCCAAACAATTCACTTTCTAAAATATTGGCATTTAAAGCCGCGCAGTTAATCGCAATAAAGACTTGTGCATGCCGTTGGCTGCGTGCATGTACTGCTTGCGCCACCAACTCTTTACCACTACCAGATTCACCACGCACCAAAACAGGAAACTCAGTAATCGCTACCCGTTCAATAATGGAATACATATGCTGCATTTGTGGCGAATCACTATGGAAAAACTCCGCCAAACTATTTTGTGCTTGGGCAGATGGGGTGAGTGTTTGTGATGACACTGTTGCAACGCTAGGCTGCAGAAAGAATAAACATCCTGTGAAATCGGCTGTATGGACACGAATATTTAAGCTGTGGTAGTGCCATGCCTTAGCACTATTCGGGAGTTGCAGCAGACCTGTCTGTGGTTGTGATGCTGATTGTGATTGTAGTTTTAATTTCAATAATTGGTTTTTTAATGTTTTACCCGTAGCTGCAGAAACAGAAGCATCTTGTGCATATTCATAAATCCATGTTTGAGCAATGTCGTCATAAACATAGAGCAAACTGTCTGGACAAAGTTGTTGTAAATGAAACAAAAAGCTTTCAAGACTGGCTTGTTGTTCAAAGTCATGTATCGCATTCATGATGTTTCATCTTTTGTTTCATTATTGATTCAATTGAAACACAAAATGCAACAGATGTGAAACATGGAGGATGATCTAAATTAAACAATATCTCTTAATATATTGTATTTTATTAATATATTTAAAAGAGATTAAGTTGGCACTATATTTGCAAAATTAAGAATAACAAAATATAAAACTTGGTGTATATCTCATGATCTTTCATCAATTTTTTGAAGCTGACAGCTCGACCTATACTTACTTATTGGCATCTGAACAAACCCGTGAAGCGGTGCTGATTGACCCTGTAATTTCAGAGGTTGAGCAATATGCTGCTTTTCTAGAACAGCATGATTTGCAATTGGTGTATAGCTTAGATACGCACGTACACGCTGACCATATTACTGCTGCCAACGAACTCAGAACACGTTTTGGTTGTAAAACTGTATTACATCGTAATTCAGGTGTGGTGTGTGGCGATATTTTCATTACCGATGGCAGCGCCATTCGTGTGGGTGAATTGTTGATTGAAGCACGTTATACCCCGGGTCATACCAACGCCTGTACCAGCTATGTGGTCAATGGCATGGTATTCACTGGCGATGCGTTGTTAATTGATGGTTGTGGTCGTACTGACTTTCAGGAAGGCAACCCAGCGACTTTATATGACAGCATTCATCTACAAATTTTTAGCTTACCTGATGACACTTTGGTGTACCCAGGGCATGACTACAAAGGGCGTGTGTCTTCTACCGTTGGGCAGGAAAAACGCAATAACTCGCGTTTAGGACAAGGGCGCACCAAAGCGGAATTTATTACCCTTATGCAGAATTTAAAACTGCCTTATCCAAAACATATTGATGTGGCTTTGCCTGCCAATAAAGTTTGCGGCAAGTAATGCTTGCACAGCACAACACAGTGATGGAATAGGGGAAAATACGCATGTGGATGTTAATCCTAGAAGGCTTGGCGATTGGTACTTTGCTGGGTTTGACAGGGGCAGGGGGCGGTATTCTTGCCGTTCCTGCTCTTATGGCAAGCCAAGGCTGGACTGTGGCGCAGGCTGCACCCGTGGGTTTATTGGCAGTCACTTTGGCAGCTTTGGTTGGCACAGTTGAAGGCTTGTTCAAACGTATTGTACGTTATCGTGCTGCATTGTGGATTGCCCTAATCAGTATTCCATCTGCGCGTTATGGGGTGCATTTGGCAGGTATTGTGCCGCCCATGTGGTTAACACTGGCGTTCAGTCTGGTCATGTTTATTGTGGCGTATCGTATTTTCTTTAATAAGGTCAACGACCAAACTAATCCACCGTGTAAGGTAAACCAAAACACAGGACGCTTAATTTGGAATGTTAAAACGGCGTCTTTGCTTGGTGGTGTGGGTGTAATTGCAGGCTTGCTGACGGGTTTGTTGGGTGTGGGCGGTGGTTTTATTATTGTGCCGTTATTGCGTAAATTTACCGATTTGGATATGCGCAGTATCGTCGCAACCTCTTTGATGATTATTTTCCTGATTGGTGGCGTGAGTATTTCAGCACACGTTTTAGATGGCTTTCAGTACCCAATGGCAGTCACCATCACCTTTGTTCTGGCGTGTATTGTCGGGATGTTACTTGGACGTACTTTGGTACATCGCATGAATAGCAATACTGTACAAAAGGTATTTGCTACAACAGTCATTGGTGTTGCGTTCTACCTCATTTATACAGCGATTATGGCTTAAGTCTAATATTTGGATACTATGTTTTTACTTTGAACTGCAGTATTGTGAATAGGTAACGTATTGTTAAGTGTAAGAAAAAGCACTAGACCTAGACCAAATTAAAGATTAGTTTAGCTGTATAAGATGACAAGGAGCCAAGAATGAAAAAACATTTATTTTGTGTGGGTGTCGAGTTCCGCAAAGCATCCGATGAAACAGGCTCTTATGCGTATTTGACCGCATATTTAGGCGCAGATGACTTACATGAAGCGATTGATCGCGTTCAGAAACAACTGGAGCAAGAAGGCAATAAAGTATTATTTGTGCGTGGTTGCTGGGTTGTCGATGCCGATTGTGATGATGGTTTCTGCCCAACCGAAGAAAGTAATGCTGCCTCTAAAGCAGACCTGCTGTTCAGTGATGAAATCTATTATGGCAAATTGCAGCAATGGTCTATCAACAATGGCTATGAATACTGAGTAAAATGTTGGCTGAATAAGATGCCGATGGGTTCAGTTTACTGACCTGTGAATATTTAAAAAACCGCGTTTGAATGATTTAAGCGCGGTTTTTTTATTCTTCATCAACCAAATGAACAAGTACATATTTTTCAAACCAGATCGGAAACTCTCCTTTAAAATCTGGATTAATGATCAATGTATCTCCGTTAGTCACTTCTCAGATATAAGAAGCCATATTCTTGGTCGCATTACTTGAGTTATCAAATAAATACGCTCGGTCAGATACTTCAATCGCATCAATCAACATGTGCATAGTGCGGAAATAGCGTTCACGGATTTTAGTTTTCTTCGACTGGATGACCACCATTTTTCACACGTTGTTTAACTCGGTCCACATTAATATCAGGGTCCTCAGTCGTCACAAAGTATAAATAGGTACGATAGCCTTGCGTTTTAGCATCTCGCAAAAACTCGATTTTACTCTCATGAGACATTACGGTTTCAAATGTAAATCCAACCTTAAGCGTAAGTAACTCTTTACGGATGACATCAAGAATTCGGGCTGCGAGGTAGGAATCAATCGTGTTCCCGCTTAAGTCGATTAAGCTTCCATCAATCACAGGATCTACTGAGAGGAGAGGACTTTTGCTTAGAGTACCATCTGCATTTTTTAGTGGTCGACTTGCTTGAGTAAGATAATCAACCAATATGTTTGCATTAATGCGTATATCAAATTGACTTAGATCAAGAATGGGTGTGGCTTTAAGATCGCGCTCAAGGTTGTCAGCATTCAAAAACAATTTAGATAAACGGCTATCTAAACCATTAATCATCGTACTTTTGCCCGATCCATTTGGACCCGCAAACATTCTGATTCGAGGTGTTTTTGGCAACATAAATTATTCTGCAGTAGCCTCTATGTTACGTTTTCTAATTTTAAAGGTTCTGCGACCATTAAACTGGCGGGCTAGATCAGGGTTCCGACCAGATAACTGTTTGATTAAAACTGGTTTGCCATTCGGGGTTTTGCTGACTAAGGCATCATTTTCCACATAAAGTACTCGATCACTGTGAGCTACTGCAATGAAGCGTTCACGCAAAACGTCAGCTGCAGCTGTAGCGATTTCACTTTCATTGGTTCGGTTTCTAGTTGACATATCTAAAACCTCTAGGTGATTAAGTTTCATGGTTAGCGCGTCAATTCTTGGATTAAGAATAAATTGCTCTATTTAATCAATATATGCGTATTTTGATTAAATTCCAAGAACAGTATGAAGCTAGTAAGTATTATATTTTTGCATTTCTGATGCTATCAGAATACCACATCAACCGTTTTTTAGCATTGTGTCGCATGTAACTTGAAATGCAGATATTTTATTGCTTTTGATATTGAGCTAAAACATCAGTTTCCAGCGCTGAAAACTTTAGAGCCTACTTAAAAGGACGTCCTTCGCCTTGTTCTTCATAAGTCACACCATCTCGAATGTGGTACAAGCGTTTAAAGGTAGGGATGATTTTATCGTCATGTGTGACTACAATAATTGCAGTTTGAAATTTTTCTGCCATTTCGTGTAATAAGCGAATCACGGTCATCGCGCGTACACTATCCAATGGTGCAGTGGGTTCATCGGCTAAAATCACAGGCGGTTGATTAATCAAACCACGTGCAATGGCGACACGCTGTTGTTCACCACCAGACAATTGCCCAGGCATGGCATGTACCCGATGCTGCACATCGAGCGCCGTTAAAATTTCCAATGCGCGGGCGCGGGCAATGTCATTTGCTACACTTGCTAACATCGGCAGCAGCGCTACATTATCCAAAACATTTAAAAAAGGAATTAAGTACGGGGTTTGGAACATAAAACCAATTTTATCGCGGCGTAAGGCGCTTAAGTCTTTGACTAACCAACGTTGATCAAAAATCACCTCATCGCCCAAAGTCATGCGTCCTTCGGTAGGATCAATCACTGCACCTAAACATTTGAGTAAGGTACTTTTGCCCGAACCTGAGGGGCCAATCAGCCCAACTACTTCACCGGGCGCAACCTGCATATTGACATCTTTTAAGGCATAAAAGGCATTGTCACCTTGTCCAAAACGCTTTTTTAAACCTTCAATTAAAATGCCGTGTGTCATGTTATCCCCCAATTGCTTCGGCAGGGTCAATACGCAGTGCCATCCGAATTGCAACCAAACTGGCTAACATGCAAATCAGCATCACCGCAATAAATCCAAAAATAGAATCTTGCGGAACCAATAAGACATATTTCGGGAAATATGGTGCGGCAAAGGTTGAACTGATTTTACCAACAGCAAACCCAATTAATCCAAGCGCGAGTGCTTGTTGCAAGATCATCCAAGCGATTGTGCGATTGCGTGTGCCAATTAATTTTAAGACCGCAATTTCACGAATTTTGTCCATAGTCAGGGTATAAATAATAAATGCCACAATCGCGGCGCTGACCAAGGCCAAAATCACCAAAAACATGGCAATTTGTTTGGCGGATGTGGCAATCATTTTGCTGATTAAAATGTGTTCCATCTGCGGGCGGGTATAGACTGTTAGTTGTTGCCAACGCTGAATATGTGCTGCTGTTTCTTCAGCCGAAGCACCTGCATTTAAACGGACTAAAATGGCGTTTACATAACGGTTGCTGCTTTGTGCATTGAGTACGCTTTCAAGCAAGTCAGGATAAGCAGGGCGATTATAAATCGGGTTTTCTGCAATTCGTCTACGGTCTTGTAAAATGGCAGCATTGTCCTTTTGGAATTGCGCCTGTTGTGCATCTTTCAGCGGAATAAAAATCATCGGGTCACCACCCGAAGACACCATGCGTCGGGTTAAACCCACCACGGTAAAGGTGTTACGACGGATTTTAATACGATCACCCAACTTTAATCCCGTACTCATGTCGGCTACGGCTTCATAGTGCCCGCGGGTCAATTGACGTCCTGCCAATAAATGTGGCGGCCACCCCAAGTTATTCCACGCATGTTCACCTGTTTGAATCCCGACCACCATCGAGCGAATATCTTTATCTTGATGATGCACTTGCATGGTTAAATAAGTAATATTTGAAGCATGCGCCACCCCGGGCATATTCATCACGCTGCGATATAAATCATCACGCACACTTGAAGGTTCTGCATAAGGGCCAAGTGTATCTTGCTGCACTACCCATAGGTCAGCACCACTGTTATTCAGCAGGGCTTTGGCATCATCTACCATGCCGCGATACACGCCAGCCATAATTAAGGTCACACCAATCAGCAAGCCGAGTCCAAAGCCAGTAAATACAAATTTACCCCATGAATGGAAAATATCACGACCTGCCAGACTAATCATTTAGCTGCTCCTGCAAGTTGCTTGACAACCCGTAAACGGTTTTTGGCATGTAGGGGTTTTTCACTATACAGCACCACTTGATCATTTTCGGATAAGCCTGCGAGCACTTGCACATCGCCCGCTAAATTTGAACGTCCTAATTGAACTTCAACAAATTGCGGCTTTTCGGCCACAACTTTCCACACGCCTACTTGGTTATTGATACGGTGAACTGCCGCATTGGGAATGGTTAAGCTGCGTGCCAATGGTGCGAGGCTGATGGTGACTTCTGCTAACTCACCCAAAGGCGGAAGAGGCGTTGGAGGTTGATTAAAAACCACTTTAGCTAAAATTTCTTCGGTAATGGCATCGGCACGAGGTTCTACCCATAACACATGACCTGCCAAAGCATTATTTTGCCGTGAACGTAAATGAATTTGAGCTGGTAAGTCAGCAGCTAAACCAATCGCACTGGATTGATCGAAACGGGCATTCATCCAAATGGAGTTAGGATCGACAATTTCTAGTACGGTTTGACCTGCTACCACCGTTGAACCCGGTTCTGCATAACGTGCAGTGACGACACCTGCAGCTGTGGCCACTAAATTTAAATTATCACGCTGTGCTTGTAAGGTATTCAGGTCTGCACGTGCTTTATTGAGTTCTTGTTGCATCGCGCTGAGTGCCGCCGTTGCCAAATCGAGCTCTTGTTGTTTAATGGCTAAAGATTCTTGGCTGGTGGCATTGATTTTAGCTAGTTGTTGATAACGATTGACTTGTTGCTGCGCAAAATTTTGACGGATTTGAGTGTCTTGTTGCTGAGCGGTAATTTTTTGGATTATCGCACGTTGAGCCAATAAACGATCTTCTAGATCGACAGGATCCATTTCGCCTAACAGTTGTTCTGCTTGTACGTTATCGCCAATATCTACTTTTAAGTTTTTTAAGCGACCTGCTGCAGTTGGGCCAATTTTATAATTATAACGCGCTTCAACGGTTGCTACGCCAAACAGGCTAGGTTGAATGGATTGATATTTGACTTGCGTGAGGGTGACGTTGACAGGGGCAAATGGGCCTGTGCGTAAGACTACGTAAATTAACAATAAAACCAAAGCTACAATGACCACAATCACGGAAATCGTTCGCTTGCCTAAGGGAAATACCTGCATGTGTACTCCGCATAATTTTTTATCAATTAAGGATAATATAATCTATTTTGTTGTTGTGCGGGGGAGTTATTCGGTTTGGGGAGTGAAAGCGAAAAATGTTTGGAGATGAATAAACCGTCCAATAAAAAGGCTCAAATCCTAAAAGTGGATTTGAACCTGTATTGTGCAAAAGTGAGCAATCCTGATCATTTTTCGTGAAGTTTTACCTCAATTTGATAGTCGTCTTGGGTCACTTTAATTTTATGGTCTTTATATTTGCGTTTGCTTGGCGAGAGTGCAGAGCTAGTCACTGCCTTATGGAACTCACTATCTGACATGAAAAAATAATAAGCCTTATAGCCCAATAAAATCTTATCAATTTTTTTATCTTTTTTTCTCAGCAGTACGGATGAGTCCATTTAAATAATCTAAGCTGATGTTCTCTGACATTCCCAAACCCTCAAAAATAAAGTTGAATTATCACATGAGGAAGAAGCAAGTCATATTACAGATTGATGACAGTTGCATTTAGAGTGTGTTTACTCGTGGTAAACGATGCTCAAAAGTTGTGGGTCAAATTGACCCAATTTTGACCCAATTTATTCAAATTTGGGTCAATTTGTTCTGGATAGCATTGGACGCTAAACCCATAAAAAAAGCCCTTAAACATTGAGTTTAAAGGCTTTTTTAGTCATATTTAGTTATGTAACTTCATATGAATTTAAGAATTTGGTGGGGTGGCGTCAATTGAACAAACTTAATAAGCTATTGTTTATAAATAATAAAAATATTATTGAAAAGTTAGGGATACAAACTGGGATACAAATTATGTGCTGCTAGGCTGTTTTTCTTGTCGGGTTTGGTGGGGAAAAGGGGAGTCCAACTCAGGATTCAAACTCGCTCGCACGCGCGCGTTTTTCTTGATTCTCTAGCACTTCAACAATTGTTTGCTGTGTTTTTTCGCTCCCACCATTCAATTGAAGCGGAATAGAGTATTTAAAGCTGCTCCCCTTACTGGTGGCTCAGATTTAGAATCTTATCCTTTGTGAGTGACTTTGAGGTACTCGCTCCCTCGCGTGCGCGCGCGTAGTTGTTGCGAAATGCAAAATTGCGCTGTCATGCTGTTAATAAATGATAAGGCTTGGACTACTGTGCAAGTCCTGTTTAATCCCATGATGGCTTTAAACCATGTCTATTCATAAAGGCATGAAAGTTTGCAATGCAATATTGCTCTGACTTTCGCTCTAGTTCGTCATGCCTCTGCACCAATCTGTTATAGGTTGAATGGTGCATCCCTTTAGGCTTCAACTTATGCCACGACTTCATGAATGCGGTGTCATACTGCCAGTTAAGTTTATTCCTGATTTTATACATACCAACTCGGGTGCTTTCTAGTTTGCAACTCTGCTGTGTGCTGTAGTTCAGTTTGTGGCAAGTTCTACAGAAAAACATTGAATTGCGTAGGTATAGCTTTGCAACTCGCTTAGAACACTTTGGGCAATTAAACCAATATCGCTTACCACCGTAGTTGCATGGTGTGGTGACAACATTCACTAAATAGCGGTGCTGCTGCTCGTTGCATGTGTAGCTTAATGTTAAACCGCCGTTATCGTAGTGATATGTTATAGATGAAAATACTTCTTTAGAGTCGCCTTTTCGCCATGCCCATGAGTTACTGCCTCCACCATCAAATACCTTATATCGAGCCATGACTCGGCTGTCCAAGCTCAAACAATCTTCAATTTGACCGTGTGTTTTTTCCATTGATAACCTCACTTTAATTGATAGGTATTAAATCAGGCTCAATGCCTTATGTACTCTGTATTTCAGTCATTTTACAGTGTTTTTCAATATGAAATTTCACTAATGATTTAGGTTGGCAATCAAGGTCTAGGTTTTGATGGGATGGGATTCCCTCAAAATAGAGGTAAACCATAATGGATAGTCTGCATGGTTATCTTGACCATTCAGCCAATAAAAAAAGCTCCCCATATTTAGGGAGCTATCAATTAATACCGAGTTATCTAGCATCACAGCAATTGCAGAACATCGGCTTTTATTTCTGTGACTTCCCGATCTGCACCGCTTTGGTCTTTCCACTTCCTTGTACGCAAGCTGCCCTCAATATAAACCTTGCTGCCTTTCTTGAGGTACTTGCTAGCAATCTCGGCTAAACGGTTGTTGGTGCTGATTCTGTGCCATTCTGTAGCCTCCTTGCGCTCTCCAGTGGTCTTGTCTTTCCAGTGTTCAGTAGTTGCCACGCTAAAATTGGTAACGCTACCACCGTTAGGAAAGTTCTTGGTTTCAGGGTCACGACCTAGTACACCCATCACGATTGCTTTGTTCACGTTTGGCATTGTTCAATTCTCAACTGTGTATAAATTCGCATGGCATAGATAACCAAGCATTAAATGCTGCCCCTGTGTTGTCATCGGGCATGTAGTCATGTTCTAGTTGGTCGGGGGTAGTGAGCAATGTTTTTGCATGGTCAAAATATACAAGCTGCTCGCTTTGAATGAGCAATCTCTCAATGATATGCAACTCAGCATCATTGACCTTTAACACGCTCTTAACTGTTTCTCTCCATTCGCTTGCTGCTATACGTGCGGTCACAATAGGTACACCGTTATAGCGGTAATGGGTGCGCTTGCGGTCTAGCAGCCAATGGTAGCCATCTAGCGCACGTTTAACCAATATTGATAGGTCACGGCTTGTATGTTTCAGGTACTCAATCAAAATGGGTTTGTTGGCTCTCAACTCCTCCAGTAGTTCATCAGGTGGCATGACAGGACTTTCCCATCTCAATTGATTAGGTGGAGCGATAAACAATCTGCACTGGTACGACTTCGCCAACTGAATTATGTGTAGTGCTTTTTGCATGTTCATACGCCACCCCCGAACATATCAATTGTTTTTGTGTCTATCACTTCTTTAGGCGGTGATGCTTTAGCCTTTACCTGTTTTTTTGGTGTTGGGGGTTCTCCATGTGATGCTGATTCAGGTGCATTGCTGCTGAGTGAATCACGGAAAGACTGTTTTTCTTGGGTAACATGGGTAACACAGGTAACACTATTGATATTACTAGGGTTTTCCTTGTTACCTTTTTTATTTTGGTTAGGTAACACAGGTAACACGGCTGTATTGCTTGCCCCTGTTACCCCACTTGTTACCCTTGTTACCTTTTCTATTTTGGCTTGGGTAACAAGCTCAAAGCCTTTAGAATCAAGGCTGTTACCCTTGTTACCTTTGTTACCCTCAAAAATATCTATTTCCTGTGAAAAGATACTCTCCCTAATAGCGTAAACTTTAACGGCAAGATTACGGCATGGTAGGCGAACAGTTTTAACGCTCTTACCTGTGTCATGCTCTAACAGGTTATGGGTAAGCAATGCCCTTGCAACTTTTCTGCTGTCATAGCCTTTGCAAATTTCGTTTTTAAATTGTTCAGGCAATACATAAAAGACTTTTTCGCCGTTCTCTATCTTCCAGTAGCCAACACGGTTGTAAATGCGCTCTGCATGGTCGGGGTCGGGTGTAATAGATTCAAAACGGCTAGACTCGTTTGCCTCAAAAAATGCCTTAACGTGTGCAAGCATTTCCCTGTCCTCAAAATCTCCGACCTGCTCAAAACTGCCTAACCATTGATTAAATACCTGTTGTACGGCGTTAAACGCTGTGCCTGATTTCCACCCTGTAATGTTGGCTTGAGTTGCTAATTCGCCTGCAACGGCTACAAGGGCAAAATAATTTGCCACTCGTACAATATGCCCTTGCGTATGATGGGCTGCTAACGCTTCTCTGTACTGCTCTAATAGCTGTTCTGCCTGCTTAATCGCTTGCGCCTTGTGACTGGTGATATATTCAAGCCATGCAATACCCGCCACGCCGTAGGATTGATTTAAACGCTTAGTAAGTTCAATGGACTGTTTTGCTCCATCCTCTGCAAAGTCTATACAGTCAAAAATGCCATGCTCTGATTGGTCTATATCAATATCAGCAAGGCGTATCTCTTGCCCTAGCTTGGTCTTTTGTCCTTGCTCTTGCATGATGTCTTTAAGGCTTTTTTCTCCACTAGATAAGAATATAACTTTCCATTGGTGCATTGGCTTTGCTGTAATTTGTTTAGTCATGCGACCTTTGCCCATGCCATTTGCAAGCATATAAACAATGTTTCCTAACTCTTTCGGGTTATTGATTTCCCCAATCTCATCTAGCACTAAAAAGCCGTCATTGTGCATATAGGCGGTATGCTCTAGGTTATTGCCTGTTGCTCTCCATGTACGGTAGAAGTTTTCAGGATTTCCCCATACTGAACAAGCCAAGTTTAAGGCTGTGCTTTTTCCCTTAGATGAACCGCCTTTAATGTGAAAGCCACCCCCTTGTTGATTTAGTGGTGTGAGTAGCTGCCCAGTAAACGCCGTAGATAGAGAAAACACTAACAAGCTATGGCTTGCGACCAATTGCGCTACATCACTTTGCCATTGTGCCAACGTGCCTTTGCTCTGATAGCGGTTATCTAGGGTGTTACTTGCCTGATAAACAATTAAATCATTATCGGCTGTTTGTCCGATCTGCACATGAGGCAATACAAACACATTTTCATGCCACCCCACACGATCTACACATAAGGCATAACGGTTTGCTCGATAGCTCATTAGGTAGCACTGGAAAAGGTTTCTTGCTCGTTGGTCGGGTGCAATCGTTACGCCTTGATAGGCTAAGGCTTTGCGTAGGTCTGCGCCGTCTGTTTGAAATAACTCCATTGACAAGGCTTGAATATGCTTTACGCCGTTGTCATCTTTCCATTGAAGCAACACACCCCAGTTGTTGCTAGAGTCGTCCCTTGTTTTTGCTGTGACCAATACAGGACTTGAGATAAAACGCTTATGGCTTATGCCGTTTTTATCTTCTTCAACAAAATATAAGCCTGCCTCTGTAATGTGGAAATGTCCGTTTTCCCACTTCATCGGCTTGGCTAAATGTCCTTTAGGCAATACCTCACTTTTAGGCAGTTGCTCAATCGCATCATTTAAAAATGACTGCACATCCTCCACGCTTTCGTACTGTGACAAGTCACATGCAAAGTCATCTTGATATTGATTCAACAATCTAACGGCGGTGTTTTCTTCCAGTGGTTTAAATGCCTCTAGGTGTTCAGGTCTGATAGGCATATAAAGCTGCTGATAGCCTGCCTGTGTTAATTGATTAATCACAAATTGCATCTGCTTAAAATCAAACGGCTTTAACACTGGTAGAGTTGAGTTGCACAAAGTCGGGAGTAGCACCAAAGCAACGGCGTACCCTGTTTGAGCAATCTTAAAAAATGCCTCAAGGTTGTAGGTCACAATAATGGGCTTGGCATGGTCAAAATGACCATACCTTGCAAAGCCTTTAGCCAATCCATCGGGAATGACTGCCACAGGCTTGTTGTCTTGCATCACAGCACATTGAACAAGCTCAAGATGCCCATTGTAGATAGGCAAAACAATAGGACTGTCATAGCTAACGCCGTTGATGGTGACAATGCTGTCATCAACATGAATCTTTTGTTCAGGACTGCCAAAACGCTGTATGAGTTTATGCTCAATGTATGCCTCATCTGTTGGCGTAAGCTCTGTGCATTGCGCTAGAATATCCAACGGCTTGAGTAGCTCGGGGGTGTCATGGTGTAGTGTCATGTTCACCCCCTTTAGCTGCTTCATACTTGGCGGTGTAACTCTCTGCTAGTTCTGCATGTTGGTTATGTCTGTTCTCGGCAAGATATTCATACATGTCTATATGCTGCATCAATTCGCCAAAATGATACTGTGTGACCTCTTTGCCACTTTTAGCCAACTCATTAAGTTTTCTGACTTCTTTACGGATATGCGATATAGCTGTACTCATCCAGTGCATATCACTTTCAGCAAGTGAGTAGGCATCTGAAACATCAGCAAGATAATGAACAAGTGAAACGGTTTTTTGATTTTGATTAGGCATGATGATTGCCTCCTAACGGTAGTTTTTGAGTAAAAGCCAGCTCATTTTGATAAATAAAACTGGTAGGGAGTGCCACTCTCAGACCGTTAGTTCTGCCCTGCATATTTCCCACAAGGGGTATTTTATTTTGCAGTGTCCACTCCCCATAGAGGGATTGCAGCCTTGTATGCGTAGCTGAAACGCTTGCGCTTGTTTTCTGCACAGCTTGAGAGGCTTTGCAAAACTTAGGCACAATAAAACCACAATGACGTTGTGGGGTGACGCTAACGGTTTTTGAGAGGTCTACAGCATAAGCGGAACGGCTTAGACTTGCAATAACAAAGCAAAACAAAACAAAGCACATGCCTAGAAGTAGTCCTTTAAACATTTCAAAAAATAGCTCTTTCACGCTTCCACCTACTGCACACGGTTAAAATTGGTGTTGGGATTAATCAAAATCCCATCATTCGATAAGCCGACCTTTTGGCGGTTATCCATCATCTGCAATAAATGCTGCTCTGCTTCTTCAAAGCTAATGCCAAAATGCTTGGCAATGTCCTCTAGGCGGTACATGGGTTCGCCGTCATCCGTGTAACCGCTTGGCGGTGGCAATAGGTTTAATTCCTTAGCCTTTTGGTGCATTTCCTCTTTAATATGCTCAGGCGTGTAGTGCATTGTTAAAATGAGTGCCTGCTCGGTGATGGGGTGGTCATCTCCGTATTGCTTCACCATTGCTTTGTAGTGGTCAAAGGCTTTAAAAAATTCAGGGTCAATATGCTTATTCATGCTGCCACCTCCCGAAGTTCATAACGTGCATGTCTGCCAGTGGTTCGGCTGTTCTTTTCATGGTGGGTCACAATGTCGTAGCCTGCTTTGCGTAAACGCTCGATATTCGCACTTAGGCGGTAACAGTTATACAAACGTACAGCCTCAACGGCGGTAATGCTTCTACCGCTTTTAAGGTGGTCTAGGATGGTTTGGTCTTGAGTAGTTTTGTTCATGTTAAGCCTCCATAGCTGCAAGGCTTAAACGCTGCTTGTTGTGCCACTCTACAAGCTCGGTATAGTCGAAATAGACTGGGGCTTGTTTGGTGTCGCCAGTCTTAATCGGTCGGGGAAAGGTGGCATCTGTACGCACGATATGGCGCAATGATTCACGGCTTACATCAAGAATTTGGCAAGCGGTTTTGAATTGAACGCGGATTGGTGTGATAGTCATAAAAAAGCCCACTCATACAAAAATATAGTGGGCTTAGTATTTAGAAATTAATAACTTAACAAAATTTCATAGCTAGTATTTAGGTGTGATTGCTAGCAAATTCATGTTTTTTCTAGCTAACTTTAATTTTGAAATTCACTTGAAAAAAACTCTTTAATCCATCTATCAAGGGTCGCATCTTTTACCCATTTTTTTTCATCGTTTATGGATGAATTATGCTTCACTAAAAAATAATTTTTAAATTCAGTTCTATTCTTCCATTTCCTTTTTTGGGTTGGATGTCCATCTTTAAAAACCTGTAAGGCTTTTTCTTTTAACTGGCTCTCATTATTTACTCTATTTATCGTTTGTTTATGCTTGTTCGATATTGCCAAAGTCGCTTTGTAGTATTCAATATCATTGAATGCAGGTGTTAATTTTTGATAATAATTCATAAGCAATGATATTTTAAATAAAGGGGCATTACTGTCAGCTTTCACGGCTTGTTCAATTTCTTTTAAAATGTGGATAGCATGTAAAACTCTAACAGTTAGCTCAATCTCAATAATTGGCTGTTTATCAAAAATGTATGGTACTTCCATTTTTTTTATGTTTTTAATAGCTTCTTTCGTTTGTGCTTTAGGATTATCCCCATAAAACATGCTCTCGTGCATAGTTGAAAAATATTCAAAATTATCACCAAGATAATGCACTAATTTTTCATTTAGCTCCTCTTTGATTGCGTGTACCTGTGTAGCTATTACATACCTAGAAAACTCAATTTGAGGGTTATAAGAGCTTATAACCGCATCATATAGTTTATTTTTTTCCTCTTGTGGGTCGTCTGGATGTAATTGAGTTATGCTTTCTTTAAATTGGTCTTCATAAAACTCTATCTCTGTATTAATTTGCTCAAAAAGCTCTCTGTACTCATCAAATAGTGAATCTATATAATTACTATCAAAGTAAAAATCTAATTTAACAACACCTTGTTTACTCATAATGCCCCCCACAGCATCCCCCAAAATGATGCTAAGCCAATCGGATTGGGTGTCCGACTTTCGGGAGCTAACCTAGACTTAGCAATCTGAATATAAACGATATTAAGCTATAATTGTGCATTTATTGGCTAGTAGTGCGACAAGCCTTGTCACTGTGCTTTTTTAAACTGAATAATGCTCTGATCTGCAACTTCTTCTAAATGATTGGCGTACCATTGCATCATGCTTGCTCTGTCATCTAAATATTGAGCCTTGTTATATACGCCTGCCACACCGTCCTTTACGTGTGCCAGTGCTGCTTCAATATGACGTTCATCAAAGCCACGATTGTTTAACAAGGTACTCGCAATATGTCTAAATCCGTGTGGGGTTTGTCTGCCCTCATAACCCATACGGCGCAAAGCCATAATGAAAACTGTGTCTGACTTTGGCTTGCTCTTGTCCGATCTGCTCGGAAATAAGTATTCAGAATTGGTTTCATAGCTTTGCAATTCTTTTAATAGGGTAGTGGCTTGAGTTGGCAACGGTACAAGATGCTCACGGCGTTTCTTCATACGTTCAGCAGGGATATTCCATAAGCCTTGCTCTAAATCAAATTCTTGCCACTTGGCTTGTCTTAGTTCAGTTGGTCGGCAAAACAACATAGCTAAAAGTTGCAAGCCTATACGCACATCCATAGTCGGATAATTATTGATAGCTCTCAATAAGGCTGGTAACTCAGGTTCAGCCACATGCAACATGTTTTGCTTCTTGCCTTGCTGTAAGTATTTTTGAATGCCCTCAACTGGGTTGTAGTCCATACGTCCAGTGACCTTTGCAAAATCGTAAATGTCACGACACATCGAGCGCATACGGTTCACCTGTTCAAAAATACCTTTCTCTTGCTGAATACTTTTTAATAAGTTCATCCATTCAATAGGCTTTATGGTGGTGTAAAAGCGTTTCCCAAAAATCGGGAATATGTGTTTTTCCAGTGCGCCTTTATTTCGGGTCATGGTGTCCTGTACCCATGATTCCTTTTTTGTGTCTAACCATTCACGAGCTAAGACTTCAAAAGTAGCACTGTGCTGTTCTATCTCTTTTCGCTTGCGTTCTTGTTTGGTGATGATGGGGTTATCACCTTTTGAAATGTCGCTTAAAAGTTCTTGCGCTTTTTTACGTGCTAACTGTCCTGATATTTCAGGATAGCCACCAATACCTAACCATGACCATTTACCATCAGCTTTTTTATATCGTAGTTGCCACGATCTATTACCATCAGGTTTGACACGAAAATATAAGCCGTTGCCGTCTAGCTCCCGATATTCTTTTGATTCAGGCTCAAGGGTTGCAAGTACGGTGTCTGCTAGTGGTCTGCGTTTTATGTCTGTTCGTTTCATTTTCTTGTATCCCTGCCAGTTCAATAAATATGAGGGGATACACGCTAGGATACATGGCATGTATCCCTGTGGCTAGTTATATTTAGTTATGTTTAGGCAAGAAAAAAGGCTTAAACCCTTAAGATTCAAGCCTTTATCTTTTAAAACTTGGCATATTCTGCCATGTTTTGTTAGGTATATGGTGGAGGTGGCGGGAGTTGAACCCGCGTCCGCCAACACTACACTCGAGAATACTACATGCTTAGATATCGTCTATTGTTTTAACACTCTAAGACCCGACGAACAGGGTTTAAAGTGCGATCCTCTAAGTTTGGTATAAAGTCCCGAGGCTCAACTCTATACGGACTTGTGTGCGTGCGCTTCAGTCGGGTTCACTGACCACAAGTATTCAGTGAAGCGGACAAGCGGCCCTTAGGCAGCTAGAGCGTAAGATTCGTCGTTTGCGACTATTTTAATGCAAATTTGATTTACGAGAGAAAATGCGCTCTCGGCATGCATCTATGAGCTTCATCATCAGCGTCGAAGCCAATAACACCCCCATATCACAGCGCAATCATAGCATAGCTGGCAAAAATTACGATGTATTTTCTGCACAATTACACATTTCGATGTGCTTAGTTACATAATTGCGATAATATTTTATTTTTCAAGTCAAACACAATAAAAAATATGAGTTATTTACTGGCACTCGATCAAGGCACAACTTCTAGTCGCGCCATCATCTTCAATGAACACGGACAAGTTCAGGCAACGGCACAACGAGAAACCCATATTCAGACCCCACATTCAGGTTGGGTGGAACAAGATGCCAAAGAAATCTGGTCAAATCAAATTGCAGTGGTGCAACAGGCTCTGGCGACTGCAGGTATTTTGGCTAAAGACATTCGCGCAATTGGTGTGACCAATCAACGTGAAACCACAGTGGTGTGGGATAAATGCACAGGCAAACCATTAGCGCCTGCAATAATTTGGCAAGATCGTCGTGCGGCTGATTGGTGTCATCACTTGATTCAAAATAATCAGATGCAATTGATTCAGGAAAAAACAGGTCTGCGTATAGATCCGTATTTTAGTGCAGGCAAACTGGTGTGGCTGCTTGAGCATGTCGATGGATTAAAAGCATTGGCACAGCAGGGGCATGTGGCTTTTGGCACCATCGACAGTTGGTTAATCTGGAATTTGACCCAAGGCGCAGAGCATGTCATTGAAGCGAGTAATGCTTCAAGAACGATGTTGATGAATTTACATCACCAAACTTGGGATGAAGAATTGCTGGAATTATTTCAAATTCCCGCATCAGTTTTACCTAAAATTATTGCATCCGACAGCTATATTGCAGATACCGCAACGGGTTTATTGGGGGCGAATATCCCAATTACAGGTATTTTAGGCGATCAGCAGGCGGCGTTGTTTGGGCAATCGTGCTTTGAAGTTGGTACAGCAAAAAATACCTACGGCACAGGCTGTTTTATGTTGTTTAATACAGGCAATCAGGTGCAATTTAGCCAAAATAAGTTACTCACTACTTTGGCGTGGCAATGTCAAAATCAAACCCATTTTGCCCTTGAAGGCAGTGTTTTTATGGCAGGTGCTGTAGTGCAATGGCTGCGCGATGGTTTGGGTATTATCCAAAAAAGCAGCGATGTGGAACAACTTGCCAATAGTGTAACTTCTAGCGATGGTGTAGTGCTAGTTCCTGCATTTACAGGGCTTGGTGCGCCACATTGGGACAGTGAAGCGCGAGCGCTTTTATGTGGAATGTCACGTGGCACCAACAAGGCACATATTGCCCGTGCTGCCTTGGAATCCATTGCATTTCAGGTGTCGGATGTACTCACTGCGATGCAATCCGATTTAGATCATCCACTGAAAGAGCTTCGAGTCGATGGTGGTGCTAGTCAAAATGATATGTTGATGCAATTCCAAGCCGATATTTTAAATGTGCCTGTGTTACGTCCTAAAATGTTGGAATCAACCGCTTGGGGAGCAGCAGCTATGGCAGGTTTAAAGGCGGGTGTATTTTCTGACTTATCTGAAATTTCAGCATCTTGGCAGTTAGATCGGGTATTTGAACCCCAAATGAATGAAGCAGAGCGTGCAGAACATTTAGCGCGTTGGCAACAAGCCTTAAAACGTGCTAAGTCAGACTTATAATCAGCGCTATTTCTAAAATAACGCTAAGTTGAAATAAATCTTTAAACCACAAGCCTCATCAGCAAAACTTTTGAGGCTTGTAGCTGTTTTTTCGTTACTTTGATCTTTTAGATTACGCCTTACATTGCCTCACGTTGAGCTTCATCTTCTAGATAACTTTCCAAAGAATCATCTAGTGCATAAAGCCATGGTGTGTGATGCGGTTTAGCCATTTTTCCTGTCATCACTGAGCGATAAACTTTATCTCTAAAGCCCATAATATTTTCTTTTTTATGCTTTTTCCATTGCATGAAAATATCGTGTACTGCATCAATATTGAAAGATGGATAGTCGGTCTGCGCAATCAGGCGTTTGATGTAATCCCCTTGAAAACGTGCAGATTGTTCATCGCTCATTAAGCGTTGTTCTTTTTCATGCAAGGTTTGGGTATGGCTTTGCATTTCGTCTATGCTTGGCAACGCAATTTTGCCCAAAATCACATCACGGACAAACCATGCCTGCGCATCGAACATATTGAAGGTGTACCATTGATCTTGCATGCCTAAATAGAACAAACGAGGATTCTTTTCCCAAACCACACCTTGATATAAACCTAGTGGATAAAGGCAGTTATGCGTTCTGAGGCGCAAGCCATCTTCAATAAACGGCAAGTGGTGTAAATAGCCCGTACATAAAATAATGGCATCAATTTTGGCCGATGTTCCATCACCAAAATAAGCAGTATTTTCATCTACACGCAGTAATTGTGGTTTTTCAGACCAGTTTTTGGGCCACTTAAAGCCCATGGCTTTACTGCGATAGCAACTGTAAATTTGTTTGGCGCCGTATTTATAACATTGCGAACCAATGTCTTCGGCAGAGTAGCTGCTGCCCACCAACAGCACTGATTTACCTTTAAATTCCAGTGCATCACGGAAATCATGCGCGTGTAAAATACGACCATGGAATTGATCAAAGCCTTCATAAACAGGGACACGCGGGGTAGAAAAGTGCCCAGAGGCCACCACAACATAATCAAACTGTTCTGAATAATGACGTTGCTGTGCGTAATCTTCGACATCAACCGTAAATTTTTGCGTCGCATCATCATAATGAATATGCTGAACAGCGGTATTAAAGCGGACTAAGTCTTTCACCTGTGCTTTTTCTGCACGACCTTGAATATAATCCCACAACACTGCGCGTGGCGGATAAGACGCGATTGGTTTTTTGAAGTGTTCATCAAAAGTATAATCGGCAAATTCTAGCGCTTCTTTAGGGCCATTTGACCATAAATAACGGTACATACTGCCGTGGACAGGTTCGCCATGTTCATCTATACCTGTGCGCCAAGTATAGTTCCAGAGTCCACCCCAATCATTTTGTTTTTCGAAACATACAATTTCAGGAACTTGTAGACCTTTGGCCTTTGCTGACTGAAACGCTCTTAATTGGGCCATGCCGCTTGGGCCAGCGCCAATAATTGCAATTCGATCCATTGCTATCTCCATTAGTTTTTGAGTTCTTAATTACTTCTCCAATTTTGAGTGACACAATTCAGGATTTTAAATATCCGCATTATAAAAATAAGCAAATACAATCCTAAATTTAGAGATCAAGTAGATCTTGTCAAAATAGGATGTGAATTAAAAAAATAGAAAAAATAAAACACACTAAAGACAGTAAAAATTGCTTAAGCAACTCATCTTTATAAAAAAATGTGTTTTACAAGAAGCATGATCTTATCATAATTTTTGATTAATTTTGGTTTTGCTTAGTTGTAAAAGTGAATTTAAAGTCATTGCTGTTGTTGTTTTGGTTTGATCAATTGGTATATTTTATTGATTTTTATAGAGAAAATAAGATGAAAATTTAAAGCTAATTTTTATCTCATTTTGCCCAATATAAAGGTGATTTTGATGAGATTGTTGCAAAATCTACAATGATATACAGAGGATTGAAAACTGAATCTTAGGCAACATTTTCAGAGAGCCATACCCGAAGTGGACTTCTGAAAAATTAAAAGGATGCTGTGATTGATAGGTGTAATGAAAGTTTAGTTTTTATAAGCCATGAAAGCAGTAGCGTATTTATCAAGCTTTATCTAATGATTGAATGTGCTTTGCGTACATTCAATCATTAAAGTTTGTGGCGACTCAGTAATTAAAGTTTACGCCACACCTTATTTTCATCTTCTAAAGAGACAGTAAAGTTAAATTCGTCGTCTACGGTAACCAAGTAGGAGTTAGGATTAACCAATAAAACTTTTAAAATTGTACCTTGCTCGAATTCAATTGGTGCGCAGTTTTCTTTACGTAGAACAATAGGTTCAAGTAGCTCAATAGCAATGTTTTCTGTTGGAGATTCCATACCGCACCCTAAATGAGTTATTTTTAATCAACTGTATTATATAGTAAATTGATGAATAATCTACACAAAATCGTAAATTTGTGTCGGGTTTAAATATTTTGTACTTGAATTGTTGGTCAAAAAATCGCAATAAATTTGCCCAATACTTCATAATTTGACATTTTAAAAATATAAGAAATTGAAATTTGATGTAATTCCTTAGATGAATGGCAAATGAACAGCGCAGTAAAATATAGCCGATTGATGAAATTTACAGTTTTCAGTATAAAAATAAAATTATTGCTGAAAAAACAGCGTATAAAGTATAAAAGTTAAAGTATCCATTCACGCTTTTTTAAGTGGTGAAGGCACTGGGTTTTACATTCCAATTTAAAAAATAAAGGCTTTTTGTCTGCATGTTTAAGTCATTTTTTCCAAATCCAAAGTGGTTTTTTATTTCATTGCTTGTTTGGTTCGCCATTAATCTGGCTTTGTGGTATTCAGGCGGTAGCGCATGGGGCAGTTGGATTGGCTTCCCACAAGGTTATGCCGAAGCAACATTACCCATTGATGTCAGTCGTTTTTGGTCACCTGCATTTTTATGGTTTTATTTCTGGTTTTTTGTATCAACCACTATTTTTGCCACCTTTTGGAAATTTAAATCTAATAACCCGTGGCAGCGTTGGTCGGTATGGGGATCGGCATTCATCCTGTTCAATATTTGGTTTGGGGTACAAGTCAATGTTGTGGTGAATGCTTGGTACAACCCATTTTATGACCTGATTCAAAAAATGCTCAGTAGTGGCGGTGGAGATGTCAATGAACTCTATGCAGGTGTGCTGACCTTTTTATACATCGCCATGGTGGCAGTGACCTTAATGGTTTTGAATTTATTTTTTGTTAGTCACTATGTTTTTCGTTGGCGTACGGCAATGAATAATTATTACACCGCACATTGGGAAAAACTCAGACATATTGAAGGGGCTTCACAGCGTATTCAAGAAGATACCATGCGCTTTGCCAGAACCATGGAAACTTTAGGGGTAAATTTAGTCGAAGCCCTAATGACTTTGTTGGCATTTTTACCTGTGCTGTTTAGTTTGTCTGTGCATGTCAAAGCCCTGCCTATAGTGGGGGAAATTCCGTATGCCTTAGTGTGGGCGGCTGTTGGCTGGGCAGTATTTGGTACGGTGGTGTTAATTGTGGTGGGTGCGAAGTTACCAGGTCTGGAATTTAACAACCAAAAAGTCGAAGCTGCATATCGTAAAGAATTGGTTTATGGTGAAGATCACGCTGAACGTGCTGATCCGCTGAGTTTAAAAGAACTGTTTAGCAAAGTGCGTTTGAACTATTTCCGTTTATATTTCCACTATGCCTATTTTAACTTGGTACGCATTTGGTATATGCAATTAGACAATATTTACGGCTTATTTGTGTTATTCCCAAGCATTGCCGCAGGGGCAATTACCTTGGGCTTGATGATGCAAATCGCCAACGTATTTGGCAAAGTCCGTGAGTCGTTCCAGTACCTCATCGCGTCTTGGCCGACTATTATTGAGCTCTTGTCTATTCATAAGCGTTTAAAAGCATTTGAATCGACCTTGGATCAATAGTTTTGATGGCGACATTCATAAGTGTTGTGGATGTCGCGTTCGCATGTTTAGAGTGGTGACTGCCAAATATAAATTGATCTGAACAGTTGTATAAAAATAATACTGGTGCTAGTGTTCAAAATCATAAAAAACTGCGATGAATTGGATTGTTTTATAAAAATATCAAACTTGATTCAAATAAAATTATGATTAATTAACTATAAAATCAAGGTGTTGTATTTGTTATTTTGCCCCAATTCATATATTTTCATTGATATAAAAACAATTGAGAATTGAGACGTGACCTGCAAAAAATTACTCTTGATTGGGGGAATTGGCAGCCTATTATTTGGTTGTGCAACAGTTGATCAATTTAGCCCAAATTCGGTGAAGCATTTTGCATCTGCACAAGAACTGATTGTTCAAAAAAACTTAAATCAGCCCAGTGGTGCCGCTAAAGAATATGTCTATTATTGGGGGCCACAGCGCAAAGATCAGCCTGCTGAATCTATGATTCCACGTAAATATATGGGCAGCTATTGTCAGTCACAAAATGGACGCTTAACGCTGGCCTATAAAAGCTCAATGAGTTTAGTCAAAAATGCATGGTCTAAAAAACTACTCAATACTTATCGAGATGTAAAACAGGGGATTGGGGCATACCGCTGTGTAGGTAATCAGGGCGAAAGTTGGATTGTATCTATTGAACCTGTGGCAGAGCGCCAGTTGGAACAGCGTGGTGAAGCGCGAGTGGTGAGTTTGGTTACTAAAATAATGTCTGAAGATGAAGCACGACGCTTTTACCGCGCGGCTTCTGCACCTACAAAGGCCGTACCTAAAGCAGCTCCAAGTAATCCAAAAACAACTAATGCAACCAAAGTTGCTGAAGCGAAGGAAAAACCTGAAGAGAAAAAAGAGCCAGTGACTGCACCAGTAAAAACAGCCCCACCACGTGTGGTCGAAACACCACAACAGCAACAGACACGTTTATATGTGGCGGCACGTCGTGATTTAAACAGTGGGCGTAATCAAATTAATGCCTGTAATAATGCGCAACGTGCTTATAACTATGGCAAGTTACAGGGCGCAGAGGGTACACGTATTTATACAGAATCTGGTATGTTGGTGGCACGTTGTTTAACGGGTGTTTCGAGTTATCGGAGTCGTTTTCCAAATTCAGATGCACAGGCAAAACGTATTTTGCAGAATTTAGCCAATAATTATAATCATGCAGGGGCTAAGAATATGTTGAGAGGAATGAAGTGAGGTGATTGCCTCACATTAAATTTTTATTTGTGCACTTGCTAAGTAATGCTTATTAGCAAGTAGAGATTAAAAGTACATTAAGTATTGCACACGTCCTAAGCTGCAAGTAAGTTTGCTAACTAGGTGTACTTATAAATCGCCTTTGCTATTAAAAAAACTCTTATTGTATGAATAAAAAGGGTTATCCACCGATTTTATTATAACTAAGTTCAATATAAGACTGTATTGCATTTAATTCTTCAATTGTGCAAATTGTAAATTCAACATCGCCAACTCCATGATGCCCAATATTGGAAACATCACGGTAATTTGATGTATTTGTAGGTATATCTTCAGGCTTTAATTTTAAATAAATTTTTAAGTTTTTTGCTCGGACTTCTACAGTTAGGATATTTTGAGTGCTTTTATAAGCAATATAATATTTTTTAGGAATTTCCTCGATAGATTCATCAATTTGCATCATAAGCTCCTGTAAAGCTTCGATCAGATCAATGATTTCTTTAGGCTTATTTGCTAAGTGGTCATCTATTGAATATTGTCCAATACTTCTGGTAATTGCAGCTTTTTTTCCTGCAGCAACCATCACAGGATTTTTTGTAGGCTGATCGGTTGAATGTGTTAAAGCGTGAGCATTTGATGTGGCTGTATGAAATACTTCTTCGAGATATAGGCTTTGGTTAGAAAATAGCTGGTAACGCCATAGTTCAATATTTGCACCTATCACTTGTACTGCATGTAAATCATACTTTTTATAGTTTGGTGCAATACAAATAACGCGAATATCAGACCAATCTATCTCAATGTTTTGCCCTAAAACTTTTTTAGCTGCGACTTCAAAATCACCTTTGTGGTCTTGAATCCAATGTAGATAAAATAAACTTTGAGTAATGAGTTCGGATGACTCTACTTTTTTATATTCAATAATGACGGGGTTGTTGTCTTCAGATAATGCGAGTGTATCAATGCGCCCTGCATGTATTGCACCAGTTGAAAACTCACTAGCAATAAACTTGCAATTAAAAACAGGGATTAAATTCTTTTCAATTAAATTTTGCAGATCTTTTTCTAATAAGAAGTTGGTTTTTTCTACAACTTGTAATTGTTGTTGATCTTTAATTTCAAATATTGGCATGTTAAGTCATTCTATGATTTAAAAGTATATTGTGATAAACCCCACACGAAGTGAGGTTTATCTCATAAAAACAAAGAATTAGTCAATTATCAACCAATCAATTTCTTCATCAACTCATTTACTTGTGCAGGGTTGGCTTTGCCTTTCGCAGCTTTCATTACCTGACCAACAAGACCGTTGAAAGCTTTGTCTTTACCAGATTTATACTCTTCAACCATCTTCTCGTTCGCAGCAAGTACGTCTTTGATGATTGCTTCAATCGCGCCTGTATCAGTTTCCTGTTTCAAGCCTTTTTCAGCAATAATTTCATCCGCAGATTTGCCTTCGTCCCACATAAAGCCGAATACTTGCTTCGCGATCTTACCGTTAATTGTGTTGTCCACAATACGTGCGATCATACCGCCAAGTTTCTCGGCAGATACAGGAGAGTCTGCCAAATCTAAACCTGCTTTATTGAGTGCACCTGAGAATTCACCCATCACCCAGTTTGCTGCAATTTTACCGTGTGCCGCGCCACCAGCCGCAGCAACCACAGCTTCGTAAAATTCTGACATTTCACGAGTCAATGTGAGCACGTGAGCATCGTACTCAGTTACACCAAAGTCCGCCACGAAACGTGCACGACGTGCAGCAGGAAGCTCAGGCATAGTCGCTTTAATGGCTTCAATTTGCGCATCAGGAATAATCACAGGCAACAAGTCTGGATCAGGGAAGTAACGGTAATCGTTGGCTTCTTCCTTCGAACGCATTGAACGCGTTTCCATCTTCACAGGGTCAAACAAACGTGTTTCCTGATCAATGGTGCCATCCCATTCCAAGATTTCCATTTGACGTTCAATTTCAACATTGATCGCTTGTTCAATAAAGCGGAATGAGTTCAGGTTTTTAAGTTCACAACGTGTACCGAAGGGTTGACCCGGACGACGTAACGACACGTTACAGTCCGCACGGAACGAACCTTCAGCCATGTTGCCGTCAGAAATACCCAACCAACGAACCAGTGTGTGAATCGCTTTAATGTAAGCAACCGCTTCTTCAACCGAACGCATATCTGGTTCAGATACGATTTCCAATAAAGGTGTGCCTGCACGGTTTAAGTCAATACCTGACATGCCTTCAAATTGGTCGTGAATCGATTTACCTGCATCTTCTTCAAGGTGCGCACGGGTCACACCAATGCGTTTGGTCGTGCCATCTTCAAGTTGGATGTCGATATGACCCAAGCCTACAATCGGGTTATCCATCTGGCTGATCTGGTAGCCTTTTGGAGAATCCGGGTAGAAGTAGTTTTTACGTGCAAATACAGAGGCTTGGTCGATGTAGGCATCAATACCCAAGCCAAAACGGATTGCCAAATCCACCACTTCTTTATTCAGCACAGGCAAGACGCCCGGCATAGCTAAATCAACAAGGCTGGCTTGCGTATTTGGGTCTTGACCAAATTCGGTTGATGAGCCCGAGAAAATTTTAGAATTGGTTGCAAGCTGAGTATGAATCTCAATACCAATCACGACTTCCCAACCATCAATCAGGTTTGATTTTGGTTTAGCAGTATTCTTCGCCATTATGCGTTCTCCTCAGCAATTGCAGCGCGTTGAGTATGCCAATCGGTCGCTTGTTGATACTGATGTACCACAGATAACAGTTGTGATTCAGACCAGTAATTGCCAATCAATTGTAAACCTACAGGCAAGTGATCTTGGTCAAAACCAACAGGCGCACTAATTGCAGGTAAGCCCGCTAAGTTCACCGCGATGGTGTAAATATCACCCAAATACATTTCAACAGGGTCTAAAGACGCGCCAATTTTGTAGGCAGTTGTTGGTGCAGTTGGTGCTGCAATCACATCGACCTGTTCAAAGGCTTTTAAGAAGTCTTGCTGAATTAAACGACGGACTTTTTGTGCTTTCACGTAGTAAGCATCGTAATAACCCGCAGAAAGAGCATACGTACCAATCAAGATACGACGTTGCACTTCTGCACCAAAACCTTCAGAACGTGAACGTTTGTAGAGGTCTAAAATATCTTGAGGATTTTCTGCGCGGTAGCCGTAACGTACACCATCGTAACGAGAAAGGTTGGACGATGCTTCTGCAGGGGCAATCAGATAGTAAGTTGGCACGTAGCTTTCAGTCATGTTGAGGTCAATCTCAACCAATACTGCGCCCAATTCTTCTAATTTTTTTAGTGATTCTTCAACACGTGCTTTCACCGCAGCATCTAAACCAGCCACATTGAAGTATTGTTTCGGAATACCAATGCGTAAGCCTTTGAGCGTTGTTACATTCAGGTTCGCCACATAATCTTCAACCGCTTTATCCATAGAGGTTGAGTCTTTGGCGTCATGACCTGCCATTACATTCATTAAATATGCGCAGTCTTCTGCAGAGCGTGCCATTGGGCCTGCCTGATCTAAAGATGATGCATAAGCGATGATGCCGTAACGTGAAACACGTCCGTAAGTTGGTTTGAGACCAGTCAAACCACAGAAAGACGCAGGCTGACGGATTGAACCACCTGTATCTGTACCTGTAGCAAATGGTGCAAGGTCAGCCGCCACGACAGCAGCAGAACCACCTGACGAACCACCCGGTACATGGTCAAGTGCCCATGGGTTTTTGGTCGCGCCATAGAACGAACTTTCAGAGGTTGAACCCATTGCGAATTCGTCCATGTTCACTTTACCCAAAGTGACCAAACCTGCATTTTTACCTTGTGCCACCACAGTTGCGTCATAAGGCGAGATAAAATTGTCCAGCATTTTTGAACCCGCAGAGGTTTTAATGCCTTGGGTACAAAAAATATCTTTATGTGCAACAGGAATACCTGTCAGTGCTGTCGCTTGACCCGCCTGACGTAATGCATCGGCTGCATCCGCCTGTGCCAGTGCTACTTCATTGGTCACGGTGACATAAGAGCGCACTTGCGGATCAATTTTGGCAATACGTTTTAAATAATGTTCTGTTAGTTCGCGAGAGGAGAATTTGGCTGCCGCTAAACCCTCAGAGATTTCACGAATCGATAAGCGATGTAAATCTGTCATGAGAAAAATTCTTTTACCTTTTTATGAAGTCAAAATGTAACAGCCGAATAAATTATTCAATCACACGTGGAACAAGGTACAAGCCATCCTGAACTGCAGGGGCAACAGCTTGATATTGCTCACGATGATTCTGTTCGGTTACGACGTCTTCACGTAATGGTTGAGGGTGGTCAAATGGGCTTTTTAAAGGCTCAACGTCATCGGTATTTATGCCTTTTAAGCTTTCCATCATGCCTAAAATTTTATTTAGACTTTGAGCATACTCAGCAGATTGCGTATCATTGAGTTTAAGACGAGCAAGATGGGCAATTGCTGAAACTGTTTGTGCATTTAAATCTGCAGAATGCTGAGCATCCGAGGTAGACATAACATCACCTAAAATCAGTATTAATAAAAAATTTCAAAATATCGTGCGTTATAATAAGCGATTGACTTGTTCAACGCACCACATTTAGTTAAAGTTGCCAACTTGCGTCCACATAAAGTTTAATCGAGAACGACTCCGTGATTCTAAAACGACTAATTGGCTTGTTTTCGCCAGACCTAGCCATTGATTTAGGTACAGCAAATACACTTATTTATGCGCCAGGACGAGGCATTATATTAAATGAACCGACAGTTGTGGCAATTCGTCACAGCGGTTCACAGAAAATTGTTGCCGCAGTCGGTCTTGATGCCAAACAAATGTTGGGTCGTACCCCTGCAAACATTTCTGCAATTCGCCCAATGAAAGATGGTGTTATCGCTGATTTTGAAGTGACTGAAACCATGCTGAACCAATTTATTGGCAAAGTGCATGAAAAACGTTTATTCCCACCTGCACCGCGTGTAGTGGTGTGTGTACCATGCAAATCTACTTTGGTAGAGCGCCGTGCCATTCGTGAAGCCGTGTTTAATGCGGGCGCACGTGATGTACGTTTAATTGAAGAGCCAATGGCAGCAGCAATTGGTGCAGGTATGCCTGTCGAGCAAGCTTGTGGCTCAATGGTGGTAGATGTTGGTGGTGGCACGACAGAAATCGCGATCATTTCATTACAAGGTTGTGTTTATTCAGATTCATTGCGTATTGGTGGTGATGTATTTGATGAGCAAATCATTAACTACGTGCGTAAGGCACATGGTTGTGTGATTGGTGAAACCACAGCAGAAACCATTAAGAAAGAAGTTGGCATGGCATTGCCAGATGAAGGTGCTAAACCACTGGAAATTGAAGTACGTGGTCGTAACTTGGCAGAAGGTGTGCCACGTGCCATTACTGTAACTTCTGATGAAATTACCCAAGCCATTTCTGATCCGTTACAAAGCATTGTATCGGCAGTAAAATCTGCACTGGAACAAACTCCACCTGAACTTTCTTCCGATATTGCAGAGCGTGGAATTGTGTTAACTGGTGGCGGTGCGCTATTGCGTAACCTAGACAAGCTTTTGGCACAAGAAACTGGCTTGCCTGTGGTAGTCGCTGAAGAACCATTAACTTGCGTTACCCGCGGTGGTGGCAAGGTCTTGGAATTCTTTGATAATCCAAACCACGATATGTTATTTGTTGGCTAATACATAGGATTCGGCGGTGCAAACAAATCTGTTTTCCAGACAACCGCCATCTTTTCGCTCTTTTATAATTGCGGTCATTACTTGCTTGGTCATCCTGTTCTTTAACTGGCGTGTCCCGCATGTAATTCAACCTGCACGTGATGTTTTGTATGCGGCATATAATCCAATTTATGCCCTTGCAAGCTATCCTGTATTGTCGCGAGAATGGCTAAGTCAACAAAGTAAGTCTGAGGCTCAATTGCGTCGTGAAAATACCGCGATGCAGGCAGAGCTATTACAGGCTCAAGTCCGTTTGCAAAAATTGTCTGAACTCTCTGCAGAAAATACCCGCCTGCGTGGTCTACTCGATACGCCTCTAATCATTGATGGACGCATGGAAATTGCTGAAGTAATTGGTACCGATGCCGATCCTTTGCGCCACATTATTGTGATTAACCGTGGTTCACAAAATCAGCTCAAAGTCGGGCAAACCGTTTTGGATGATAAAGGCATTATGGGGCAGATCATTGCTGTGTATCCACACAGTAGCCGTGTCATGTTGCTTTCTGACAAAGAACACTCACTTTCAGTGCGTTTGGAACATACAGGCATGCGAGCCATTGTGTCGGGTACGGGCGATTTAGGGCGTTTGAAAATGGAATATGTACCGACCAGTGCCAATATTCAGGTTGGAGAGAAAGTCTATAGCTCAGGCTTGGGCGAGCATTTCCCTGCAGGATATTTGGTTGGAAGCATTGCCAAAATCAGCCGACATAATTCTGGTGAGTTTGCACAAATTGATGTGATGCCTGCAGCACAATTGGCGGGTGGTCATCATGTGGTGGTGCTGTTCTCAGAATCTTTAGCGAAGGAGCAGCCAAATGCCAATCGCTAAAATTGGACAAACCCGACTCGGACAAAACAAGAATAAAGATCCACTATTTCCGATTATTTTTTCTGTAATTGCTGCATCTGTACTCATGGTGTATCCGCTGTCTTATACAGGCTCGGGTTGGCGACCATTGTTTATGTTGATGGTGACCTTGTTTTGGGTGCTTGGGCAACCAACTTGGTGTGGTATTTGGTTTGCCTTTGGTACAGGCTTGTTTGCAGACTTGCTCCTCGATGCACCTTTGGGCATGAATGCCTTGAGTTTTGTGGTGATTACTTTTGTGGCGCGTTTCCTGACTCGTGAGCGCCGTATTATGACGTTTGCGAATTTATGGGTCATTAGTGTAATCGCAATTTTGGCTCACCTCGCCCTGATTTGGGTGATGCAAGTCATGGGTGGGATTCAGTTCCCATTTGCCCGTCATTGGCAACCTTTGCTGAGTAGTATTTTGCTCTGGCCTGTGCTGTATTATTTCTTGCGAAAATGGCGCATTTAATTCTTGCCTCAAGTTCACCGCGCCGTCGGGAACTCCTGCAACAGCTTGGGCTGGAATTTGAAATTTACAGTCCAGACATCGATGAATCTATTTTAGCGAGCGAAGATGTTGCCGTGTATGTTGAGCGGTTGGCATGTGCCAAAGCCGATGCGGTTTTACGGCTATTTCCTGATGCTATTGTGATTGCTGCCGATACCAGTCTAGGCGTAGATGGGCAGATTTTGGGCAAGCCAGAATCCAAAGCACATGCCTTTGCCATTTGGTCACAACTTTCTGGTCGAAAACATGATGTTTTTTCAGGGGTTTGTGTGCGTACAAAACAGAAAAAATCCAGTATAGTGGTACGTACACAGGTTGAATTTCAATCGCTTAGCCTAGATGATATGGAACGCTACTGGGCAACAGGTGAGCCGATTGGAAAAGCGGGTGCTTATGCGATTCAGGGCATCGCAGCACGTTATATTCCGCGTATTGAGGGCAGTTATAGCAATGTTGTCGGCCTGCCACTCTATGAAACCGTACAGTTATTACAGACAGTTAAGGCACTAAATTAACTGCTGCACAAAAATTTTTATAATGTTTTGAGTTTTATTATGTCTGACGAGTTGTTGATTAACGTCACACCGATGGAGTGTCGGGTGGCGTTAATTCAAAACGGCACGGTCAATGAACTATTCGTTGAGCGTACAGCCAAGCGTGGTTTGGTGGGCAATATTTATAAAGGCAAAGTGGTGCGCGTGCTGCCAGGCATGCAAGCCGCTTTTGTCGATATTGGTTTATCGCGTACTGCTTTTTTGCATATCAATGACATGATTTGGCCGCGCAGCCAACCTACACCGAATGTCTTTGAATTATTGCAGCCTGGGCAAATTCTAACCGTGCAAGTGATGAAAGATATGCTCGGTACTAAAGGCGCACGACTGAGCACTGATCTTTCCATTCCTTCGCGTTATTTGGTTCTAATGCCGTATGGCAGTCATATTGGCGTATCACAACGCATTGAATCGAGTGAAGAACGTGAGCGTCTACGCGGGATCATTGAAACCATTCAGGCTGAGCATAAATTACCAGGCTCAGTGATTGTACGCACAGCAGCCGAAGGCGTCGATGAAGCGGCCTTAGTGCAAGATATGTGTTACTTGGCAAAATTGTGGGAATACATTCAGCGTAAACAAAAAAGCATTGCTGTGCCTTCTTTGATTTTTGAAGAGTTGCCGTTACCGCAACGCGTAATTCGTGATTTGGCGAATGATAACACCGCCAAAATTTATGTCGATTCTCGTGAAATTCACGCCAAATTAAAAGAATTTGTGGATGAGTTTGTGCCCAATATGCACAATCGCCTGATTCATTACCCAGGCGAGCGCCCACTGTTCGATTTATACAATGTCGAAGAAGATATTCAAAAAGCGTTGCAAACCCGTGTGGCATTAAAGTCAGGCGGTTATCTGATGATTGATCAGACCGAAGCCATGACCACCATTGATGTGAATACGGGTTCTTATGTCGGTGGTCGGACTTTAGAAGACACTGTTTTTAAAACCAATATGGAAGCGACACAGGTCATTGCCCGCCAGTTACGTTTGCGTAATTTGGGTGGCATCATCATTATCGACTTCATTGATATGCAAGAAGTACAGCATCGTGATGAAGTCTTGAGTCAGTTTGAGCGTATGCTTGAGCGAGATCATGCCAAGACCAAAATTACCCAAGTGTCTGAACTGGGCTTGGTCGAGATGACCCGTAAACGCACCCGTGAATCATTAGAACATTTACTTTGTGAAGCCTGTCCAACTTGTCAGGGGCGGGGATATGTCAAAACAGCAGAGTCAGTGTGTTACGAAATTTTTCGAGAAATTTTAAGATATGCACGCGCATTTGAATCACAACGTGGCTTTACTGTCGTTGCACACCCATCGGTGATTGACCGATTGTTAACTGCCGAAGCGCCAGCAGTGGCGGATTTAGAGCACTTTGTCAGCCGTGTGATTAAATTTCAGGTGGAAAATTTATATACGCAAGAGCAATACGATATCATTCTGAGCTGAAATTGTAACAGGATATCGCTAAACAGTTGTTACATCTGAAATTTTACTTTTTTGAGTGAATTCTCAATACTAAGCATACAGAGTAGCCAAAGCCGAACATCTCCCTCGGTTTAGCAAATGAGGTATGTCATGGGTATGAGTAAAGTTGTGATTCAAAAGAGTTTAAAAGTATTAGATCGTAAAGTGACACATAACGGTTATATTGTGGATGAGCAAGGTAAAGAAACTCAAATTACCACTGCAATGGTTAGCGCAGTTTGTCAGCAATTATTAAAACAGTGTCGTACTATTCAAAAATAAGGGGCAGCAATTGCCCCTTAATTGATTCTATTGAATTATTTTTCTGATGGATTGACGTATCAATCCACGATTTTATTGACCCCTTCAGGCGCATCAATAATCTGTTCAAAGCGCTGAATTTCATCTTCTAAGTGTTGCAATAAGTTTTGCATTTTCGGTAAGGCATGACGACAAGCAGTTAAACCAACTTCTAATTTGTCTAAATAGCTGGTCATGGTAATGTTTAAAGCTTGTCCATCTAACACGATTGAAGCAGGGTATAGTGCATCTAGCTTTGCACCATTCCAATACAAAGGTTCACGTGGGCCAGGTACATTGGAAATCACCAAGTTAAAGGCCTGACGCTTTGGCATAATGCCTGACAAAATATTTAAACCAGCAGCGCCGTAAACAAAAGCACTATAGTTCATAATTTGATTGGCATTCATGCGCTTAAAACGCTGCTTGGCATTTTGTACACTGCGGCGCACAATTTTTAAACGTTCAAGCGGATCTTCTTTGTGCGTACCTAAGTTGGCTAAAATCATGGTGATTCGATTGGATACTTCAGAATCGTCATCACGAATAGAGGCAGGCACCATTGCAATAAGAGGTTTTTTAGGTAATGCATATTGGCTGAGTAAGTACTCACGCAATGCGCCTGAGCAAATTGCCAGCACCACATCATTAATGGTTACGCCTAAAGCTTTGGCAATACGGTGCAAACGTGCAAACTCAAAAGATTGAGCGGCAAAACGACGTGAGGCGCTCACACGTTGGTTTAAGATGGTGCTTGGTGCTTGGAAGCTGGAGACATAATCAGGATTACGTCCCATATCTTTGGCAACAGTTTGTGATACTTCATAAACTGCGCGAGGGGTTGCTTCAAACTGACCTTTAACCCCACCAAAAATTTTCTTTAAACGGCTGACTTTCGGTTCTTTCAGGCGTTTAGCACGCGGACCTTCCACACACCAAGGCGGTACAATTCTTTTTGCATTTTCGTCGTGCGAAAGGGATTTTTCCACCAAACGCATGCCAGCAATACCATCTACCATGGCATGATGAATTTTAAAGAACATTGCAAAACGATTATCTTCAATGCCTTCAATAATATGGCAAGTCCATAAAGGTTTGGCACGATCAATCAGTGAACTGTGTTCTTGTGAAATATACGTTAATAATTCACGAATGCGACCTGGTTTTGGCAAGGCAATATGACGGAAGTGATGATCGAGATCGAACTCTTCATCTTCATCCCAAAATAGACCATTGAGCTTATTGTTAAATGGTGCAATAGGCATCGACTTTGAATTGCGAATATCGGCAACCAAGTCTTGAATAAAAGTGTCTGGCGCATGTTCTGGAATTTGGAATAAGAATAATCCACCCACATGCATGGGCTGTTGACGTTTTTCGAGTGATAGGAAAATAAAATCAATAGGGTGTAATGGACGCATATTGTGGATTGCCTCACTGCAATTTCTACGCTTGTTCTTATCTGAACAAGGTTTTTAGAGTTATATAAGATTTAATTCAGTATATCTTTTTTATCAAACAAATATAGTGATTTTTGCGCCATCGCAAGTCAATAAAAATCACAGTAAAACTGTGATTTTTATTGTAGTAACAGATTTGTTATTTTAAATTTCCAGCATGTAGACCGCATTCTTTGTGCGTTGCTTCTTCCCACCACCAACGACCTTCGCGTTCATGTTGATTTGGCAACACAGGGCGGGTGCAAGGTTCACAGCCAATTGAAATAAAACCTTCTTCATGCAAACGATTGTATGGAATTTCCATCATGCGAATGTAATTCCATACGTCACTGCTTGACCAGTTTGCCAGTGGATTGTATTTGATTAATTGCTTGTTAGGGCCTGAAAATCCTGCATCTGCTTGTACGACAGGAATATCTTGGCGTGTACCCGGACTTTGGTCTTTACGTTGTCCTGTAATCCAGCCGTCTAGTGTTGCCAGTTTTTTACGTAAAGGCTGAACTTTACGAATCCCACAACATTCCTGATGACCATCTTCAAAAAAGCTAAATAAGCCTTTTTCTTGTACCAACTGTTGCACTGCTTCGGTTTCAGGAAAGCAAATTTCGATCTCAATATTATAATATTTGCGTACAGTTTCTAAAAATTGATAGGTTTCAGGATGCAAACGTCCTGTATCTAAACTAAATACACGAAATGGCAAACCTAAATTGGATGCCATATCAATCAGCACCACATCCTCTGCACCTGAAAATGAAATCGCGACTTCGCCTTGCTGACTTAAGGCAAGTTTTAAAATGTCGCTCGGTGATTTATCGGCATATTCAGTCGCGAGTGCATCAACAATATCTATGGTGGGAATGGTGTGCATAAGTCTTCCTGCAGTCGGCTTGAGGGCTAATCTTTGTTCTTGAGCGGATTATTTTAATGGAATTCCTAAAAAGGTCTTATCACTAAAAAATAAATGCTTATGAATGAAATAGATTTAAAAAAGAACAAGGCAAATAGCAAATCTTCGGCTATGATAGGGAAAAACTTTTACAGGTATTTTGGGAGAACCCATGGAAATCGTATGTCTTGATCTTGAAGGTGTGTTAGTTCCAGAAATTTGGATTAACTTTGCTAAAAAAACTGGCATTAAAGAACTTGAAGCAACTACACGTGATATTCCTGACTACGATGTGTTGATGACTCAGCGTTTAAATATTCTGAAACAGCATGGCTTGGGTTTGAATGATATTCAAGCGGTGATTGCGGATATGGGGCCATTCCCTGGCGCGAAAGAGTTTGTCGAGTGGGTGAGCACACACTTCCAATTGATTATTCTTTCAGATACGTTCTATGAATTTGCACATCCGTTGATGAAGCAATTGGGTTGGCCAACAATTTTCTGCCACAAGTTAGAATCAGATGAAAATGGCATGATTACCGCTTATAAATTGCGTCAACCAGACCAAAAACGTCAAGCTGTTAAAGCCTTACACGGTTTAAATTTCCGTGTAATTGCTGCAGGTGATTCATATAACGACACCACGATGCTAGGTGAAGCGGACAAAGGTTTCTTATTTGATGCACCTGAAAATGTGATTGCAGAATTCCCACAATTCCCTGCAATTTATGGTTATGAAGCATTAAAAGAAGCAATTCGTGGTGCTTCGGTACGTGATATTCCAGCTTAATTCCGAAGCTGAATACAATAAAGGGCATCATTTGATGCCCTTTGTTTTTATGCGATATTAACAGTGCATTGATTTAGAAGCGGTAGCCGATTTTTAGACCATAACCCAAAGCATAGTTGTCTTCAAATTCACCAACGTCTGTTGTACCCGTACGTGCAGTGGCATCACCCAACCAGAAGTATTTTACGCCAGCTTGAATAAAATAATTTTCCGCAGGGCTATATTGACCACCTAAACCTACGCTCCAGAAGCCTTCAACAGGGCCTAAAGTAGTTACAGGGTTACCTGCACCAGAGTCATAACCTACAGAAGCAGAACCAGACCAATGACTATTAAACTTGCGACCCACGCCTACGGTTGCAGACCATTGATCATCTGAATAGTCGATGAGGTTTTGGCGCTGTGCTGTAGGTTTTTGGATAATGGATAAATCCCCTAATAGTGAGGGTTTAACAGCAAATTGATCCCAATGTACCCAGCGAATATTGGCAAAAACTAAAGTATTCGCTGCAATACCTGTTTGAAAATCTATATTTACAGATTGTGGTGTTGTTGCATTTAGTTTTTCTAAGCGTGTTTCTTCAATTCCATTTGGTAAGTGGGGGAGGTAACCCGCAGGAATTTTTATATCCGATGTTTCTACTGAGTTAGCATTGTGCTTAATTTCAGAACGATAGGTAACAGCAGTCTTTAATGCAATTTCTGGAATTTGATAAGCAAAACCAGCAAGCCAACCCCAAGCTTCTTCCTTTTTAACCTCAATGTTGTAACCAGTATTACCATACGCTTGACCACGTAAATTAATATCTGCTTCTACTGTCTGCCAAACTGGTCCAGCGTAGAAATTCCAGTTTTCTGTAGGTTGGTAACCAATTAAAGCGGTAAGATTGTGTGTTTCAACTTCAACTTTTGTGCCTTCAATTCCATTAGTAAACATGCTCTGTTCTAGGCTATACATCGCATCTGCACCAAATGGCTGGTCATATAAAAGACCTAAAGAAATTTGTTCAGTCGCTTGTACTTTAATTGCAGCAGAAGGGAAGTAATAGTCTTCAGCCATATCGCTGACGTTATTTTTTATAAGATCTTTTCCTTTAACTGTTGGATCTAAAATTGAAATACCTGCTTCTGCATAATTGCCTGATTGTAAAAATGCAGCAATAGATTGACCAGAACGGTCTAAACCAGCAGCAAGCGCAGGTGTAAGTGGGAGAGTGCTAAGTAAAATAGCCGAATAGATTTTATTGAGCTTCATGGTCGTTCCCTGATGCTTTATGTAACAAAAAGTGCAGGAAAAGTAACATATTTAAAAAAAGAGTAAATGCTCAACTTCGTAGAATAAATGAACTGAATAAGTTATAAATTGTACTTGATTAGAGTAAATGTACTATTAATTAATTTTAAATAATTGAATTTTATTGAATAATTTTTTGGATGGATGTTCGGGTAAGTATAAGTTTGATTGTTTTAAATTTGAACATTTGGTTAACACTCGTATAAAAACTGGGAGTTTTAGTTGAAAAAAAAGCCACCCTGAAGGATGGCTCCTTTGAAAAGCACAATAGATTAGAAGCGGTAACCCATTTTTAAACCGTAGCCAATCGCATGGTTATCTGTGAATTCACCAACATTCGGGTTAGCAACTGTTAAAGCGGTTGCATCACCTAACCAGAAGTATTTAACACCACCCGCAATAAAGTAGTTTGGTGCAGGTGAGTATTGAACACCTAGACCTACATTCCAGTAGCCTTCAGTTGGACCAAGAGTCGTTACAGGATTGTCGACACCAGAGTCCCAACCTACAGAGACATTACCTGCCCATTTATCGTTCAGTTTACGGCCAACACCAACAGTAGCTGACCATTGCTCTTCGTTATATTCAACAAGGTTGCCACCTTTTAAGCTTGCTAGCTTAGGTTTTAATGGAGCAGGTACGAGTGGTGAAGCAGATGCCGTTGCTAAACCATCTAGAGTTTTACCAAAAGCAGGTGGGCGAATACTGAAGTCAGACCAATCTACCCAACGGACATTTGCGAAAGCAACGGTATCTGCCATAATACCTGTTTGAAAATCTAAATTAACAGACTGTGGAGTTGTTACTTTGGTATTTCCTGTTGGTGTAAGTGGCATTGCAGGAGCAAGCACCGTTGGACCAAGGCCAATTTGAGGTGTTGCTTCTGTAGTTGCTAACTCATGCTTAACTTCAGAGCGATAGGTCAAAGAGGCTTTAAGTGCAATTTCTGGAATTTGGAAAGCTAGACCTGCTAACCAACCAATTTCGCTGTCTTTTTTCATGGATACATCGTAACCCTGTAATAGACTATATGCATCACCACGTAATGCAGCATTACCTTTTGCAGTTTGATATACAGGACCTGCGTAGATATTCCAGTTTTCAGTTGGTTGGAAACCAAATAAGAAGCTTAGATTTTCAGTCGTTACTTCCGCACGAGTACCGTCACTTCCTGTCGGATTAAATGCTGCTGATTGAGCAGTATATTCAGCTTCTGCACCGAATGGTTGATCGTAAATTATACCGAAAGAAAATTGATCGGTGACTTGTAGTTTTAAGGCAGCGTGAGGGAAGTAATAATCACTTGCCATATCACCTGTTGCGTGTGATGGAATTTGCTGCCCCGTAAGTGTGGTCATAGCTGTAGTTTTACCAGATACATCTGGGTCTAATACAGAAATACCTGCTTCAAAGTAGTTACCCGGTTGTAAGAACGCAGCGATGGATTGACCAGAACGATCCATACCTGCAGCAAAAGCACCTGTCATTGGTACAGTTGCTAAAATCATTGCTGTGCTTAGTGCTTTTAATTTCATTATACATTTCCCTTGGGCTATAAAGTCTTTTATGACAGTTTTTGTTGATGCTTTAAGCTTTAATCTAGGATGATTTCGGCTTGTATTCACCGAGACCATTTGTTACTCCATGTGACAAAAATATCACAATTAAAATAAGAGTAAATGCTCTAGAAAAAACTATTCAGTATAAAAATTAAACCAAATAGAGTATTTGTTCTAATTGGTATGGGTTTTTGGCTTATTAGTGATTGAAATTAAAGAATAAAATTTAAAAATCAATCTCTTGTTTAAATGTTTTTAATTGGTTAAAAAAAATACTTTTTATCAAAACTCATTTTGTTGCAAGGCATATCTTGCAACAAAATGGGGTGCATTAACGTGTGGTTTTTCCAAGCTTTGCCAAAAGAATGACAGGAATCAGCCCAACCAATACAATTAGTAAAGCTGCTACTGCGCCATCTTCATAAGTGCCCCTAGAGGCTTCTGCATATAGCTGGGTAGCGAGTGTTTCCATATTTAAAGGACGGAGCAACAAAGTGGCAGGCAGCTCTTTCATGCAATCTACAAAAATTAATAAAGCTGCAGAAATAATAGCAGGGCGTAATAATGGTAGGTGTACACGCCACAACAGTGCGAAGTTGTTTTGCCCTAAATTGCGTGCAGCATCATCAAAAACACCATGAATACGGTTATAGCCTGACTCAATGCCACCTACTGAAATAGCTAAAAAACGCACTGCATAAGCATAAATAAGGGTAAAACTGGTACCGAGAAATAATAAACCTGTGTGTATCCCTAATTTAAATTCTAAAAAGTCGGCAATGGCATGATCAATTTTTCCCAAAGCCAACATGAGACCAATGGCTAAAACAGTTCCTGGAATGGCATAACCTAAACTGGCAATACGGCTAAACCAGTGGTGTTTGCTAAAACGTGCCGCACTGACAATAAAGAAACCAATCAAAATAGTTACCACAGTTGCAAGACTGGCAAGGATTAGTGTGTTGATTGAGGCTTGTAATAGGAAATCTGAAAAGCCCGCATATTGAATGCGTTTATAGGATTCGACCAATAAATGACTGGTGGGAATTAAAAAGCCAATACAAACAGGAATTAAACCTAAACCCAATAATACAAGTGCTTTAGTACCTTTGACCGATTGTGCAGGCATTAAACGGCTGCGTTGTGCAGAGTTCATATAGCGCTGTTTACGTCGACCTAAACGCTCTACTAACACCAATAAAGTAATAATCATCAACATGAAAATGGCAATTTGTGCGGCACTGGCTAAATCGGACTGATTGGTCCAGGTTGAATAAATCGACAAAGTTAAGGTTTTAATGCCTAAAAATTCTGTTGCACCAATATCATTAATGGTTTCCATTAAAACCAGACTAGTACCCACAGCAATTGCAGGACGTGCCAGTGGAATTGCAACACGTAAAAACACTTGATCGGGTTTTAATCCTAATGTACGTGCAACCTCAATTAAACTGGCCGATTGCATCAGAAACATTGCACGGGTGCTTAAATACACATACGGATACAGTACAAAGCTAAGCAAGAAGATGCCGCCCCAAACGCTACGAATATTAGGAAACCAAAACTGTTGTAATTCTAAATTAAACCAATCACGCAGAATGCTTTGCACAGGACCAATAGGATGCAAAATGTCGATATAACTATACGCAATAATATAAGTTGGTACGGCTAAAGGCAGCAGTAAGGCCCAATCTAAAAATGCACGACCTCGGAATTGATACGCTGTTACAATCCATGCGCTGCCTGTACCAATCAGGATGGTGAGAATTCCCACACCCAACAATAAAATCCCTGTTTCTGCCAACGTGTGTGGAATTACATAACGCAGCAGATGCCCCCAAATTTCACTATCACCTTGTAATGCTGTCCAAATTAAAGCGACCACAGGTAAACAGGCGAGTAGTGTCAATAACCCACTGAGCGAAAATAAAAAATTAAATTTATTTTTAAGCATTGCGATAGAGGTACTAAATAAGGGGGAGGGAGCAGCAGAGCATCTTACAGTGCAAAGCGCTGCACTGTAAGACAAAAGCAGGAAATTTTAGCGGTTAAACTGGACTTTATCGACCAATAAGTTGGCGGCTTTACGGTGACGTGCAATATCGCTTAAGCGAATCGAGTCGATATTGAGTTTACCGAAGCTGGCAATAATAGGGTCAATTTTTACCCCAGGTTTGACTGGGTATTCAAAGCCGTTTTGTGCGTAAATGGCTTGCGCGTGATCTGAAGCTAAAAACTCGAGCAACTGTACGGCTTCTTTACGGTTTGGTGCATGTTTAGAAACCACTGCACCCGATACGTTGACATGCGTTCCACCATTTTTAAAGCGTGGTAACACAACATTAATCGCATTGCCCCAGCGTTTTTGTTCCGCGTCACCTGTACGCATCGTGCCGACATAATAGGTGTTGGCAACGCCAATATCACAAATTTTACCTAAAATATCACGCGCCACATCTCGGTCACCACCACTTGCTGGGCGTGCTAAATTGGCTTTCACGCCACGCAACCAAGTTTCGGCTTGTTTTTCACCATGATGGGCAATATACGCTGCAATTAAAGCAGTGTTATATGGATGGTTGCCTGAACGAATACAGATTTTATTTTTCCATTTTGGATTGGCTAAATCTTCATAAGTAATCGCATTAAGCGGTGTACGGTCTTTAGAGGCGTAGACTGCACGTGCACGCATCGACAAAGCATACCAATGACCATTGGCAGCTCGTAAATTGGCAGGAATTGCGCTATTTAAGGTTTTAGAACTTACGCGCTGGGTTAAACCACTTTCTACTAAATCAACCAAATTGCCAAAATCTACAGTCAGCATCACATCGGCAGGAGAACGACGACCTTCTGCTTTTACACGTTCCAATAAACCATCTTTAATAAAAACCGTATTGACTTTTACCCCAGTTTTTTGGGTAAATTCGGTTAATAAGGTTTGAATCAGCACAGGTTCGCGCGTGGTGTATAAATTGACTTCCGCTGCTTGTGCGACACTTGCACCAAATGCAAGTAAACCTGTAACAAGCAATGATAAATTAGACAGTGGTTTCATGCAGTATTCCTAATTAAAAATTTAAACCTGAACAGCAGCTTGAGTAGAAGATGAAGCAGTGGGTGATTGTTCATCAGACGCCAAGAAATAACAGCTGTTTAAATCGACAGAAACATAGACCTGATCAGTAGGTTGAATATCTTGAAGGTGGTTCACTTGTGCTAAAAGCGTGAGATCATGATCGCGTAGTTTTAGATGCAGTTGTTGTGCATGACCCATAAAACTGGATGACACAACGCTTGCGGGCAACGCATTTTCACTTGGTGTTTGGCTGACACGCAAGTGATGCGGACGGAAGCAGCAGACCAGTGAATCTTGAGCGGTGGTATGTTCTGGCAAATCAATCTTGCCAAATACGGTATGAATTTCTTGGTGATCGATTTGCGCTGGGATTTCATTCAATGCGGAAAAATAGCGTGCAGCAAATAACGTTTTAGGCTGTAAATAAAGTTGTTTCGGTGAACCAATTTGAATAATTTGCCCTTGATGCATCAAAATAATTTGATCGGCAATTTGCAATGCTTCTTCTGGGTCATGTGTCACGATAACCGTAGTCGTTGCAGTTTGTTTGAGGAGTTGAATGGTATTTTGACGAATTTGATCACGCAGACGATGATCCAAATTTGAAAAAGGTTCATCCATCAACAAAACTTGCGGTTCTGGTGCTAAGGCACGTGCTAAGGCAACGCGTTGTTGTTCGCCGCCCGAAAGTGTATATGGATAGCTGTCTTGATGATGCAACATGGAAACATGCGCTAAAGCTTGTTTGGCAATGGTTTCCCGCTGCGCTTTGGGAAATTTCTTTAAGCCAAACATAACATTGTCTAACACACTTAAATGTGGGAAAAGTGCATAATCCTGAAACACTAAACCAATATGGCGTGCTTCCGCAGGAATCTGTGCTTGCTCACTCCACAAGGTATTTTGTTCCAGTTGGATTGTGCCGCTGCTTGGTGTTTCCAAGCCTGCAATCAGACGTAGCATTGTGGTTTTGCCGCAGCCTGAATGACCTAATAAACACACAATTTGTCCACTCATCGCTGACCATGTTGCTTGTTGCACTGCAAAACGCGAACCAAACTTTTTACTGAGCTGTTGGATCGTCAAGACATTGGCAGGTTGAGCAGCGTACGCATTCATAGTTTATTCACACGACAAATTTTGTGCTCAAATGATAACTAAGAACTCTTCTCATGTAGAGTCTTTTATCATTTAGAATGTAAATGATGTAGTTTTTGCTACAAAAAGTTGAAATATCAACTGAAAACAATAGGTTGGAATTTAAATTATTTTAAGTGCAGCACTTTATTTATGGGCTATTAAAAGGGGGGCTTAAAAGCAAAAAGTTACTGCCGAAGCAATAACTTTTCAATTTTTAGAAATCTGTACTATGCGTACTATGCAAATTAAGGTTTTTTCGCATTAAGCACTCTAAATAAAATGTACATCAAGACCACCCATACAGGAATCATAATGACTGATTCTTTAAAGCCTTGAGTCCACATAATATAAAGTACCACTGCAATAAACGCTAAAACCAAATAGTTGCTAAATGGTGACCATAGCGCAGGGAACTTAGTTGGAATCGCTAATTTTTTCAGTGTGCTGGTAAATTTAAGGTGAGTCAAACTGATCATCGCCCAGTTTAAAACCAATGCACCAACGACAATATACATGAGGTGGCTTAAAGCTTCTTCGGGTACAAAGTAGTTCAACAATACACAGCCGAAAATTAATACCGCAGAGAATAATACTGCTGGAATTGGCACACCTTGTTTATTCACTTTTAGGAAAATTTTTGGTGCGTTACCTTGTTTGGCCAAACCAAACAGCATACGGCTGTTGGCATACATCCCACTGTTATACACAGAAAGTGCCGCAGTCAAAATCACGAAATTCAGTAAGTGCGCTGCCCATTCAATGCCCATTTGACTAAAAATCATTACGAATGGACTTTTATCTAAACCACCTAAATCTAACTGATTCCAAGGCACTAAAGACAATAGAATGGTGAGTGAACCGATATAGAAAATTAGAATACGGAACACCACTTGGTTAATGGCTTTAGGAATGGTTTTTTCAGGATCTTGCGCTTCTGCGGCAGCCATACCAATCAACTCAATGCCGCCAAAGGCAAACATGAGGAATGCAAGCATGAAGAACAGACCTTCAAAGCCATTCGGGAAGAACCCCCCATGCGCCCAAAGGTTGCTGAATGATGCGGTTGAATTGGCATCTGCAGAAAGTAAGAGATATAAACCAAACACAATCATCGAAACCACAGCAGCGACTTTAATGATTGCTAGCCAGAATTCTGACTCACCATAGAACTTTACATTGCCCAAGTTAATAATGGTAATCACAATGAAAAAGAACAATGCCGAAGTCCAAGCAGGAATATGCGGCCACCAGTAGTTAATATATTTGGCAACTGCGGTGAGTTCTGCCATTGCCACCAAAATATACAAAATCCAGTAGTTCCAACCTGCTAAAAAGCCAGGGAATTTACCTGCATATTTATAGGCAAAGTGACTGAATGATCCTGCAACGGGCTCATGAACAATCATTTCCCCCAATTGGCGCATAATTAAAAATGCAATAAGACCACCAATGGCGTAACCCAAAATAATAGAAGGGCCAGCAGATTGGATGACCTGCGCGGAACCTAAGAATAAGCCTGTACCAATTGCTCCACCCATGGCAATCAATTGAATATGGCGGTTCTTTAAGCCACGCTGAAGTTGTGAAGACTCGTTGTTCAAAGTATTCAGCCCGACAAGGAAAAAGTGACAAGATTGTAATAGATCAAATTTCATTAGCCTAGTAGCTAGACAATAATGAAATAAATTTATGATAAATATTAAAATATTTTATGGTTTTTATTTGTATAAAAGATAAGTGAATCAATATATTAATTTTATTTTTGCCTTATAAATCAAGATGACTGGTTAGGGTAAAATTTACCAAATGTTGTTTTTTTATACTTAAGTCAAGACCGCGATACCTTTTGAATAAAAACCGTTATGATGCAAAAGGGTCTTTTTATATGGCCATAACAATCAAAAAACAAGGGAATAAAATTCATGCGTTTTGCACCACAAGTTAAAATTCCAGCGACTTATATGCGCGGCGGTACTAGTAAAGGCGTATTTTTTAAACTTGATGATTTACCTGCAGCAGCGCAGCTGCCAGGCAAAATTCGAGATCAAATTTTATTGCGCGTCATTGGCAGTCCAGACCCTTATGCCAAGCAAATTGATGGAATGGGCGGTGCAACCTCAAGCACCAGCAAAACGGTAATTTTGGCGAAAAGTACGCAGCCCGATCATGATGTCGATTATCTGTTTGGACAGGTTTCGATTGATCAGCCTTTTGTGGATTGGAGTGGTAACTGCGGTAACTTAACGGCTGCAGTCGGTGCATTTGCGATCAGCAATGGCTTGGTTGATGCCAGTAAAATTCCAGAAAATGGCATTTGTACTGTACGTATCTGGCAGAAAAATATTGAAAAAACCATTATTGCGCATGTACCGATGACCAACGGTCAGGTGCAGGAAACAGGTGATTTTGAGCTGGATGGCGTGACATTCCCAGCAGCAGAAGTGCAAATTGAATTTTTAGACCCTGCCGATGATGGCGAAGAAGGTGGGGCGATGTTCCCAACTGGAAATGTGGTGGACACTTTGCATGTGCCAGATATTGGAACATTCCAAGCGACCTTTATTAATGCGGGTATTCCAACAATTTTCCTAAATGCAGAAGAAATTGGTTATACAGGCACAGAACTGCAAGATGCAATCAATGGTGATGCACAAGCTTTGGCACGTTTTGAAACCATTCGCGCTTATGGTGCTAAACAAATGGGTTTGATTCAGGAAATTGCTGAAGCTGAAAAACGCCAACATACGCCAAAAATTGCCTTTGTTTCTGCGCCAAAAAGTTATGTATCTTCAAGTGGTAAACAAATTCAGGCTGAAGATACCGATTTATTGGTACGTGCATTGTCGATGGGTAAATTACACCATGCCATGATGGGTACAGCAGCAGTCGCGATTGGTACAGCTGCAGCCATTCCGGGAACATTGGTCAACTTGGCTGCGGGCGGGGGAGAGCGTGAAGCAGTGCGCTTTGGACATCCATCAGGTACGCTTCGTGTGGGTGCGCAAGCCGTGCAGGAAAATGGACAATGGCAAGTCAAAAAAGCTGTGATGAGCCGTAGTGCACGTGTATTAATGGAAGGTTGGGTGCGTGTACCTGCGGAAACATTAGAATATGTTTTGTTTGCAGTGCAAGGCGCAGTGAAGGATAGGATAGACGAAGTGTCATAGACTCTAGTTAACTAAATACAGCCTCTATTTCGATAGGGGCTTTCTTATGGCTGAAATGTTATATCAGTTCAGTTAAGGCTTAAAAAACTTTGAATTACAGGTACAATGCTGCAACACAGGCAGCTTACTGCTTATTAGACATGAACCAACCACTCGAGGCGAATGTGTCATCACTTCACGATTTACAGGCGCATGCATTAACCGCAGCCCAACAACGTATTCAGCAAGACTTGCTTACCGCTTTAGAGGCTTTTGCATTGCCAGAACCGTTAAAGTCTGCCGTGCATCATGCCGTCATGTTGGGTGGAAAACGTGTTCGCCCTGCCTTGTGTTATGCCACCGCAGCATTAAGACCGAATCAAAACTCTGCTGCGGTACGCCGTGCTGCAGTTGCGATTGAGCTGATTCATTGCTATTCATTGGCACATGATGACTTGCCGTGTATGGACAATGACTTGTTGCGTCGTGGGCAACCGACGTGCCATGCAGCGTATGGTGAAGATACAGCATTGTTGGCAGGCGACATTTTACAGTCGATGGCATTTGAAATTTTAGGCAGTCGTTTGTTTGATCAGGCTGTTGCAGTAGATCAAGGCATTGTGCTCAAACAGATGCAAATTTTAGCCACCGCTTCTTCAAAAATGGTCTGTGGTCAGGTTTTAGACTTGCAGTCTGAAGGTAAACAGGTAGATCAGGCGACTTTGGAAAATATCCACCGTAATAAAACAGGGGCGTTAATTTCTGCAGCGGTGATGATGGCCGCTGTGACCGTGTTTGATGGACGAGATAAAGCGATTCCGCAATTGCGTGAATATGCGCAGGCGATTGGTTTAGCCTTTCAGGTACAAGACGATATTTTAGATATTATTTCGGATACTGAAGTACTAGGTAAAACTGCAGGGAAAGATGAACAAGTTGAAAAATCGACCTATCCTGCACTCATGGGCTTGGAAAAAGCACAAGCTTATGCACAAGAATTGCACGATCAAGCCTTTGCTGCGTTGGCATATTTTAAAACTGATACCGTCTTAGAGTTACAGCAAATTTCCGAGTTTTTATTGTCACGTAAAAGCTAAATTATTCTAGATGGAGGGCTTGTGGCTCTCAATACTCAAAAGCGAGCAGATGCTCGCTTTTTTGTGCTTTATGAAAGTGTTGGCTGTTTTAAGCAACACACTTTAATGCAGATTCTATACGGCTTTATTCTTGTAGCGTTGCATCAGGTGGTAAAATTGCTTTGCCTTGTTTTAAGCTGTCTAAAGCCTCGCGGTTAAAATCTACCAACAAAGAATTATTTTGTGGATCAATCGCATAACGGCTAATTAATTTTTGATCGCCTTGTAAGGTTTCAAGGCGGTATTCATCTGCAATATTCATAATGCCGTCTAAATTAATGGTGGCAGATGCTTTGTCTTGGCGAAATAACTCGTAAATATCACGCAGGTCAAAAATTGCATTTTGTGCGTCAGGATGTTTTTCAAAATAATTTTGCAAATGACGAATAAATAATTGCGCAAACATAAAGTAATTTGGTTTGTGGGTATAGTCTAAGCTCATGTGTTTACTCCTTATTATTCAAATTTTTAATGCTTACTAGGAATAGCACACTCTGGGTGAAAAATTAAAGAAACTCAGGGTCTAAGTTGCAAAAACTACACAAAATTTTGTGCGGCTTAAACTAAGCTGAAACCTGAAGTTGCGATGATCTCTCTATAAATTTAAAAACTTTGCAACGAACCGCTCAATTGGTGTTTTGGAAAAAATAATCACAACTGACTTATCTATTTGTTAAAGCGATTAAGAGCCCTACGGAGTAGTGGAATTCTAAAATATCAAGTATTTGAATAAAAAATCATCCGAAAGACTAAGACTTATGAACTAGCAAGTGAAATCATAAATCAGGTACAATTGGCGTGATTAATTTTGTGTTTGGTGTATTTGAAGGCCAATACATACATTCTTTGTTAATAAATAGGCCTGCCAGGAGTTATCCCCGCATGAGTGCCATTACTCCATACGAATGGGCAATTATTGCCTTCGTGATCGGCGTTACATTTTTATGCGTCTTTATGCTGACCGTTCCTTTACTCCTTGGGGGTAAATCATGGGGGCGTGCGAAGCAAGAGCAGTTTGAGTCGGGTGTTGTAGGTGCTGGTGGAGCACGTATCCGCTTATCTGCAAAGTTCTATTTGGTTGCAATTTTCTTCGTTGTTTTCGACTTAGAAGCACTTTATCTATACGCATGGGCAGCTTCTGTTCGTGAAGTAGGTTGGGTGGGCTTTGCAACGGCTGCTGTATTTATTTTAGTTTTACTCGTTGGCTTAATTTATGAATTATCAACTGGTGCGCTGAACTGGGCTCCATCTGATAAGCGTAAAGCAGCAGGGATTAAACCTAAAATTGGTTCGCCAAATATGGATCTTGCAGAAATCACACGCTTTAACTCAATTGAAGAATTGGTAACGGACCCTACCGGTCAAATTCCAGCTCAATCCTCTGGTCGTGTAAAAAAATCTGCGACTACCTCATCTGACAAGGAGTAACTCGGGATGAAATATACCTTAACCCGTGCGAATCCCGATGCTGATCAATATCCACTTCAAGAGCGTCAGATCGTAACCGATCCGCTTGAAGAAGAAGTGAATAAAAATGTGTTCATGACTCGTTTAGAGGACTTGGCACATACAGCAGTAAACTGGGGACGTAAGAACTCAGTTTGGCCGTTTAACTTTGGTACATCGTGCTGCTACGTAGAGTATGCAACTACCTTAACAGGTGTGCATGACTTGTCACGTTTTGGTGCAGAAGTTATTCGTGCTTCACCGCGTCAGGCAGACTTGATGATTGTTGCAGGTACGTGTTTTGTGAAAATGGCACCTGTAATTCAACGTTTGTACGAGCAAATGCTTGAGCCTAAGTGGGTAATCTCAATGGGCGCATGTGCAAACTCAGGTGGTATGTACGACATTTATTCAGTTGTGCAAGGTGTGGATAAAATCATTCCTGTGGATGTGTACATTCCGGGTTGCCCACCACGTCCTGAAGCATTAATCCAAGCATTGATGTTATTACAAGACCAAATTCAATTAGAGCGTCGTCCGTTGTCTGCGGTGATTGGTGATGATCTTAAGCCAGTATATAAGCCGAAGATGATGCCAGAACGTGACCGTAAGAATGCGCAGCGTATTGCGGTGAAAAACTTACGCTCTATGGATGAAATTAAATAATTTAAACGTACAAATATTGATGCACCCGACGGGTGTAGTTGTCGTTTAGGTTGACTGAATTTGTATTAAATAGGAAGCCAAGCCAATGGCTGAAACTGACATTGCTATGCCAGAATCAACAGCAGTTGATTCACGCCCAGCATTTGCAATTGTAGAAGAGCTCAAAACCAAATTTGGTGAGAACTTCTATGTGCAAACGACTTTTGAAGATTTTCCAACAGTCTGGGTTGAGCGCGCACGTGTACAAGAAGTTTTAATGTTCTTGCGTACAGTGTCACGTCCATACGTGATGTTGTTCGACTTGTCTGCGGTAGATGAGCGTTTGCGTACTCACCGCGATGGTCTACCTGCGTCTGACTTTACTGTGTTCTATCACTTGTTATCGCTAGAGCGTAACACGGACATTCGTATTAAAGTTGCGTTGAATGAGAGTGATCTCAATATTCCAACAGCAACCAACATTTGGCCAAATGCCAACTGGTACGAGCGTGAAGCTTACGATATGTTTGGTATCAACTTCGAAGGGCATCCAATGCTTCGTCGTATCTTGTTGCCAACATATTGGGAAGGTCATCCGTTACGCAAAGAGTATTCTGCACGTGCAACGGAATATACACCGTATATGCAGAACCAAGCCAAACAAGACTTCGAGCAAGAACACCTTCGCTTTGTGCCTGAAGATTGGGGCTTAAAGCGCGGTAATAAAGACGAAGACTTCATGTTCCTGAACTTGGGTCCTAACCACCCATCTGCGCACGGTGCGTTCCGTGTAATTTTGCAGTTGGATGGTGAAGAAGTGAAAGACTGTGTGCCAGATATCGGCTATCACCACCGTGGTGTGGAAAAGATGGCTGAGCGTCAAACTTGGCATTCATTCATTCCTTATACAGACCGTGTGGACTACTTGGGTGGTTGTGCGCAAAACATGCCGTATGTCATGGGTGTGGAACAACTGGCAGGCATTACTGTGCCAGACCGCGCACAATGTATCCGTGTCATGATGTCGGAATTGTTCCGTATCAATAACCACTTATTGTTCATTGGTACTGCAATTCAGGATGCGGGCGGTATGACCCCTGTATTCTATATGTTCGCAGACCGTCAAAAAATCTACGATGCGATTGAAGCTATTACCGGTTACCGTATGCACCCAGCATGGTTCCGTATCGGTGGTACCGCACACGACTTACCAAACAATTGGCAACACCTGATTCGTGAAATCTTAGAGTGGATGCCAAAACGTATGAACGAATACTACACTGCGGCATTACGCAACTCGGTATTCATGGGTCGTACGCAAGGCGTAGCGCAGTATGATGCGAAATCTGCCTTGGCTTGGGGTGTGACAGGTACTGGTTTACGTGCAACAGGTATCGACTTTGACGTGCGTAAATACCGTCCATACAGTGGTTATGAAAACTATGACTTCGAAGTACCTGTAGAGTACGAAGGCGATGCTTACGCTCGTGTACTGGTTCACTTCCGTGAAATCGAAGAGTCATTGAAAATCATCAAACAATGTCTAGATAACATGCCATCTGGTCCATATAAAGCAGACCATCCATTGGCTGTTCCACCACCAAAAGACAAGACATTACAAGATATTGAAACCCTGATTACGCACTTCTTAAGCGTGTCTTGGGGTCCTGTAATGCCTGCTGGTGAAGCATCTGTAATGGCAGAAGTGGTGAAAGGTGCATCGAATTACTACTTGACTTCAGATAAGTCAACGATGAGTTACCGTACCCGTATTCGTACACCAACTTTCACGCATTTACAGCAAATGCCTTCTGTGATTAACGGCAGTCTGGTATCTGACTTAATCATTTATTTAGCGACCATTGACGTCGTAATGGCAGACGTGGATCGCTAAGGGGTAAACGCATTATGATGATTTTGACTGATAAAAAGCCACGTGTGAATGTTGAAGGGATTTTGACTGCGGAAGAAATCCATGAAATTGAACATCACATTGGTCATTATCCGTACCCACGTGCAGCATCTTTAGATGCCTTGAAGTGTGTACAGCGCCGTAATGGCTGGGTAGATGATGCGCAGTTAAATGCGATTGCACAGCTTCTAACCATCAGCGTTGCTGATTTAGAAGGTGTCGCAACATTCTATAACCGTATTTATCGCCAGCCTGTAGGTCGTCACGTGATTTTATTGTGTGACTCGATTGCATGCTTTTTGATGGGTGCAGAAACACTTGCAGAAGCATTCCAGCGTGAATTAGGCATTCAGTTTGGTCAAACGACTGCAGATGGTCGTTTCACGTTATTGCCAATTTGCTGTTTAGGAAATTGCGATAAGGGTCCAACCTTGATGATTGATGAAGATACTCACGGTTTAGTTGAGGTGACATCGGTGCAACAGTTATTGGAGAAGTATGTATGAATACCGAACCAAGACCAATTTATGGTGACGGTAACCCAGAAACGCATCCATTAACTTGGCGTTTAAGCAAGCAAGAGCACGTGCGTAATGCAGATGATTACGAAGCACTAGAAGGCTATGCAGGCTTTAAGAAAGCGATTTCTATGCCGCCTAAAGATGTGCTTGAAGTCATTAAAGCTGCGACAGTGAAAGGTCGTGGTGGTGCAGGCTTCCCAGCAGGGATCAAATGGTCACTGATGGCACCAAACGACAATTCAGGTCCACGTTACCTGATTTGTAATGCCGATGAGATGGAACCGGGTACTTTCAAAGACCGTTTGTTGATGGAAAAACTTCCACACCAACTGATTGAAGGTATGCTGATTGCTGCGTACACGCTTGAAGCTACCCACGGCTATATCTTTATTCGTGGCGAATACATCGAAGCTGCACAGTACTTAAATGAAGCGATTGAGCAAATTCGTGCCAAAGGTTATTTGGGCGAAAACATTTTAGGTACCAACTGGGGCTTTGAGCTATACGTGCATACAGGCGCAGGTCGTTATATCTGTGGTGAAGAAACCGCATTGATTAACTCGCTTGAAGGTCGCCGTGCTAACCCACGTACTAAACCACCATTCCCGCAAGTTGCAGGGGCATGGGGTCGTCCAACGATTGTCAACAACGTAGAAACCTATAACAACTTACCTGCAATCATGTTGCGTGGTGCAGAGTGGTATATCGGTTTATCTGCAGGTAAATCGAAAGACCCTGGCACAAAAATTTACGGTGCTTCTGGTAAGGTGAAATTCCCAGGTCTATGGGAGCTTCCATTTGGTACGACTGCACGTGAAGTAATTGAAGACTATGCGGGTGGCATGCGTGATGGCTTGAAGCTAAAAGCATGGTTACCGGGTGGTGCATCTACCGACTTCTTGGCAGCAGAACACATTGACTTGCCTATGGATGCAGAAAGCATCATGAAGGCAGGTTCACGTTTAGGTACGTGTTTGCTTATGGTGGTCGATGAAACCCAATGTATGGTTTCTGCAACCCGTAACTTAGAAGAATTCTTTGCGCGCGAATCATGTGGTTTCTGTACCCCATGTCGTGATGGTTTACCGTGGGCTGTAAAAGCACTCAAAGCAATTGAAAATGGCGAAGGGAAAGAAGAAGACATTCAACATCTTCAAGAACTCACCAAAAAATTGTGGATTGGTAAGACCTTCTGTGCTCACGCACCAGGTGCGATGGAGCCATTAATGGGCGCACTCAAATATTTCCGTGGCGAGTTTGAAGCAAAAGTGGCAAATAGCCGTCCTGCTGCTCAAGCTAGCAACGTAGAACAAGCTTAAGGAATTCGACTATGGCTACAATTCATGTCGATGGAAAATCGTACGAAGTCAATGGCTCGGAAAACTTGCTGCAAGCATGTTTGAGCCTTGGGATCGACATTCCGTACTTTTGTTGGCATCCATCCTTAGGTTCTGTCGGTTCTTGCCGTCAATGTGCCGTGACCCAATATGCGAACCCTGAAGATACTCGTGGTCGCTTGGTGATGTCATGTATGACACCTGCTGCTGACAATACCTATATCTCGATTGAAGACAAGGAAGCAACTGAGTTCCGTGCTTCAATTGTAGAGTTCTTGATGACCAACCACCCACACGACTGTCCAGTCTGTGAAGAAGGTGGTCACTGTCATTTACAAGATATGACTGTAATGACACAGCACGATCGTCGTCGTTACCGCTTTACTAAACGTACTCACTATAACCAAGAGCTTGGTTCGTTCATCGCGCATGAAATGAACCGTTGTATCGCGTGTTATCGTTGCGTGCGTTACTACAAAGACTATGCAGGCGGTACAGACTTTGGTGTCTATGCCAACGCATCACGTGTTTACTTTGGTCGTCCTGAATCGGGTACTTTGGAATCTGAATTCTCAGGTAACTTGACTGAAGTCTGTCCAACAGGTGTATTCACCGACAAAACTCACTCTGCGCGTTATAACCGTAAGTGGGACATGCAGTATGCGCCTAGCGTATGCCAAGGCTGTTCTTCAGGTTGTAACATCTCTCCGGGTGAGCGTTATGGCGAATTGCGTCGTGTAGAAAACCGCTTTAACGGTGAAGTCAACCAATACTTCCTATGCGATAAAGGTCGATTCGGTACAGGTTATGTGAACCGTGAAGATCGTCCACGTCAGCCTCAGTTCCGTAACGGTGCGAGCGTAGAAACCGTTTCTGTAGATGCTGCACTTGATACGATTATTGCCAAAGTTCAAGGCAAAAAAGTTTTGGGTATTGGTTCACCGCGTGCATCGCTTGAATCAAACTTTGCTTTGCGTGAGTTGGTTGGCCAAGACAACTACTCAACAGGTTTATCGCAAAAAGAGCAAAACTTGGTTGAACTTGCAGCTTCAATCATGCAAACCGAAGGGATTTACAACCCGGGTATGCGTGAAATTGAAGACTACGATGCTGTGTTAATTTTGGGTGAAGATTTAACCCAAACTGCACCACGTATGGCGTTGTCTGTTCGTCAAGCGGCGAAAAACAAAGCCAAAGAAATGGCGGCAGAGCGTCGTACGCCAGATTGGTTGGCTGAACCTGTGCAACGTATTGCGCAAGATGCAAAATCACCAATTTACATTTTGGCTGCAACGCAAACTCGTTTAGCTGATGTCGCAACAGGTGAAGTGGTTGCTTCTCCAAATGATATTGCACGTTTAGGTTTTGCCATTGCTGCTGCGGTTGCAGGTGACGTGATCACAGGTTTAGATGACGATGCGAAAGCATTTGCACAAACCATTGCTGACACGTTAAAAGCTGCGAAAAAACCATTGGTGATTTCAGGTACAAGCTTACTAGACGCTGCCATTATGGAAGCGGCTGCACAAGTGGCACAAAACTTGGGTGAAAACGCAGGTTTAAGCTTAACTGTGCCAGAAGTGAACTCAATGGGCTTGGCTATTTTTGGTGGTCAAAGCTTAGAGCAAGCATTTGCGCAAGATTACGATGCTGTGATTGTGGTTGAAAATGACTTATATCGTCGTTTACCTGCAGTACAAGTCGATGCAGCTTTAGCGAAAGCACAAGATGTCATCGTGCTAGATCATGCTGAAACCGCAACTGTGCAAAAAGCCAATATCGTACTTTCTGCAGCAAGCTTCGCGGAAGGTGATGGTACGGTGGTGAGTCAGGAAGGTCGTGCACAACGCTTCTTCCAAGTTTATGACCCAAGCTACTACAAACCTGAATTGGCGATTAAAGAATCTTGGCGCTGGTTACACGCACTTGAAACAGGCTTAAAAGGCAAAGCAATTGCTTGGACTGTTTTAGATGACGTGATTGAATCTGTAGTGAAGAATGTTCCAGCACTTGAAGCAATTCAAGATGTTGCACCAGATGCAGGTTTCCGTGTACATGGCTTAAAAGTTGCGCGTGAACCACGTCGTTACTCAGGTCGTACCGCTATGCGTGCACCGTTATCCATTCACGAACCAAAACAACCTGTCGATGTAGATTCAGCATTAACATTCTCTATGGAAGGTTATGTGGGTAATCAAACGCCAGCGGCACTTGTACCATTTGCTTGGTCTGCAGGTTGGAACTCGCCACAAGCTTGGAACAAATTCCAAGACAACGTGGGTGGTCACTTAAAAGGTGGTGACGCAGGTATTCGTTTATTCGACCGTTTGGCGAAACGTCCTGCACGTAGCTATGTTGCACCTGCACCAGTACTTGCAAATCCAGACAGCTTCCGTTTAATTCCAATGCATCACATTTTTGCATCGGGGGAATTTACGGTGAAAACTCCTGCAATGGAATCACGTATTCCTGAAGCAGTATTTGCTGTAGGTACGCAGGATGCGCAGCGTTTGAATCTACAAGATGGTCAAACAATTACTGTACAAGCAGGCGAAACATCTATCGTGTTGCCAGTACAAGTGATTGAATATTTACCTACAGGTTATATTGGCTACCCAATTGGTCTTGCACCAACGGTATCTCTTGCAGAGCCTGTTTCAGTCGCGGTAGGAGTGTAATTCATGCAACAAGAATTAATCCGTCAGACGCCGCTGTGGGCTGAGAACTGGCCAATTGCCTATTCAGTCATTCAAGCGATTGTCATCTTACTGGTTGTGGTATTGATTGCTGCACTCATGTCTTTTATTGAGCGTCGTTTACTGGGCTTATGGCAAGACCGTTATGGTCCGAACCGTGTAGGTCCAGGCGGTATGTTCCAGATTGTTGCCGACATGCTGAAAATCATGTTCAAAGAAGACTGGACACCAAAATTTGCCGACAAACTTACGTTCCGTATGGCACCAGCAGTTGCAATGGCAACTGCGGTACTGTCGTTCATGGTTATTCCTGTATCACCTTATTTAGGTGTGGCAGACATGAGCATTGGCCTGTTGTTCTTTATGGCAATGGCAGGTATCGCAGTGTATGCGGTGTTATTTGGTGGTTGGTCATCAAACAACAAATACGCATTGCTTGGTGGTTTACGTTCAGCCGCTCAAACCATTTCTTATGAAGTGTTCTTGGGTATTTCACTCATGGGTGTGGTTGCTATTGCAGGCTCATTCAACATGCGTGAAATTGTTGAAGCGCAACGTGATGTTTGGTTTGTGATTCCACAATTCTTAGGTTTCTTGATTTTCGTGGTTGCAGGCGTTGCGGTAACTCACCGTCACCCATTTGACCAACCAGAAGCAGAACAAGAATTGGCTGAAGGTTATCACGTCGAATATGGCGGTATGAAGTGGGGGATGTTCTTCGTTGCAGAATATGTCAACGTGGTACTGATCTCTGCGCTTATCGTGACTCTATTCTTCGGTGGATGGCTAGCGCCGTTTAACCTTGAAATTCCATTCATTCCAGCAGCTTTCTGGTTCATTATCAAAACAGCATTCTTTGTGATGATGTTTGTCTTGGCTCGTGGTTCTTTAATGCGTCCACGTTATGACCAAGTGATGAACTTTGGTTGGAAAATTTGCTTGCCATTGGCGCTTGTTAACCTTTTGGTAACTGGTGCTGTGATTCTTATGAATCATTCGGCCTAAGACAGCAGGGAGAACAATATGTTTAAGTTTCTAGCTGGGTTTGGGTCAATTGTACGTTCACTGTGGATGGTTTTCTCACACGTGACACGTAAACGTGACACCATTTTGTATCCGGAAGTACCAGCCGAAGAAATTGTACCTCCACGCTTCCGTGGTCGTATTGTGTTAACACGCGATCCAGATGGCGAAGAGCGTTGTGTAGCATGTAACCTCTGTGCAGTTGCTTGTCCAGTAGGTTGTATTTCACTGCAAAAAGCAGAACAGGAAGATGGTCGTTGGTACCCAGAGTTTTTCCGTATCAACTTCTCACGCTGTATTTTCTGCGGTATGTGTGAAGAAGCATGTCCAACGACTGCAATTCAGTTAACACCTGACTTTGAGTTAGGTGAATATGTGCGTCAAGACTTGGTGTATGAGAAAGAACACTTACTCATTTCAGGTCCTGGTAAATATCCTGACTACAACTTCTACCGTGTAACGGGTATGGCTGTTACAGGTAAAGACAAAGGTCAAGCGCAACGTGAAAGCGCACCTATTGATGTACGGAGTCTATTACCATGATGTGGCCGTTTTATTTGATGGCACTCGTGGCCATTGTTTCTACGGTTCGTGTAGTGACTAACGCGAACCCAGTACATGCTTTATTAAGCTTGATCGTGTCATTACTTGCGGTTGCAGGCATGTTCATGATCGTGGGTGCACCATTTGCTGGCGCCTTGGAAATCATTGTTTATGCGGGTGCGATCATGGTCTTGTTCGTATTCGTGGTGATGATGCTCAACCTTGGTCAGCAAACTGTTGAGCAAGAGCGTAAATGGTTGACTTCATCAACTTGGGCATACCCAGCTTTGATGAGCTTCCTAATTGGTTTGGTTTTAGTGTGGTCATTAAGCTCAGACTACACTGCACCAAGCGCGCTTATGGGCACCGAAATGGTGGGTCCAAAAGCAGTGGGTCAAGCACTCTTTACTCAGTACTTATTGTTGGTTGAAGTTGCCGCAATGTTATTACTTGCAGCTTTGGTTGCAGGCTTCCACATCGGTAAACGTGAACCAAGTGCAGAAGAGGAAAAAGAATAATGGGCAACATCCCTTTAGAACATGGTTTGATTGTCGCGACCATTCTTTTTGCACTCGGTTTTTACGGTGTGATGGTGCGACGCAACCTACTATTTATTTTAATGGGCCTTGAAATCATGATGAACGCTGCGGCATTGGCGTTTGTCTTGGCTGGTAGTGCATGGGTACAACCAGATGGTCAGATCATGTTTATCTTGATCTTGACACTTGCTGCGGCAGAGGCGTGTATCGGTCTTGCGATCGTCCTTCAGTTCTATCATCGCTTCCATCATTTGGATGTGGATGCTGCTAGTGAGATGCGCGGATGAGTTATTTATATCTAACAGTATTGTTTCCGCTCATTGGTTTTATCCTTTTAGCGGCAGGGCGTAACAACTTACCTGAAAAAGTTGCTGCGATTATTGGCGTAGGTTCAGTGGGTCTGTCTGCATTATTTGCGCTAATTGCAGGCATGGACTTTGTGAACAACGGTTCGGTTGCAACGACTCAACATTTATGGACTTGGTTCAATGTGGGTGGTTTTGCACCTGCGTTTAGCTTGCACTTAGACGGTTTATCTTTGCTCATGCTGGGCATGATTACAGGCGTGGGTTTCTTAATTCACATCTTTGCATCATGGTATATGCGTGGTGAAGAAGACTTTGCACGTTTCTTCTCTTACTTCAACTTGTTCGTTGCGAGCATGTTGTTGTTGGTACTTGGCGATAACTTGGCGTTATTGTTCCTAGGTTGGGAAGGTGTAGGTTTGTGCTCTTACTTGCTGATTGGTTATTACTACCAAAACCCTGCAAACGGTTTTGCAGCAATCAAAGCATTTACCGTAACACGTGTGGGTGACGTTTTCCTACTGATCGCGTTGTTCTTGTTGTATCAACAATTTGGTACGTTGAACACACAATACATCGTAGAAAATGCAGCCAATGTAATGACTCAAAGCTCGTCGATCACCATTTGGACAGCGTTAATGTTGTTCTTGGGTGCTGCGGGTAAATCTGCACAAATTCCGTTGCAAACTTGGTTAGCCGATGCAATGGCAGGTCCTACACCTGTTTCTGCATTGATCCATGCGGCAACAATGGTAACCGCAGGTGTTTACCTGTGCTGCCGTATGTTCTCCGTGTTTGAAATGACACCTGAAGTGATGATGTTCATCTCGATCACTGGTGCGGTAACATTGATTGTGGCTGGTTTTGCTGCATTGGTACAAACCGACATCAAACGTATCCTGGCTTACTCAACCATGAGTCAGCTGGGTTATATGTTTATGGCGGTAGGTGCTGAAGCATACCAGGCAGGCTTATTCCATATGCTTTCACACGCATTCTTCAAGGCATTGTTATTCTTGTCTTCTGGTGCGGTGATTCTGGCTTACCATCACGAACAAAACATCTTCAAGATGGGTGGCCTGTTCAAACATAACAAATTCCTGTTTGCCTGCTTCGCGATTGGTGGCGGTGCATTGGCAGCCATTCCATTCTTGACCATCGGCTTCTTCTCGAAAGATGCAATTTTGGGTGCGGTATGGGTTCAAGGCCAATCTATTGCGCTTTATGACTGCTTGTACTGGACAGGTGTTGCGGGTGCATTCTTAACTTCAATCTATACATTCCGTTTAATCTGGGTTGTATTCTTTGGAAAAGAAAACACGCCTTATCACGAAATCAAAGGTGCGACGTATTGGGCACCATTGGCAATCCTTGCTGTTCTTTCAACTGGTCTGGCTTACTTCCTGAAAGCACCGGTTGAATCAATCTTAAATGCTGCGAAAATTCCTGCGTTTAAGGTTGATAAACATTTAATGCATGGTATGCATAGCGCTGAATATACTGCTGTGGGTATTGCACTGGTTGGTCTTGTGGTAGGTATCGTATTATTTGTCTTTGCCTACAACGCAGTGAAAGGTTTTGCCCGTACTTCATTCGGTGCTGGCCTTGCTAATATCTGCCGTAATGCACTTGGTTTTGATGCGTTGTATAACATCGTATTTGTGAAACCATATTTGCTTATCGCGAAAATTTTAGGTCGTGATCCGATTGACGGCCTGTGGTTAGTGCTTCCTGCCATTGTTAAAGGTGGTCATAGCTTCACAAGTTCACGTCAAACTGGCTCATTACGTGAGTACGCATCGAGTATGGCACTTGGTGTGGTGGTCTTACTAATGATCTTGATCGTGATTCAGGTCGTGGGGAAATAAGATGGATACTCCAAACAATTTAATTCTACCCGCGCTGATCCTTGTTCCGTTCATTGCAGGTTTTATTTGCTGGCTGGTCGATAAACTCGACGAAAAATTACCACGTTACATTGCTTTAGTGGGCATGCTCGTTACTTTGGGCTTAACCGTCGCATTGTGGCAAGGTGCCAGCTATAACTATGAATTAGGCGCTCAAGTTCCAACTTGGTCGGCTGAATTTATGTTGCCTTGGATTCAAACCCTAGGCATCAACATTCACTTAGCGGTGGATGGCTTATCTTTACTCATGGTGGGTTTAACTGCATTACTGGGTATTTTAGCGGTAGGCTGTTCATTTGGTGAGATTCAAAAGAACGTTGGTTTCTTCCACCTTAACCTTTTATGGTCTTTGGGTGGGGTAATTGGTGTATTCCTTGCGATTGACTTGTTCCTGTTCTTCTTCTTCTGGGAGATGATGCTTGTACCAATCTACTTCCTGATTGCGTTATGGGGTCATAAAGGTTCAAACGGTCGTTCACGTGTTTACGCTGCAACCAAATTCTTTATCTACACGCAAGTTGCTGGTTTAATCATGTTGATTGGTATCTTAGGTCTAGTGATCTATGGATACATGATGTCAGGTACTATTTCATTCAACTACAACTATTTATTGGCTGTAGCGAATACACTTGACGCACAATTACCAGCAGTCGCTTATGCCTTCATGATCTGTTTATTCATCGGTTTTGCGGTAAAACTTCCAGTTTTCCCATTACACGGTTGGTTACCAGATGCACACGCACAAGCGCCTACAGCGGGTTCTGTCGACCTTGCAGGTATTTTGATTAAAACTGCGGCATACGGTTTATTACGTTTCGTGATTCCATTCTTCCCAGCGGCTTCTGCTCAGTTTGCAGACATCGCCATTATTTTGGGTTTAATTGGTGTGTTCTACGGCGCGTGGTGTGCTTTCCAGCAAACCGATATGAAGCGTTTACTTGCCTATACCTCAATTTCGCACATGGGCTTCGTATTACTTGCAATTTATGCAGGTAATATCCTGACTTACCAAGGCTTAATGATCATGATGTTGGCACATGGCTTGTCATCTGCTGCATTGTTCATTATGTGTGGTCAAATTTACGAGCGCGTACATACACGTGACATGCGTTTAATGGGCGGTATTCGTGGTCAATTCCAATACCTTTCATTCTTCCTGATGTTCTTTGTGGCAGCGTTAGTTGGTATTCCTGGTTTAGGTAACTTTATTGGTGAATTCCTGATTTTAATGGGTTCATTTGAACAGTTCCCAGCCTTCACAATTATTGCGGCAATCAGTTTAGTTTTTGCAGGTGTTTACGGTTTAATCCTGATTCACAAAGCCTTATTTGGTGTACCAAATGAAGAGCAAAAACAACACTATGCAAATCCGTTAAAAGATTTAAATGCACGTGAAGTTGTGATTCTTTCAATTTGTGCGCTGGGTCTAGTATGGCTTGGTCTGTATCCACAAACCTTCCTTGATATTTCAAATTCAAGTATGGCGTGGTTAGCAAATAGCTACATCCCAGTTCAAGAAGTAGTTGAAGTTACGCAAGAAGTAACAGCTCAACTCGAAAATGTGGAGATCCAATAAGCCATGAACTTCACAATGTCATTTTCTGAGCTTATGCCTTTAGCTCCTGTGATGATCGTGGCTTTAACTGCGATTGTCGTGATGATCCTTACTGCAATTAAGCGTAACCATAACTTAATTGCTACAGCATCAGTGGTGGGCTTGAACCTCGCTGCTGCTTACCTTTTACTCATGATGTTTGGCGGGAACTTTGCTCCTGCCAGCGTGATGGGCATGTTTATGATTGATCCGTTCACCTTGTTATATCAACTGGTGATTCTGATCGCTGCATTAGCATGTTCTACTTTGTCACATGCGTATATTGAAACGTATAAAGACAACCGCGAAGAACTCTACATCTTAATGTTGTGTTCAGTGGCGGGCGCTATGTTGATGGTGTCAAGCTCGCACTATGCGTCGTTCTTCATTAGCCTTGAGTTAATGTCAATTCCTGTTTATGGCTTATTGGCATACACTCACCAACGTTCTAAATCTTTAGAAGCAGGCGTGAAGTACTTAGTCTTGTCTGCAACCGCATCTGCAATGTTGCTCATGGGTATGGCGTACATTTATGCATACACTGGTTCATTGTCTTTCTATGACTCTGTACAAGCATTAATGCAAAATATCCAACAGCCATTGGTGATTTTAGGTTTAGGCTTAATTGTCTTTGCTGTTGCATTTAAATTGTCGTTGGCACCATTCCACAAATGGACGCCAGACGTTTATGACGGTGCGCCTGCACCAATCGCAACCTTTCTTGCGACTGCAGCAAAAGTAGCAACCATTGGTTTGTTTGTACGTTACATTTTGGGTTCAGGTGCAATCCTGATCGACTCAATTGTAACCATCATGACCATTATTGCTGTGCTTTCAATTTTGGTGGGTAACTTCCTAGCTGTACGTCAAGTTAACTTGAAGCGTATTTTGGCTTACTCATCTATTGCGCACTTTGGTTATTTGTTGATTGGTTTAATCAGCATGACCTATGCAAGTTTGGGCAATGTCAGCGTATATGTGATTACTTATGTCTTAACCACCATTGGTGCGTTCGGTGCAGTGGCATTAATGTCTAGCCCGTATAACAACGTAGCTGAAGCAGAAAGCTTAGCAGACTACCGTGGTTTGTTCTGGCGTCGTCCTGTATTGACTGCTGTATTAACTGTCATGATGCTTTCTCTAGCTGGTATTCCACTCACTGCAGGCTTCATTGGTAAGTTCTTGGTGGTGATGGCTGCTGTTACGACTCAGCACTGGTTCTTAGCTGCGATGATCATCGTAGGTTCAGGTATTGGTTTGTACTACTACTTGCGCGTTATGGTGGTGATGTATATGACACCGCCAGATGAACCAAAAATGGACGCTGTTGATCATTGGGGTCAAAAAGTGGGCGGTATTATGGTATTGGCTGCAGCTTTAGCGGTATTGGTGATTGGTGTTTATCCAGACCCAATTATCAAAATTGCACTTGAAGCTGAAATTTTGTCACCAATCCATTTCATGCTGTCACAGCAATAATTTGAAAGAAGTTTAACTTTCAGTCAAAAAGCCTTCATAAATTGAGGGCTTTTTGGTTTATATACACAATAAAAACAGCATATAATAAAATGATATTTGCTTTTCTTTCCTTTTAGGTGTTCTCCCGTGGCTATTCATGAAATCCGACATCCGCTTATTCGTCATAAATTAGGGCTATTACGTCGTGCTGATATCAGCACCAAAAACTTCCGTGAATTGGCACAAGAAGTCACCATGTTGCTGACTTATGAAGCGACCAAAGATTTGCCTATGGTCGAGCACGAAATTGCGGGTTGGAATGGTGCAGTCACTGTAGACCGTATTGCGGGTAAAAAAATTACGGTTGTGCCTATTTTACGTGCAGGTATTGGCATGTTAGATGGTTTCTTAAACTTGATTCCAAGTGCCAAAGTGTCTGTACTTGGCTTGGAACGTGATGAAGAAACTTTAGAAGCGCGTACGTACTACAAAAAATTAGTACCAGATGTACAAAACCGTATTGCGATGATTATTGACCCTATGCTTGCCACAGGTTCATCTTTAGTGGCAGCGATTGATTTGCTCAAAGCCAGTGGTTGTAAAGACATTCGTGTGATGGTTTTGGTTGCAGCGCCAGAAGGCATTCAACGTGTAGAAGCCGCGCATCCAGATGTGGTGATCTTTACTGCATCGGTAGATGAAGGTTTAAACCAAGATGGTTATATTGTGCCTGGCTTGGGTGATGCAGGCGATAAAATTTTTGGTTCAGTGCAAAAAGATTAAGCCGAATGTCGATGAAAAAGAGGCATTAACTGCCTCTTTTTTATATACTCATATAAAGTGCAGCTCGTAAAAGGTTAAGCCATGAAATCTGAACAATATCAAGGGAAAATCAAACAATATAATGCCGAAAAAGGCTATGGATTTATTGCCGCACCTGAAGGTGAAGTGTTTTTCCATATCTCGGATTTTTCTGCGGCTGAAGGCGAGCCAAAGCGCAATGATCGCGTTAAATTTAATGTGGTTCAAAATGGTGATCGTTATAAAGCCATTAATATTGAACCTGTAGAAGATAAATCCAAAAAAGCAAAAAAAGCCAAAGCGGTTGCTGCGAATACGTCGATTACGTCTGCATTGTTATCAAACTTAAAGCGTTAGTTTTAAATGTTTTCATGCACAGAAAAGAGGCATTTTCGCCTCTTTTTTTGTACAATAATCAAAAATTAACGTGAAAAGAGTAATTTATGTTTTTAGAAGGGAAAATAAAAACTTATAACGAAGAACGAGGCTTTGGTTTTATTCAAATAGAAGGAGAGCCTAAAGATTTATTTTTTCATATTAAAGATTTTCCCAATAAAAATATTCCACTAAAAGTGGGAGAAAATCTAAAATTTCGTAAAGTAGAAGAAAATGGCAAGTTCAAAGCAGATAATATTGTCCGTCTAGATATTAAGGTTGCAGTCGAAAGGCATACGCCTCAATCAAGGGCAATTCATACGACAAAGCAGATTCAAAAAAGACAGCAGAAGTCTGAAAATAACTCATCCAATTTTGTGACTTATATGGGTATATTGATTATATTCGTCTTGGCTTATGCAGTATTTAATAAGTACCAAGCTTGGCAAAATAGTCAGCCTGAAGCTTTATCAGTACAAAAAGTAGTAGAAGTTCCTGTTGTTGAACAGAACTTTACTTGTGATGGGCGTGAGCACTGTAGTCAAATGACGTCTTACGAAGAAGCATTATTCTTTATACGAAATTGTCCAAATACTAAAATGGACGGTGATGGTGACGGCATACCGTGTGAGAGTCAGTTTAATCGCTAAAAAAAGAGTACCATCATCGGTACTCTTTTATAAACTATTTCGCGTCGCAAAACTTCATAAATGCCTTTAAGCCAGGCCCTTGGTATTTCTGACGATGCACCAACATGAATAACGGGCGCGTCAGTTGCCAGAAAGGTGTATCTAAAATCACCAATTGACCTTTTTCTAGTAAAGGTTCAATCGCCAATCGTGAAATACACGACATACCAATCCCACCTGCGACAATTTTTAAAATCGCTTCGTTATGACCCAAAGTTAAACGAATATTGGCATCAGGCAGGTCTTTTAAAATTGCATTGTCAAACACTTCACGGGTACCTGAACCTTCTTCACGTAAAATCCACTCGGCATCTTCAAAATCTGCAATGCTTAAAGCACGGTTTAACTGCGCTAGAGGATGACTTGGCGCACAGCACACTGCAAGTTCATCATCACGCCAATGAATACATTGGAGTTGGGGTAAGTGACAAGAACCTTCAATCAGTGCTAAATCTAGCTGAAATTGGTTTACAGCTTCAATCATTTGGCGGGTATTGCCCACTTGTAACTGTAAATGCGCCTGCGGCTGAATTTGCAAAAAGTCTGCCATTAAATCAGGCATCAAATAGTCACTAATGGTAAGAGTTGCACCTAAACGCAAATCAATACTTTGTAGCTCGCCTTTAGCGGCTTGCTCAAATGCTTCACAACGACCCAAAATTTCTAAGGCTTGTGGCAATAAAAAACGACCTAAATCGTTCAGCTGTAGGCGCTTACCCAAACGGTCAAACAGTGGAGCGCCTAAGCCATCCTCCAAATCTGCTAAGGCCATACTTGCAGCACTTTGGGTGAGCTTAACGGCATCACTGGCTTTGGTTACTGTCCCTTCTTGGGCAACTGCTACAAAAACCGCCAACTGGCGTAAAGTCATGCGCATGAATCAAGCCTTAACATTTAAAAATATTCATAAATTACCCCAACATGCTAACATGAGCACAGTCTTTCATGCCACGCTCAAATCATGTCAATTGAAAAATTTACTTTAGAAAAAGTGCTTTCGGTTCATCGTTGGACCAACACCTTGTTTAGCTTCATTATGACCCGACCCGCGCATTTTAAATTTACTGCAGGGCAGTTTGCACGTATCGGGTTAAAAGTGGGCGATGAATTGGTAGTACGTGCTTATTCGGTGGTGTCATCACCCTTTGATGAAACTTTAGAGTTTTTCTCAATTGTCGTGCCAGATGGTGCGTTTACTTCTAACTTGCAGCACCTTCAAGTGGGCGATGAGCTGTACTTGGAAAAAATCCCTTATGGTTTTTTGACCTTGGCGCGTTATCAATTGCCTGCCCCACACGATTTATGGTTACTGGCCACAGGTACAGGTCTTGCACCGTTTTTATCCATGCTGCAAGATTTTGAAACATGGACAAAATATCAACATATTTATTTGGTTTATAGCGTGCGTACCGAAGCTGAATTGGCTTATGTCGATAAAATTCACGAGATTGCCGAAACTTTTGGCGAAGGGCATACAGGCTTTAAATTTATCCCAATTATCACTCGCGATCCTCAAGCTGATTTGCATGATCGTTTGCCTATATTAATTGCAAATGGTGAACTTGAACAGGCTGCGGGTAGTGTACTCAACCCTGAAACCAGCCATGTGATGTTATGCGGTAACCCTGCCATGGTCGATGACACCAAAGAAGCCTTAAAAGCGCGTGGTTTAACCATGAACCGCCGTGGGGAAGGCAATATTGCAGTTGAAAATTATTGGTGAGGATGTGATGCAACTATTCAAATATCAACTGTTCAAATATATAGCCAGCGCAGGGCTGATGTTTATAGTCGCACAAACCGTACAGGCTGAAACGGTGGAAACTCAGGTTGCTGTGCAAGATCACGTACTCATTTATGATGGGCCACTTAGCCCTGAAGCCAACGCACGTGCAGCGGAATTACTTAAACAGTCAGACAAAATTGATACCTTAAAAATCAACAGTCGTGGTGGCGAGATCAGCTTAGGTATTGATTTGGGTAATTTGGTCTTTGGCCATCAACTGAATGTTGAAGTTGGACAGTATTGCTTTTCTTCTTGTGCCAATTATGTATTTCCTGCGGGCAAAGTAAAATATTTAAACTTGCGTAGTCAGTTGGGTTGGCATGGTGGCAGTTTGCAAAAAATGCAATTTGAAAGTGCCGAAATGGAACAAATGTATAATGAATATATTGGCCCAATCCGTGCAAAGGAAACCGCTTTTTTTCAGAAAATTAAAGTTCAGCAAAGCTCAACCATTGCAGGGCAGACTCCTGAATATGAGAAGTATCAAGACTGTGTCGGTTGGCGTTATACATCTAAGAAAATGCGCAGTTTTGGCATAGATCAGGTGCGTTTTAAGCAGGTTTTGTGGCTGCCTAAATCGAGTTTTGAAAATAAATGTATTTTCACAATTCGCTAAAAATTGGTTGTTGAGGTGATCTTCACCATTCATATAAAAACCTCATCTACAACGCTGCAGATGAGGTTTTTGCTTGGTGCGATTCAATTTTGAAAGCAACTTTTGAACGCAATGCTTGAAAGTGACTCTTCAAAGAAATTAGTGCACAAACATATCCATATATTCGCGGATTTCCTGAATCGCGCTATCGACATCGCTACTTAGCCAAGTCGGTTCAAAAAAACCTGCATAATGCTCTAAGCGCTCTTGAGGAACCACCAAACGCACAGGACATTCTTCTTCAAGTAAGCGCCACGGTAAAATTGGCACTTCATTATCCAGAAATGCAGCAATGTTGCGAATATCAATGATCATGGCATTCACACAATCTGGAAATGGCATGACCGAAAATTCTTCGGTACGACGACGGAAATATTCCAAATCGCCCCATTTGAGCAGATAGCTGGGCTTGCTAAATTCAATAATACCAATGAGATGCCCATCACGGGTATAGTGCAAGGCACATTGATGAGTGACGTCAGTGTCAAGATCAAGCGATACACTTTGTTGACGATACGCCATAAAGTTCAAAGTACACAAAAAAACGGTACGTGATTATAGCGCATTTCCCCGTGAGAGGCAGCTTTGTCGATATTGGGCAACATAGGTGGTACTTGAGGTATATTACATCTTTTCACCATCTTGCTATGTATTGTCACACAATAAGCGTGAGGAGCTTGTTAGTATGAAAATTCATCAGATAAATACATAAGTGAGGGGAACATGCCGCATGATTTCAATAAACCACCTCATGTAAACTCAGCTGAAGACATTAAGCGAAAAAAACGTATTCCAGTCTATATGCTTCTACTGGTGGGAATCTTTTTATTGGCATTGCTGATTTACATGATGGCGGATCGCAAACCGAGTGCAAGCGAAGCACCTCCTGGACATCCTAATCCAACCGTAGAACAAGCAACGCCAAATAGCACGACAACGGGCACAGCTGGAGATGAAGCACGTGCAGAGGACAGTAATACTGCAACAGCAACAGATCGGTAGCTTAGCCTAAGCGTCAAAAAATCGTATTTACAAATTCAGCCTTGCCTAGATGCAGGGCTTTTTTGTGGATTTTCGCAAGGTTTATTATCCCTCCTTTGTAGAATTGTTGCGATTCTGCATCCCAAGGTTGAATAAAAAATATGCAAATTCTATGGTGGGTAGAGCTTTACTCAATAATTTGAATCGATAAAAAGCAGTTTTGCGCTGTAGTGCAAACCTAAAAATGAAGCTAATCACCATGAGGATTAAACAAGATGAATGATTATTTTAATGGGAACCTACATGGCAGAGCTTTTGATGCCATGTATTATTGGGAGCAATTTCAACCCATTTTAGCTGCAGTCGCAATTTTACTTGTCGGGTGGGTGATTGCATTATTGGTTGCGGGTGGAATTAAAAAGGTTCTACAAAAATTAGGTACCGATCAAAAATTATCAAATGCAACGGGGCATCGTTCAAATATTGAAGTGATTGTGTCGCGGGTCGTGTTTTGGGTGATTTTAATTATTGCGGTCATTGGTGCGCTGAATGTGTTGAATCTGACCAGTGTCAGTGGGCCATTCAGTAATATGATTCAGCAGTTCTTACTGTTTATTCCTTCTTTACTGGCTGCTGTAGCCGTTGCTTTTATTGGGTGGATTTTGGCAAATCTGGTCAAAGTGGGGATGCAAAAACTGTTGGCACGTACCCAGTTGGATGAAAAACTCAGTGCCGATGTGGGTGTGAGTGGCTTAAGTCAAAATATCAGTGAAATTGTTTATTGGCTGATTTTATTGCTGTTCTTGCCAATTGTGCTGTCAATTTTAGGCTTAAACGGTCTGTTGTTCCCTGTGCAAAACATGGTGAATGAAGTTGTGCTGTATTTACCGAACATCTTCATTGCAGGCGTGATTGTTTTTGTCGGATACATTCTGGCAAAAATTGTTCGTGGCATTGTCGAAGGTTTATTAGGCAGCCTGAATATTCAACAGCATGCTGAAAAAGTTGGCATTTTTAAAAATTCAAATTTACCTAAATTACTCGGTTCGTTTGTTTTCGCCTTGGTGATCATCACCGCCTTGATTATTGGTTTTGAGGCACTTGGAATTGAAGCCATTTCGCAGCCTGCGACAGCCATGCTGTATGAAATTATGAATGCGATCCCGCATATTATTGCGGCAGGTCTGATTCTTATTTTGGCTTATGTGGTGTCGCGTTTTGTAGCCAATATTGTGGTGGAAGTGGTTGCAGGTACAGGAGTCGATGATATTCCTGCCAAACTCGACTTACAGCGCTTTTTAGGTACGACTAAAATTTCATGTGTAGTCGGTTATCTGATTGTATTCTTTACCATGCTATTTGCGGTATCTGAAGCGGCGAACCGTTTGGGCTTTGATCAAGTCAGCGGCTTGATTGCCATGTTTATCCAATTTGGTGCAGATATCCTGTTGGGTGCTGTCATTTTGGTGGTGGGTTTCTGGCTCGCGAATTTGGTCGCCAAAGTGGTACAGCGCGGTGAATATAACAGCTCACGTTGGTTGGCAAACTTAGTCCGTATTTTAATTATGGGTTTGGTGGTAGCCATGGGCTTACGCGCGATGGGTATTGCCGACTCGATTGTGAACTTGGCCTTTGGTTTAACTCTCGGTTCTGTTGCAGTGGCTTTCGCACTTGCCTTTGGTTTAGGTGGTCGCCAACCTGCAGAGCGTGTGTTAACTGATTTGATTGATAAAGCCAAATGTGAGGCGAATCAACCGAATCCTTTGCACAAAACAGAAACGGCAACGTCGTCAGCATCAAGTGTGATGACGCCTATCGTAACTGAGCAGCCACAAGCGTCTGTAAGTGATGTGACTACAACACCTGAAGCGGCAACTGATCATGCTGTGCCAGATACGTTAAAGGTTGATCCTGAACATCCACCAGTCAATAACCCATTTGGTTCGACAGGTGAGGCTGAACCAGATGTTGATGAACATCCAAAAAATGACCCGAAATAACCTGTTCAAATTTTGATTTGAATCGCTAAGATGATCGACCAATCACCGTATTGGTCGATTTCTTTTCGGTATTCATTAAAAAAGAGGAAACGATAATGTCCAAATCAGCACCCGATAAGTTTTTTGCCCCAATCGTGATTGCTGGCATCACCATCGGCTTTTTTGTTGCAGCCTATAAATTTGTTTTTGCCAAGCCAGAAGCCACCGCAAAACCAACTGAAAATGTTGAGAAAAATCATCCAAAAGAGGATAGACCAAGCTCTTAAATTATGTTAAAAATTAATCAACTTTGGCAGGAATGAGCCAAAGACTGATTTGGATAAATCAGATCAATAACTTGGAAAGCTTGATGAGGGTTTAAGGGAAAAATAAAAAACTTGGGTTTTAACCAAGCTGAAATATTTGAGTCTTAAAATTCGCGCAAGGATGACAATAATGAGAGAAATCAATATGCTAAACAAATTACGTATCAGTTTAAAAGTTCAAGTGGCAAATTCGTTACCTATGCATCAACAAAATGCTGTGCTTAAAATGCAGCAAACTGAATCACGTTTGGCAAATACGCCAAAATTGGTATTATTTCGTACCGATTATTTAGAATAAAATAACAGGATTCACGTATTGCTAAGTCTTTATAGTACGTGACGGTGTTAAAGAAAAAGCCAGTTTAGAAAAAACTGGCTTTTGTCATTTTGCAATTTGATCGGCAAGATCAATATTATTCTGTTTAGACTAGAATCATTTTTATCACATTCATTTGTTTGCATGTTTCATCTAAAAGCAAACTTAAACATACTCCGATGCTGCATGTGCAGATGACCACGCCCATTGGAAATTATAGCCGCCCAAATGTCCCGTTACATCTAAAACTTCCCCAACAAAATACAAGCCTTTTTGTTTTTTACTTTCCATAGTTTTAGAGGAAACTTCTTGGGTATCGACTCCGCCTAAAGTGACTTCGGCAGTACGATAACCTTCTGTGCCTGATGGTTTGACTTCAAAGGCATTTAAACGTGCTGCAATCTGTTCTAGCTTTTCATCACTGATATTGCCAATTGCCGTTTCAGAGAGTGCAGGCCAAATCAGTTGCTGTAATTCAGCCACTACACTTTTTGGCAGATGCTCGCTGAGTAAGGTGCGCAGTAAAACTTTAGGACTGCTTTGCTTTTTATTTTTAAAAAAGTCATAGAGTTCTAAGTAAGGTAAAAAGTTAATTTTAAAACTTTGTCCGACATCCCAATAATTAGAAAGCTGTAAGGCACTCGGCCCACTCAAACCGCGATGGGTGAATAGCAATGCTTCGGTAAAACTAGTCAATGAATTTGATAAAGTCGCATCCACCGCATTACCGCTTAAACGTGTAGTGACTTCTTTAAAGCTGTCTGAGAAGGTAAAAGGCACTAAACCTGCACGGGTCGGGTAAACACGATGACCAAACTGTTTAGCAATTTCATAGCCAATTCCAGAGCCACCTAAAGTTGGAATAGATAAACCGCCAGTTGCTACGACCACAGCGCTTGCTTGGAAATAACCCAAAGTCGTTGCAATTTGAAAACCTTGATCATCTACCGCATTCACGGCTTTGACTTCACAATTGGTTTGAATATCGACCAATTTGGTTTTTTCACATTCGGCTAAGAGCATGGCTAAAATTTCTTTAGCGCCGTTTAAAGTGAATAATTGTCCGTGTTTGCGTTCTTCATATTCAATGCCGTATTCGCAGACTAAACCAATAAAATCCCAATTGGTATAACGGGTGAGTGCAGAAATGACAAAGTGTGGATTATGTGAAATATAATGGTTTGGCTCGACTTCTAAGTTGGTAAAGTTACATTTACCACCACCCGACATCAGAATTTTTTTGCCCACTTTATTGGCTTTTTCTAGCACCAATACTTTACGACCACGTTGTGCTGCCATGTAAGCAGTCATCAGCCCCGATGCGCCCGCACCTAAAACAACAACATCAACCTGATGAACCATGAGTATTACTCGGTAGACGAAAAGCGAGCAATTATAAAAGATTTGTGGGGGTTTTAATATGCTTTAAGCTTTCCTTGCAAGCCACCTGTATGAATGGCCAGGATTCGAGTGTGGGCAGGGAAATGATTGTGCTGGATTAAATCAAGAAGTCCCATCATCATTTTACCTGTATAAATGTGTTCGAGTGGAATTTGATATTTTTGCTCAAAATTTTGAATAAATTTCAATAATTCAGGTGTAGTTTTGGCATAGCCGCCACCACAATAGGCATCGGTTAAAGACCAATTGCTTTTATCGGTCCATTGTTGAATGTTCTGTTTGAGAAAATCACCTTTCAAGGCTGAAAAGCCTAAAATGTGCTGGTGATCTGAACTGCTTTCAATGATGCCTGCAAGAGTTCCACCTGTACCCACGGCACAACAAATTACGTCATAATTTTCTAAATCATCAGGGGAGAGGATTTCCTGTGTCCCTTGAATGGCAAGGGAATTGCTTCCACCCTCTGGAATAATAAAGGCTTGAGGATATTGCTGTTGAAGTTGTTGTAAATATTCTACTTCATGGCGCAGACGATATTCGGCTCGGCTGACAAAATGCAGTTGCATGCCAAAATCTTGCGCTGTTTGTAGGGTAGGATTTAAGTCTTGGGTCGCAAGTTCTTGACCACGAATGATGCCGATACTTTGAAAACCAAAATGCTGTGCTGCAAAAGCTGTTGCTGCAATATGATTGGAAAATGCACCGCCAAAAGTGAGGACTTGAGAAAAACCTTGCTGTTGTGCTGCCAAGAGGTTGTATTTGAGTTTAAAAAACTTGTTGCCCGAAATCTGGGGATGAATCTGATCAAGGCGTTTGATGGTCAGTTGAACAGGCTGGGGAAGTTCTAATGTTTGATAAGGGGTAGGAAAAGCAATGTGATCAAACATTTTTTGCGAACGAGAAATGAATTTGACCACATTGTAAATGTATTTGATTGAGAATGTCAGTGTTGGTTTATGAGTCGGTATCCACCGACGTGATTACCGACATACCAGGACGTAGGTTTTCCATGCCTTTTTGTTCTGGATCAATGGCGATGCGTACCGCAATACGTTGCACCACTTTGGTAAAGAGTTGCCTGTGGCATTATCAGGTTTGAGTACACTGAACTATGAGCCCGCAGCAGTGGAAATCTGCTCCACATGGTCTGGTTTATTGAGCAATGTCCAAACAATAGGTATCGCTATTCCACGATAGATGATGGCTAACATCAAGATATTGATATCTCGTTTTCCCCATTTCCAGTTGGTTCTATCCAAAGTTAATTGGACTTTATCGAATAAAAATATATTGAAAATTAACTGAGAAATTCGACGATAATCGAAATACTGATCTGCAAAGAAGCGTTGTATACGTCGATAAAATGATTGTGGTAAGCACTTGATGGGTAAGGCTTTAGATACAAAAGAAAGATTACATGTCTGTTTTACAATTAATGCAGGCATAATCAGTGTAAAACATTTTACATGTGACTTGTTCCACTTTAGATATTTGTTTAATATGAGATGTAACTCATTGAAATGTGTGATCATATTCGTCGTCAGAAAACAAGTATTATGCCATTATTTCAATGAGTTATCTTTTTTGTCGTGTACAAAGATCGTTTTATCAAAATAAGTTGAATAACCATAGGGCAGCAATTTACCCTATGGCTTTTTAAAATTTAATGAAAAACTGCTTCCAAAGCATTTAAGCCAACTTTAGGATCGAGTAAACCATTGTAAATCTCTGGAATTTCACGTTCGACACCTAAGAGCTGATAAATGGCAATCATGGCACAACGTACGGAATATTCCACAGTGAAAACCACATCATCTTCAAGCTCTACGAATTGACCTAAGAAAGCAAAGTTGACTGCATTTTCTGGAATGACCAATGGGCGATCACCTGCTTTACGACATGCAAATAGGGCAGAGGCATAAGGCATCATTACTGTGGTAATGTCAGTATGTGCCAACACATGATCCAAAATGTCATCGAAACCAAGTTGATGAATCAACTCAATTAAAATTTCTTGACCCGTCGCTTCACTCATCGGTTTTTTAATGTAATCGCCGATATGGTCAATTTCAAAACCATAACCCCATAAGGTGAATTTACCTTCTGGTAAGTCAGCAAAATGCGGTTGAGCTGGAACGACCACAGATAGATGCCAACCAGATTCAAACCAAGTCATGAGTGCACCTGTACCCGGTTCATTTCCTGTGTAATCAATAATCCGTTTTAGCAGCACATCATCATGCATGGTGAGCGTAAAGGATTTCCATTTATGCTCATCAATGTTGCCATAGAAGGTCATTGGACGACCAAAATCAGGAGCTTTTTGAGCCAATGTTTCCCACAAACGCCAGCCATGATCTTGTCGATCACGAATCAGCTCAGGAACATCGAATTTATCGCCATAACGTGAATCAGCCGTAATCGAACCTAAAGTAAAGAGCGCAAGATCATGCTCACCCAGTTGAATTTGTTCAGTGCCTTCTGGAATGTTGACATAAAGTTGGGTTGCCTTACGTTCCTTCGTTTGGGCATCTTCGACAAAGTCTGCATCTGTGACATAACTACCGAAACGAACATCAACGCCTTGTTCCACCAACCAGCGTTGTAGAGGATGAATCATTGAATCATATTGATTGTATTTAGTTCGTTTCACACCTGCTAAGGTATGGATGCGTGGTAATTCTTGAATGAAACGTAGAAAATAACGGCGTAATTCCGCTGCGCTATGCCATTTTTGAAAGGCAAACGTGGTTCGCCACATCCGCCAAAAATTACTTTGGAAAAATGCATCATCAAAAAATTCATCAATACGGCGACTACCGATACGATCTTCTTTTAATGCCAGTAGACGTAACATTTGAGCACGGTTGAGCGTTGATAATCCCAATTTTTGAGCTTCTGCAACAATATGATTTGAGTCGATCAAACGTGCTTGAGCATTGGTTTTAACTTGTTCGTTAAATTCACGACATTCTTCACGAACAGAAATGTCTGGATTTTCTAAAGATGGGATGCTTGAAAATAAATCCCAAGTACACAAATAAGTCTCATCAGTTAGCATACGTCCACCACGTGTGACCCATGCTTGGTTCGGATTAAGCGGATTATGTCCACCATCCATCGAACCACCAGAAACATTCAATTCTTCTAAAATATGGATATGTTCAGCTGGCACTTTAGCGTCACGAATCGCAAAAGCAGCAGCAGCCATACCAGCTATGCCTCCACCTACAATCCAAAGATGTGATTTAGAGCGGTCTAATGTTTTCAGTCTTTTATTTTGCATCTGATGTGCCTCGTTTGTAGTTCTAAAGAAAATTAAAGCCGTAATTTTATTATGGGATTATATGTTTTAAAAATATATGAAAGTTCTGCTAAAAATCGATGATAAATTATTATCAGAAAAAAACTTTAATAGAAAAAATGGATGCACAATAAAATTTTACTGTTCATATGCTATGTTTTAACTGTTTGATATTGAAATTAAATTGAGTTTTTACTCTATTTTTGGTTTTTTTAATAAATATCAAATTGCTTGAAAAATCCTTAAATTTATAAACATAAATCAAAAAAATTATATCTTCTATTATGGTTTTTTAAGTAAAATAAATAATTGAAAATTATTCTAATCTTGAGGTCTATCTTGGAATCATTATTGATTTTAGGCTCTATTGCTTTGGCATTAATGTTGGGGGCAATTAGTCCTGGGCCTACCTTTATTTATGTGGCAAAAAATTCGATAGCCATTTCACGTAAGCATGGTTTATTTACGGCTTTAGGCACGGGTACGGGTGCCGCAATTTTTGGTTTATTGGCGGTGATGGGGTTGCAGGCTATTTTATTGGCAGTGCCTTCAGCATATTTTCTGCTTAAAATTTGTGGTGGTTTATATTTGTTGTTTTTGGCTTATAAAATTGTGAAGCATGCCAAAGCGCCTATTCAAACCAATCTTGCACATGGACAGCAAATGTCACTGCGCCGTGCGTTTACTACAGGTTTAATTACGCAGTTATCTAACCCTAAAATTGCAATTGTCTTGGCGAGTATTTTTACGGCTTTGTTGCCTAAAGAAATTCCGAACTATTTTTATGTGGTGCTGCCAATTCTGTGTTTTTTTATTGATGCAGGTTGGTGTTCATTGGTTGCAGTGGCTTTGTCTGCAGAAAAACCGCGTCAGGCTTATATTAAGTTTAAGGCTATTTTTGACCGTGCAGCAGGGGCGGTCATGACAGTATTGGGATTAAAGTTAATTTTTGGGATGAAGTGATTTATTTGTGTAGATACCTATGCCTTTTGGGAGAAGATTGGGATGAGGGTATTCTAATAATTAAAATGTTTGCCTTACTTTTAAAGGATCAAAAGTAACAAAAATCCTTTGTTCGTTAGAGGGCACGTCCGTGTGCCTAACGAACAGGCTACATCCATGTCACCTTTCTGTGCGTTAGTACTTAAATCAATATTCATCCTCTTCGAATTTGATAGATGGAAAGTAATGTTTAGGGTCATATCCGTCACAATATTCAAATGGAATATTTTTAATAAAATCATATTTATTTATAAAATTATTTTGGAGCCATTTTTTTCCAAAACGCGATAAAACATTGAAAAAAAGGATAAGTTGACAAAAATAACTAAACATGCGAAAAGACATTTTTGGTTAAACGATGTTTGCACATGCCACGGATTGTTACCGTCCCACTCAGCTTAGAACAGCGTGCACAACTAATTCTCCTGACCAAGCATGCAGCACATTGGCGTGAAAGACAACGTGCCCAAACTATTCTCTGGCTTTCCGAAGGTAAAACTGTTGCCGAAGTTGCTGCGTTACAAGAGCGTATCCCAGAAACCATAAGGCTACAACGCCGACATTGGGAGCTACATCAGTTTGAATCGATTCAAGAAGGTCATCGCTCAGGCCGTCCCAATACACTGACATCAAACTATCAGGCTCAAATCTTAGAGTGGGTCAACACAAGCCCACTCAATGCAGAACAAATCCGAGTCAAACTGCATGAAAAACACGGTGTGTCCGTGTCTGTTGAAACTATTCGCAAGTTTTTGCGAGATTCAGGCATGGTCTTCAAACGCACCCGCCACAGCTTGAAAAAAAAGAGACCCGACCGCATTTGGACAAGCGCAACAGCAAATTGAAGCATTACGTGAGCAAGCGGCACGTGGTGAAATTGTATTGGGCTATGTCGATGAAACAGGATTTTCGGCTACGCCAGATAACCGTTATGCATGGACAAAGATAGGCGATGTTCATGCGGTTGATGCTGTAAGACTAAAGCGAGTTAATGTGATGGGTTGTCTCCTGTCAACGGGTCATCTGATCACCAGTTGCCTACAGGAGTCCGTTAACAGTCGCTGGTTTTATGCCTATTTGATGGGTGTAGCAGCACAGGTGAAACGCAGCTATCAAGTTCCTTTGGTGTTGATTGTTGACAATGCCTCGATTCATCGCAGCAAACAGATGGTAGATTGGCGCAAGCTTCTTGTACAAGAGTATTCAACGACTTTGTATTTTCTACCTGCGTATAGTCCTGAGCTGAATAGAATTGAGATGGTTTGGAAGCAGATGAAGTATAACTGGCGGGATTTTAAGGTAATGAAGGCAGATCAAATAGAGCGTTGGGTTGGGCAGATTTCAAAGGGTTTTGGTAATGAATACATGTTTACTTTTTAGTTGATACTTATAAAGCTCAGGGTTTGAAAGTTGAGCACGGTAAATTTTTATTAACTCGTATTTTTCAAAATCACTTAGGATTGTTGATTCATCTACTATTTTTATAGCATTATACATATTTCTAAAATAAGAGCTTAAATGAGTTTGATTGGTTTTCAATAAGCAGCCTCTAAAATCCTTTTCCATTAACCTTTTCTGAATTTTAATAACTAATTCTTCATTAAATCCATTATACCTTGATAGTTTATTTACTATAAATGTCGTCCAACTTCCCTCTATACCAAAGTAAAAAATAACGTATGAGATATCTAATATTTGTGATTTATTGAGTTGGAGATTTTCTTGTACAGAAATTTCTTGAATCGTTTCTAAAATTCGTTTGAACTGAATTTTGAAGGTTACAAAAGCCTTTTTCCCTTCTTTTGGTGGGTGTTGCGGATTGGTATTGGGTAAAGAAATATTTATCAAATGTTGGTTGTGATAATCAATCATTTTAAAAAAATTAGACTTTAAATTATTTTTCTGTGCTTCATCTTTTTGATTAATAATTGTATAAATCAAGAGGAATATGCTTGATGCACTTAAGAGAGTACCTATAACTCCTCCATACAAATTACCTAAAGAAGCTCCTAAATTTGGATCAATCAAGGAGGTTACTCCAATTTGAAAAGCTTTGTTGGTAAAAATAAAATAGGTAGCTAGCAAACTAATAATTATCAAGACTATTGGTAGAACTAAGCAAAAAAACTTTATCCATCTATTCATTATTTATAACTATAAAAAAACCCCACTAAAATATAGCAGGGCTTTTTATCAGTGTCTAAAAATTAAGACACTTTATCACCCGGTTTTGCGCCAGATTCAGGTGAAATCACCCAAACACCTTCGCCATTACCCGCAGCAAGTACCATACCGTTAGAAATACCAAAACGCATTTTACGAGGTGCAAGGTTAGCCACCATCACCACCAATTTGCCTTTTAAATCTTCTGGTTGATAAAATTCACGAATACCACTAAACACATTACGTGGCTCAGCTTCACCTACATTTAAAGTTAATTGAAGCAGTTTGTCTGAACCTTCAACGGTTGCAGCCTCTAAAACTTCTGCAACACGTAAATCAATTTTGACAAAGTCATCAATCGTGATAATTTCCGCTTCACCGACTTTTGGTTCTGCTTTTTTCTCTTTGGCTTTTTCTTTTTTCTTTTCCGTTTTTGGTGCTTCAACAGGTGCGGCTAAAGAATCTTTAGATGCATCTACCATTGCAGCTACCGCTTTCGGATCAACACGTTGCATGAGTGGTTGGAACAACGCAATTTCATGACCGACTAAAACAGTTTTACGTGATTCAAAGTTAAAGCTATCTAACTGTAAGAAGGCTTGAACTTGTTCAGCCAAGGTTGGCAGTACAGGCGCAAGATAAATCGCCAATTGACGGAATAGGTTAATCCCTACAGAACATACGTCATGAACTTGCTGTTCTTCGCCTTCAATTTTGGCTAAAGCCCAAGGCTTTTTCTCATCAATATATTGGTTGGCGCGGTCAGCAAGCGCCATAATTTCACGAATTGCCGCAGAGAATTCACGCTCTTCGTATGCTTTGGCAATCGAGTCACCTGCAGCAATAAAGCTTTGTACTAACTCAGGTTCAGCGCAGTTTGCACTTAATTTGTTATCAAATTTGGTGTTGATGAATTTGGCACAACGGCTGGCAATATTTACCACTTTACCCACAAGATCAGAGTTTACTTTCTGCACAAAATCATCCAGATTTAAGTCAGAGTCTTCAACTTTATCAGACAGTTTTGATGCAAAGTAATAGCGTAAATATTCAGGATTTAAATGCTGTAAATACGTTTCTGCTTTAATAAATGTGCCGCGAGATTTCGACATTTTTTGACCATTTACAGTCAAGAAACCATTTACAAATAAACCTGTAGGCGTGCGATAACCCGCACCATCTAACATTGCAGGCCAGAATAAAGCGTGGAAATATACGATGTCTTTACCAATGAAGTGATAGACTTCTTTGTCTGAATCTTTTTTCCAGTAATCGTCAAAATTTAGGTCAGGGCGTTTGGTTTTTACGTAGTTTTCAAAACTCGACATATAACCAATTGGTGCATCAACCCATACATAAAAATATTTATTTGGTGCGTCTGGAATTTCAAAACCAAAATATGGTGCATCACGTGAAATATCCCAGTCATTCAAGCCATTTTCAAACCATTCATCTAATTTGTTGGCGATCGAAACTGGCAAACGACCTTCATCGCGTGTCCATTTTTGCAAATATTCGCCAAAATTAGGCAATTTAAAGAAGTAATGATCTGATGATTTTTCTACTGGCGTTGCACCGCTCAAAGTCGATTTTGGATTAATCAGCTCAGTCGCATTATAGGTTGTGCCGCAAACTTCGCAAGAATCGCCGTATTGATCTTCCGCTTTACATTTTGGGCAGGTGCCTTTAATAAAACGATCCGATAAGAACATGCCTTTTTCAGGGTCAAATAATTGCGTAACAGGACGCACGGCAATATTGCCTGCATCTCGATTTTTGACATAAATTTCGCTGGCACGTGCGCGGTTGGTGTCGCTATGCGTTGAATCATAATGATCAAAATGCACACCAAAACCGTCAAAATCGCGAATGTGTTCTTGTTGCACATTGGCAATTTGCTGTTCAGGGCTAATCCCGTTGGCTTCGGCACGCAGCATGATTGCTGTACCATGCGCATCATCCGCACAGACATAAGTCACGTCATGTCCCATTGCACGCATGGCGCGAACCCAGATATCTGCCTGGATATAACCGAGTAAGTGACCCATATGGATCGGACCATTGGCGTATGGTAGGGCGTTAGTGACTAAAATTTGACGCACGGATATAACTCTCTCAAATAGGGACGATGCAATTCGGGCAATTTTACCTTAGATAGCACATAGATGCACAAGGGATTCCAGGAATTCTTTTCAAATCCGCTTAGAAGGCTAAATACAATATCGAAACAAGCTCTTGGTCTGCATTTGAAGATAAATCATGTCAAAAACCAAGCAATATACTCAGAATTAAGTATTTCAGTGATAGCACGACTTAACCTTATACTGAATTATCGTTACACTATCAAAATCGCGGTATTTCCAAACTTTGGAGTAAATCTATGTCTTGGCTTTCTTCACTTAAATCAGTTTTTTCACCTTCGCATACGGTGAATGAGGAAGCTATTCAGCACGTGCTACAAAGTTATATATTGCCTGAATCTGAACATGCTTTAAAAGATCGTATTTCTCAAGTGAATGTGCAAGGTGATATTCTGCAAATCACCATCAATACTTATCCTGAAGAAAAACAACATTTACAACAAATTCATGATGAACTGGCAGATGCTTTAGAAAAATGCGGCATTAAAGAACTGAATATGCATGTGATTCAGCAGAAATCTGGACAGAAAAAAGAAAGTTGTGGGCATCAACATGCTGAAGATGAAAGCTGCGCAACATCGACCACACAGACTGCAACATCTCATTTACCACCGGTGGTCGATGCTGCGGGCCAAAGTTCAATGCAAGAAGCCGATCCGAATAATCCACCGATTCAAAAAGCTGCGCCACACCAACGTGATGTGCCGAAACATCCGCGTATTCAAAACGTAATTTTGGTATCTTCAGGCAAAGGCGGGGTTGGAAAATCTACCACTACAGTAAATTTGGCTTTAGCTTTGCAAAAGCTCGGCTTAAAAGTTGGCGTATTGGATGCCGATATTTATGGTCCAAGTATTCCGACCATGCTCGGCAATGCAGGCAGAACCCCAATGATTGAAGCCGAGCAGTTTGTACCGTTGGATGCTTTTGGGATGCCTGTGTTATCCATCGGACATTTAACAGGTGACCACAATACACCTGTAGCGTGGCGTGGACCAAAAGCCACAGGTGCATTAATGCAGCTCTTTAATCAAACCTTATGGCCAGATTTAGATGTGTTGATGATTGATATGCCACCAGGAACGGGGGATATTCAACTGACCCTTGCACAGCGTATTCCTGTAACGGGAGCGGTGATTGTGACTACACCACAAAATGTTGCCTTAATGGATGCTGTGAAAGGCATCGAGCTGTTTAATCGTGTGCAAATTCCTGTGATGGGCGTAATTGAGAATATGTCGACCCATATCTGCTCAAACTGCGGCTACGAAGAACAAATTTTTGGTCAAGGTGGTGGCGATAAACTGGCAGAACAATATGACATTCCGTTACTTGGACGTTTACCATTGAATGTCAGTATTCGTGAAAATGTGGATGCAGGCACGCCGTCAGTGATTGCAGGCGATGATGCTGCCGATAGTTACATTGCGATTGCCAAGCAAATTGCAAAAAAACTGCCTAAAGCTGAAAAAGATCAGAATCGTATTTTCTAGTGAGGGATCTCAGCTTGGAATGATTGCAGTTGCAGTCATTAAGTTATCATCCTTTAAATTTTGACTGATTCACCTTTAAAAGCTAAATCACAATATTTTGAAAATTTGGCTCACTTCGGTGAGCTATTTTTTTTGATTAAAAAATACACAAGCATCTGATTTAATGGTGTTTAATCTCTAAATACCTTAAAAATATTAAGATAAAATGACTTATAAGTTACCATTTAATTAAAAAATATTTTTTATATAAGTGATTGAATAAAATAATAAATTTAAAATGTTAAACTGATCAAGAATTTGTCTTACAAAATACTTTTTGCCAATTGCAATGAACTATTTTAATCTGCGCTCATTCAGTAGTGAGGTCAATGCATGATTTCATGGTTTTTTATCGGTTTGGTGATCACAATTTTATTGACACCAGGGCCAACCAATACCTTGCTTGCATCATCAGGTATTCAGGTTGGTATCCGCAAATCTTTCCGATTAATTCCAGCAGAAGCATTGGGTTATTTGATTTCTATTACACTTTGGGGCGCCTTAATTGGTACGGTGTCTACTCATCTCCCGTTGTTGCCCACCATTCTAAAATTATTCAGTGCAAGCTATATTATTTTCTTGGCGATTAAATTATGGCGCACGGCTAAAGTCGAGCAAAGCTTTAATCAACCTACGATCCGTGCGAGTGAGCTATTTTTAGCGACTTTACTGAACCCTAAGGCATTGTTGTTCGCCTCTGCAATTTTCCCAACGATTGCATGGGTAAAAGCAGACTATTATGTGGCACACATGTTGGCATTTTTATGTTTAATCGTGCCGATTGCTTTTTTCTGGACATTTATTGGTTCGGTGCTCGCTAAAAATAAAATTAGCTGGCTCAATCAGTGCAATCTACAAAAAACAGCTTCTATTGTGTTGCTGAGCTTTTCAATTCCTTTAAGTTATTCGGCTTTGTTGAGTCTATAAAGCCAACGTTGTATCTAAAAGTTGTATCTACTGGAAATAGGGTCTGTTGACATTTCATAAATGGCTTGCGCTTTAGGCTAAAACTGAGCAGATCAGGCATGAAACGCAGGGAATAGTGGGTCTATTGCCAAGTTTCATAACGCAATCTGAGAAAGTTTTAGCCACATGAGCAAGAACAAAGCACTGCTTTGTTTGCTGCGCAAGGGGACAAGCATATTTTTTGCTGCTATTGCGTTATGTGCCAGTCATTTAGAATGACTAAATTTCCTGTCCCATGCCTTATATCAGCTAAAAAATATGCGTTGTCGCAAACATAGACGAATTGTCAACAGACCCTAATCATTGCACTTAAAAAAGCGATGTGAGGGAAACGGCTGGTTTTCATTAACTTAGATTTCAGTTAAAGTACAGCACAGTTAAACATTCATATTTTGGATAGAAAATAAATGGCAATTAAGTCTGATCGTTGGATTCGCGAAATGAGCGAAAAACACGGCATGATTGAACCGTATGCAGAAAACCAAGTTCGCTTTGACGAAAATGGCGAGAAACTCATTTCTTATGGTGTTTCTAGCTATGGTTATGACGTACGTTGTGCACGTGAATTTAAAGTCTTTACCAATGTTCACTCAGCAATTGTCGATCCAAAAAACTTTGATGAAAAAAGTTTTATCGATATTGAATCAGATGTGTGCATCATTCCGCCAAACTCGTTTGCCTTGGCGCGTACCGTTGAATATTTCCGTATTCCACGCAATGTATTGACAGTATGCTTAGGTAAATCGACCTATGCGCGTTGCGGTATTATTGTGAATGTCACGCCACTCGAACCCGAGTGGGAAGGTCATGTAACTTTAGAGTTTTCCAATACCACGAACTTACCTGCACGTATTTATGCGGGTGAAGGTGTGGCACAAATGCTGTTCTTTGAATCAGATGAAGTTTGTGAAACCTCGTACAAAGACCGTGGTGGTAAATATCAAGGGCAGACAGGCGTGACCTTGCCTAAAGCATAAGTGATTAACCCATCACAATTTTTCTGTTGAACAAGCGAGCCAATGTGCTCGCTTTTTTTCATTCATCGGAAAGCTGTGCTGTTTAGCCAGTTTGTTTTGCATTTGCATAAATATTCAGCATAATTAAATATGAGAATGGTTTGGCATAATCACGTTTTTAAGGATAAAAACACTCAAATAAATAGCCAAGCTATAGATAAATAAAAGAAAGATGCGGAGCATCAGATAAAAGGAAGGTCGAGATGACTGAACACGCAATTACTTACCCTTTTCGTAAGCATTGCTTAGCCACTGCGATAGGCTTACTTTTGGCGAATCCGAGTTATGCTTTACAAGCACTCTCCGATGACTCTTTGTCAAATACCACAGGCGAAGGGGTTGCTTTAGTCCTTGATGACTTCAAAATGGTGTTTCAGCAACCGAATGATCTATCTACAGGGTCGAGCTATACACGTGGCTTAGAAAACCCTAGTCAATATGATACGGGCTTTATTCGTATTATCCCGACGGGGGAGAATTATGTGCAGTTGGCAGAAAGTGCATACCATACGGTTTATAACAATACTTATAATCAAAGTGTTTTAAAAGGTAAGGCTGAGCATAAATATAACGAAACTTACCGTTCAACTTATGAACAAACCTATACAAATCAATATTCAACTTTGTATCAAGAATATACTAAAAATATTGAAGCTGATGTTGACGCGAAAAAAGAAACATTTACATTTGATGTTCGTGAAGGTTTTTTTAATAATGAGACGCTCAAGAATTATTACAATCAGCGTCTTGCAGACTATAGTAATGGTACTTGGGGATGGAAGGATGGATGGTTATATACTGATGGTGAAGGTCTAGCAAAAGATGGGACTACAGCGTACTCTTTGAGTAATATTGGCACAGATCAGAAAAAAGCAAAAGAATATGCTATTACAAACACTTATGAAATGCTTGATCTTTTATATGGGAGTCGGTCGGCAGAAGCTAATAATGATTTATTGAATTCTGATTTTTATAAAGGGCTTAGCAACTTCACTCGAGCAGACCAAGTTGGTTCACAAGTAGCCACATTAATACAGGCTGAAATAACCAAAGAAACAGCATCGGCTGATATTCGGGCTAAATATAATGCGAGTCAACTTGCAGAAGATACAGCCAAGTCTGCTGTGGCAGAAATTTATGCTCAAATTATACAATCGGCTGAACAGGCAGCGGCAATTGCTGCATCGGGTTCTCCTGTGCAATCATTAAGAACCAAAGCAGATGTCTTTATTTATGGTTTAGCCTTATCTAAAAGTGATAACTCATTAAGCAGTCGTTATAGCAATCAAGGCTTTAACTGGGGTTCAGCAGATAACCCGTGGTTATTCCGTGCAGGCACAGAAAAAGTTAAACAATTTAAAAATGTAGAAAAAGATGTTGGTTATTTAGCACTAGAGGCACCACTCGCAACTACTACGCCAACTGAAAGTGATAATAATATTAAACTGGGCTTTTGGACTGATATTTTTTCACGTCAGTTGAACTCAAGTGCAGAGGTGGATCCAAGCACTGGGGCGCCAAAATCTGGTTTAGATAAAGAGCACCGTTTACGTACTCAGTTTGTTGCCAATGGTTTAAGCCTAAATGGTTCTCAAATGCGACTATTTCAGACTTTAGACTCTGATAATCCAAATCATCATCAAACATTGGGTATGGCAAGTTTATTGCGTTTAAATACCAATGATAATCCTGCGAATCTAAGTTTCACAGATTCAAACTTAGATAGTAAAGGAATCCGCATTAGTACAGCAGCAAAATCAGATACTTTGGATGGAACGGCGGTCACACCAGCAATAGATGGTTCATTGGCACCAGTTTTTCATGATACAGAGGGTTTGTATTTATACAGTCCGAATATCAATTTAGTTTTAGGGAATATGTATCAGCCTTTTGTGGTTGGTTCTGAGGGCAATAATATTGTGCTAGAAGTAACACGTATTCCGAATGTTCCTGAAATTTACAATAAAATTTATCAAAATTATGAAGATGGAAAGGGTGGGTATTTAGGTTCTACAGCATTTACAGGTTCTACCTGTAATGTGGTGAGTTGTGGCACACCGCTAAAAGCCAATGTCAATGACAGTGCTGCGATGTATCAAGGACGTAATGCGACGCATAGTAGTATTGCAATTGGTACTGTAGAACGCTTGCCAAATAATATGTTACGTGCCAAAGATCATACGGATGCCACAGGTGTTGTATTTAAAGGTGTAGATGGTTCTACTAAGAATCTAGGTTCGGTTGCAATTGATGGCGTGCTGATTCAGCACCTTAAATTTAAAACAACAGGTCTATAAAAGGAGAATCATCATGTTGAAAAAACTGTCTTGTATTGCATTGATGTGTAGTCCTTTGACCCATGCCAATTTAATTGCACTGGAAAATCATGAATTAACGCAGGCTACTGGTCAAGGTGGAGCAGACCTCAGTTGGACGTTATCGTTAAACCATGAATATGCCGAAAATTTAGAACTCAGCAATATTTCTAAATTTAATGGTGGGACTAAACCTACAGAAGTTTATTATCGCTATAGTAAAAATTGTGCTGACAATAATGTGCTTTGTCGTTTAGCGATTGCACCCAATAACCATGAAGATAATAACGGCAATAAAAAATGGCTGGTATTTAAACAAATTCAGGGCACCATACAAATAGATAAATTTTCTTTAGATGGCACGACTATTATTAATCATAAAAATGACCCACAAACGGCAATGCAGCTTAAGTTTTATGATGATAAGCCATTAAAAATAAGAAATTTGGGTTTTGCAACCATGGCGATCGAAACAGGTACAGGGCAGGGAGCAAATGAAGGTTATGCAAATTCAGAGGTATATACCAAATTTCAAGGAAGAAATTATCAACAAGATGGTAGTTATAACTTAGTTCAGCAAGATGTACCTTTGTTTGATCAGGGCGCTGAAAAAGGATTTATGGGCTTAAATATTCACGGCAATATGCACCTGTCTGGCAATGTGAAAATATTTAGCTACAACTGTACAGGTTCAGCAGCAAGTCGTTGTTGAATATAGGATTAAGTACAGTATAGGGAAATAACAATGAAAAAAATAATGCAGTTGAATTTATTAACATTGAGCGTACTTTGTGCGCAACAAGTGTATGCTTTAGAGCTGATTGCAGACCAGCATTTGTCTGATGTAAGTGGGCAAGATGGTATTGTAATCACCCATGAAATGTCTAAAGCCACGATTAATCAAGTCAATTGGTATGATCCTGATTTAGTGGCTGGAACTCAACAGGGTTTAGGCTTACATAATGTAGAAATTAAAGGACAGAATAACCAGCCTATTATCAGTAAGCTTGCTTTAGATGTGGGGAAAACTGATGTTGGCGCAGGTGTGCGTATCGATGCGAGTATTGATGCTTTTCAATCGACTGCAGATTTAAACTTGGTCAAAAAAAACTGTGTCGGAAATAGTTGTACTAAAGAATCACAAAGCTTGGGTCAGTTCGGCTTAGAAACTAAATCACCTTTAAAAGTTTTATTAGAAACCAAAGCAGGTTTATTCAATCAAAATGAAACGGCACATTTAAACTTCCAGTTACAGAATGCCAAAATTAGTCATGGTTTAGGTAAGCATGAATTATCTATGCATGATTTTAACTTTAATTTTGCGACTGACGGCTATATGTACATTGATGCCGATGAGGGATTGGTCTTTACCACTAAAAATGGCACCACCGACCATTTTGTGAATCTTGGACGAGTGAAAGACCTGAGTGATGTTGCTAGTAGCCGACAAAATGCAACTAACCCTGGGGTCAATATTGACTTGCGTTATGATGATAAAAATTTAATTCGCTTTGGTGCATCAGGTGCGGTAAGCAATGCGAAATTGTTTTTTAATGGGCATCAAAAAAATGTTGCCAATTTTGACGTTTCGAATAAGGTCAATGGTGTAATTGAAACTAAAAATACCGCAGTTACAGGCTACGATACTGTGGTGGGGCAAGGTGGTTTGCATTTGGGCTTATCTGCTGATTTTACCAATCAAAATACGGCAGGCTTGGCTGCAGGGCAATTACCAACAACCTTAGAAATTGGGCACACAGGAAAAGGCAGTTATGCGGTTGAGTTTTCGAATTTAAGACCGCTAACCACACGTGATGCACAAGGTGCTTTGCACAATAAAAATGCTTATATTGATTTTGGCGATATTTATATTAATACCGTACAAGCGAAAAACCTCAATTTTTTAGTCAATGAAAATATTAAAAATACCATTGGTGCAACCAGTCCTATTTTAAACCAGTTGCTATCGAGTGAGCTTGAAGGTGATCAGTTCTCACTCATTGCTGTTCGTGGTATGGACTTTCAGTCTATTGCGGCCAAAGCGAGAATTATTTCTGATAACTCTTTAAATGAATTGACAGGGGATGGTGGTTCTTGGGGTATTGGAATTCCAATTTATAATTTAAATGCCAATGTGGCCTTGTCGGGTAAACAATATTTGTCACCTTATGATGGAACGAATAAAACGGGAATTGGTTATAACGCCATGGTTTCTACCGAAGGTTATGGCATAGATTCAAAAACAGGCTTGCCCAGTACCACTTCTATTATCCTAATTGATGGGCAAAACAGCCTGCATGCAGGAGAAACTGTTAACTATTATGCTGGTTTAAGAAATATTGATGCATTAATTCAGTCCGACGGTGTGATTGGTTATGAAGATGATGGGATTTATATTCGTGCAGATCATTTATTGGTTGCAGCAAAAGCAGAGTTAGCGATTGGGCAATTACCAGGTTCAAAATACAATTGCGTCACAGAATCAACGAAATGCGGTAGCTTTGTACCCTACGACAATTTCTCTAAGAAAGATGATGTGTTAACCACAATTGCGTTTAAATTAGATGGAAATGGTGAATTGTTGGTAATTCCTGGAATGGATCCAACCGCTACTAATCCGAACTCAAATTTTTTGTCTTTTGATGCGAACTTTAAGTTTAGAAGTCTAGATAGCACAGAACAGGCAGATCCGAATAATTTAGGTAGTTATTTTAGTTTGATTAATGAAGATCAAGTGAATCATGAAACTGTTCAAACTTCTTCAATTAACTTGAATCGTATGGAAGGGCATTTAGGTGTTAAAGGAAAAGTCGTCGTTAGTGCAGATACGGTTACTTTAGACAATCAAGTTAAATTTAATTATAAAAATGATATTGCTCAACCCTTTAAAACAGACTTTGCAATGTCTACCAATGGCAATATGCAGAAAATCGCATCTGTCGCGCTTACAGGTGGAACCATGCGCAGTACATTGGGCATTACGCCACGCTAAAGGATAGAAATAAAATGAAAAAACCGATTTTAGTTGCATCTATTTTAAGTACAGCTTTTTCATTCAATTCTGCTCAAGCGATGCAGGCTTTAAATGATGATCAGTTATCTCATGTACAAGGTCAGGCACTTTTGAACCTGATGACTGCGACAGATCAATCACAAGGGCTCAACTTTTATAAGCTGAGTGTTGATGCACTCATGGAGCTTAATGCCAACATTAAAACACTACAATTAGGTTGTGGTGGTGTAAATAATGCGATGGGTGGTAAAGCGGGATGTGATATTGATATTTCTAATATTGCACTAAGTGGTTTGAATAAGTCCCATGATTCAACAGGTAGTCCAGAGTTTAATGGTGAACGTGCGGGTACTAGTGCGCAAATTACCAATCCATTTATTGAGTTTGCAATTAGTGGAAATAGTGCGTCAACACGTGAAGTGGTTGGTTTTCGTTTAGGTGCTGAAGAAATTTTAGGTCTACTAACTTTGGGTACAGATAACGTACAAAACCCAAATGACGGGATTAAAAGTTTTAGTGGTTATATGAAAATGGCACAAACTCAAGGTCATTCATTTACTGAGCAAGCGACATTTGGTATGACCGAGGATGAAATTATTTCTGGTCGTTTAAAGGCTTTGGGGCAAACAAGACAGTTTGATAGTAAGCCATTTACAAATGGTGTTAGAACAGAAGGGCATACAGGGATTACAGTTCCTTCTATGAAAGTAGATTTTACTATGCCAGAAACGGTGGTTACGGGTCAACGTATGACTGCTGCCAAAGTGAGTGGTATTCGCTCATCTATTCCTTCTATTCCTTTAGCTGCTGCAGAGTCGGGTAAGAGTTTACCAGGTAGTGTTCAGGGAACTCCTGACTTCTCAAAAGACCAGCTTTATGTGGAATTCCCGGCTTTATTAGGTACGGTTGGTACGCACTCATTCTTTAAAATGGCAGCAGGTTCGAGTTTGGATGAACTTAATATGGATATTACTTTTGTTCAAGCTTTAAATATGATTCACAATATTCCACTCAATGGTACGGGGGGCTATTTATCTTTGCAAAGTAAACCTGTGCATTGGCAGGGGGCTGATCAGGGCGATGTTGCACAACAAGGGTGGTGGATGTCTTTTAAAGAACCTATACAACTGGGATATTTAGCAACAACAGATAAGGTTGATATTTCTGCGGTATTACCACAAGTAGCTGAAGCAATTAGTGATTATTTACTTTATAAATCTGAACCAATTGATGTTGGTTTTTTTGCTGCGTTAGGATCTTTAGCTGGAATACCTGTTGAAAAAAAATTAAATATTAATGTGGGGCAATATACTACTCAGAACCCTGCTACGATTACATTAACGGATAAGGTTTTACAAAACCAGAACGTCACCCCTAACTGTTATGGTGGTATGAAATTCTGTTAATTCCAAATGAAAAAAATCCCGCAACTTGTGCGGGATTTTTTATGCTTAGTGTTTAACCTTCTTTAGCAATTTTGATGAGTAATTCTTCTTTCGTCAGGTTGCTAGATTCAGCATCACGGCGACCTTTATATTCAAAAGTACCTGCATCTAAACCTTTCTCACCAATCACAATACGGTGCGGAATACCTGTAAGCTCAAGATCAGAGAATTTCACCCCAGGACGTTCATTACGATCATCCAGTAATACATCATAACCTGCAGCTTGAAGTTCAGCATAAAGTGCTTCTGCTGCTTCTAATGTACGTGGTGATTTATGTGCGTTCATTGGCACAATCGCAATTTCAAATGGTGCAATTGCTGCAGGCCAGATGATGCCTTTATCATCAAAGTTTTGTTCAATAGCAGAAGCAACTACACGTGTTACTCCAATCCCATAGCATCCCATGGTAACAGTAAACGGTTTGCCATCTTCACCTAATACTTTGCAGCCCAACGCTTCTGAGTATTTAGTACCAAGCTGGAAGATATGACCGACTTCAATACCGCGTTTAATTTGTAGCGTTCCTTTCCCATCGGGAGATGGATCGCCCTCAACGACATTACGTAAATCATAAACTTCAGTATATTGTGCATCGCGCTCCCAGTTCACACCTGTTGCGTGTTGATCAACTTGGTTTGCACCAGCAACAAAGTCAGACAGTACCGATGCAGCACGGTCTACAATCACAGTTATGCCTTTTTCGACCAAACCTTGTGGACCAACAAAGCCAGCAGTTAAACCTAACGCTGCAATTTGTGAATCGGTTGCAAAAGTAAGTGGTGCAGCAATCTGTGGATGTTTTTCTGCTTTAATTTCATTCAGCTCATGGTCGCCACGTAAGAATAAAGCAATTACAGGAACTTGTCCTGATTCATTGGCAACACCTTGCACCAAAAGTGCTTTTATAGACTGATTGCTGTTTGCACCTAAAAATGCAGTGACATCGGCAATGGTTTTTTGATTTGGTGTATCTACAACTTTTAGTTCTTGTGTTGCTGCCGCACGTTCACCCACTAAAATAGCTTCTGCCATTTCAATGTTTGCTGCGTAATCAGATTCGGTAGAGAAAGCGATATCATCTTCACCACTTGAAGCCAGAACGTGGAATTCATGTGAACCAGAACCACCAATAGAACCTGTATCTGCTTGTACTGGGCGGAAGTCTAAACCTAAGCGTGAGAAAATTCTGCAGTATGTGTCGTACATGACATCATAGGTTTCTTGTAGGGAGGCTTGATTGGTATGGAAAGAATAAGCATCTTTCATAATAAACTCACGTGAACGCATTACCCCAAAACGTGGTCGAATTTCGTCACGGAATTTAGTTTGAATTTGATAGAAGTTGATTGGCAATTGCTTATAGCTTTTTAATTCATTACGTGCCAAATCAGTAATGACTTCTTCATGTGTTGGACCAAGTACAAAAGGATTGTCGTGGCGGTCTTTAAAGCGCAGTAACTCAGGACCGTATTGCACATAACGCCCTGATTCTTCCCAAAGTGAGGCAGGCTGAGTGACAGGCATAAAAGTTTCTAAAGCACCTGCGCGATTCATTTCTTCACGAACAATGGCTTCAACTTTATTTAGCACACGCACACCCATTGGCAGCCAAGTATATAAACCTGAAGCCAATTTACGAATCATACCCGCACGTAACATCAGCTGGTGAGAAATCACCTCGGCATCGTTTGGGGTTTCTCTTAACGTAGCAAATAAAAAGCGACTCGCGCGCATGGAAACTGTCCTAAAAAGTGAAGCGTTAAATGGAGTTTTTTCAAAGCCAGATTATACAATAAAAATCGGGCTAAACTTGCGTTAAAATTTAGCCCGAACGATTGTGTGACTTTGCGTGAGATTTTAAGAAATCAGTTTACGCGTTTGGCGTAACATAAAATTCTTAAAATCGTCTAAGTAAGTGAAAATGACAGGTACGACCACCAAGGTGAGTAGGGTGGATGTAATTACACCGCCAATGACTGCGTGTGCCATAGGCGCACTTTGTTCGCCGCCTTCACCCAAGCCAAGTGCGAGTGGCACCATCCCCATCACCATTGCACTGGTGGTCATTAAAATAGGGCGTAAACGGGTTTTCCCTGCAGCTATAATTGCATCATAACGTGAATCGCCCTGATCCATGGCTTTTTTAATAAAATCAATTAGTAAAATCGCATTTTTGGTGACCAATCCCATCAGCATAATAATACCGATAATAGAAAACAGGTTCATGGTCGAGTTAAAAATAAACAGTGCCAAGAATACTCCAATCAACGATAAAGGTAGGGAAGCCATAATTGCTGCGGGGTGAATGAAACTGTTGAATTGCGAACCTAAAACAATATAAATAAACACAATAGACAGGGTAATTGCAGTCAGTGCATAACCTGCAGATTCAGCCATGTCAGCATTGGCGCCTTGAGTGTCGAAGCTATAACCTGCGGGTAATTTAAAGTTATCCTGAATTTTTTGAATGTCGGCACCAATGTCCCCTGCAGGACGTCCAGCAGTGTTAGCTTCGACCAAAACTTCACGGGCCAAATCACGGCGGTTGATTTGCGCTGCACCTAAACTTTCTTCAAACTTCGCCACACTTGCTAGAGGCACTAAAATATTTTGTCCATTGGCATCGGTTTTTTGTGAAGTTAAATACATATTTTGCACATCGCTCGGCAAGCTACGATGGTTTTCTGTAAGGCGAACATTGACATCGTAGGTTTCGCCACGTTCATCTTGCCAAGTGGTGACATCATCCCCCGCAATCAGTGGGCGGATAATATTGGCAATTTGATTTACCGATAGCCCTAAATCGCTGGCAAGGACACGGTTAATATGAACACCTAATGTAGGTTTAGGAGCTTTTAGCGAGCTTTCTAAATCGACAATACCATTCACCTGAGCAATTTCGGTCATAAAGCGGTCAGAGATTTTTTGTAATTCTGCTAAATCAGGGCCTTTAATAGACACCATCACAGGTTTTTGCCCACCAGAAACCGTTTCATCGGCAGAGGCGACAGAGGTGATGGTGATGCCCGCAACACTTTGTAGACGCTGGCGAAATTCGTTATTGAGTTCGGTTAGCGTTTGTTGACGTTCATTACGCGGGCTGACAGTTACACGTAAATTAACATGATTTTTCCCGCGATCTGTCACGCTGTTAATGGCCCCGTAAGTCGCGCGTACTTCTGGGTGTTGACGAATGATTTGATCTACTTGTTTTAATTTTGCTTGTGAATATTCAAGCGATGCATCCACAGGTGTTTCAAATTTAATCCGAATTTCACCTTTGTCAGGTACAGGTACAAACTCTGTGCCAATCAGTTTGGATAATCCGAGTGCAGCAAATAATGAACCCACGGCAATCAATAAGGTGATAACGCGAAATCGTAGTGCCAATTTTAAAAGTTTTTCATAATGATGGCTTAAATTGTCGAGTTTGTTAGAAATCCAGTTTAAGAAGCGTTTTACCCGTCCAGGTTTTTTATTCGGATTTGCTTTTTCTGCCCAGTGTGCAGAAAGCATTGGATCCAGCGTAAAACTGACAAACATGGAAATCAGTACGGCAGTACTGACGGTGACACCAAATTGATAAAAAAAGCGTCCGATAATGCCGCCCATAAATGCCACAGGTAAAAATACCGCCACAATGGTTAAGGTGGTTGCTAAAACTGCTAAGCCAATTTCTTTAGTACCATCCAAAGCAGCCGTGACATGGTCTTTGCCCATATCTGCATGACGCACGATATTTTCACGTACCACAATTGCATCATCAATCAATAAGCCAATACTGAGCGAGAGCGCCAGTAAGGTCATCATGTTGATGGTAAAGCCAAATGCCCAAATAAAGGTGAGTGTGCCGAGTAGGGCGATTGGCAGGGTCAATCCTGTAATGGCGGTAGAACGGAATGAACCAAGAAACAACAGTACAATCAGGACTGCCAGAATCGCACCCTCAATAATGGTGCGCGCTACATCACGGATACTGCCACGAATCCCTTTAGAAGAATCCACCACGACTTTTGCAGTCATGCCAGCAGGCAGTTGGGTTTGAATACGTTCTAAGGTTTTATAAGTGTTATCTACCACTTCAATGACATTAGAGTCTGAACTACGCAAGATATCGACAGCAACTGCAGTTTGCCCATTTAAAAATGCACTGGTTTCCAGCTCTGCTTGACTGTCTTGAATTGTGGCAACTTGTTTTAAAAAGATTGGCGCACCATTTTTATTGGCAATAATTAAATCGCCAAAAGCCAGAGGGTGAATGACTTTGGATTGGATTTCGACCACCAATTCACTATTGGCTTGTTTGAGTGTGCCGCCAGGTACTTCAATATTTTCAGCTTTGAGCGTGTTGATGACCTGATCCACACCCAGTCCAAAACTCATTAACTTTTGTGGATCTACCTCAATACGAATTTGTCGCTGTGCATCACCCAATAAATTAACAGTTCCGACACCAGACACAGTGCGCAGTTGCGGTACAACTTGTTGATCTAAATAGGAACTTAAATCACGCAAAGACATTTGTGAGGATTCAAACACAATCGACATGACTGCATTGGCAGTTGGGTCGTAGCGCTCCACCACAGGGTTTTGAATTTCATCTCGAAAGCCTGCACTGACAGACGAAATTTTATCGCGTACATCTTGTGCCGCCACTGCCGAAGGAACATCTAAATTAAACTCGGCAATAATAGTAGATAACCCTTCACTGGATTGTGAAACCAGTTGTTTGAGTCCAGAAATGGTGTTGATCTGATCTTCCATTTTCTTGGTGATTTCAGATTCAACTGTTTCAGGTGATGCACCCGGATAACTGGTATAAACCACTACAAACGGAAAATCGACGTCAGGAAATTCTTCCACGCCCATACGTTGCCATGAAGCCAAGCCAAGCACCATTAGACAAAACATCATCATGATGGTAAAAACGGGATACTTGACGCTAACTCGGGTAAACCACATAACAACGATCCTGATTTTTTATTTATTGGACATCTGCACTACTGCATTGAGATGAAATTCAATTTATTGAGGGTTATTTTGAATGATCACCTGCTGCTGAATTTGATCGGGGTTGAACACCACTCGACTGACTAGATCACTGCTCTGTAAGCCTTGAATCACAGCAGTATTGTCACTATAGCGCTGTTCTAAAACTGTGATATCCACGCGGGCAATTTTTTGATCTCGAATCACCCAAACATAAGGTTTGTTTTGGATATCGTGAATGGTATTGAGTGGGATGATTTGCCCTGAAATTGTCGTGTTCGCTAAAATATAACCATCCACAAATGCCCCAATACTTAAAGAGGGAAGACGATCAAGCGGGGTTGCAAAAAATTCAATTTGACGACTGGCTAAATCCGCAACAGGAGAAACACGGCTAATTTGTGCATTAAATGTGTTTGCTTGTCCTTGGAGTTGATATTCAATTTTTTGACCAATTTTGAGTGCGGCTTGTAAGTCGCTTGGTAATTTCGCTTGAATTTCTAATTGGTTCGGATCGACGACTTCAAATAAGGTTTGTCCTGCAGCCACAGTTTGCCCAGGCTCAACTTGACGTTGGGTAATGACACCATGAATTGGACTGGTAATCGTGCCATCTTGATCGGCTTTTAGTGCAATATCGACATTGGCTTGTTGGGCGCGTACATTTTCCATTTGCGCACGATAATCTAACTGACTTTGCTCATATTCCACTTGTGAAATAAAACCCTGATCGAGCAAACGTTTTTTTCGTTGCATCATGTTGCGGGCTTGGTTGGCTTGCGCTTGCGTTGCAGCTAAATTGGCGCGAGCTTGTGCTAAACGCGCAGCATTATCCTGATTATTTAAGCGTAGCAAGGTTTGACCACGTTGTACGCTATCTCCCACTTTGACATAGACTGAGGTTGCTGTGGCAGTCACCTGTGCTTGAATACTGCTTTGATTCACAGCACGCACTGTGCCTGTAAAGGCAGTTTTACTGATTGCGCTGCCTTGTTGTGGTGTCACTAAATCTTGCTGAATGAGTTCAATTTTTTCTGATACTGTTGTTTTATTTTCAGTTTCTGTTTTTTGGCAGGCACTCAGCAAAATACATAAACCGATTGCACCAATACGAAAAATGGGTAAATGCTGCCGATTAAACCTAACTGCGATACGCTGTGCAATGTGCATGCATATTTGTCCTTATTGATTGCCAAAATGACAAGGTAATTCAAATCAACTATTCAAGTGCTTTTAAGCGAGTAATAATTCTGTCGTATTCTGCTTGTGTATTTCGATAGCTTGTTTGTAAAGATTGAATCATATCTTTTTTAAGCTCGATGTTTTTTAAGTTATTGTCCAAATTGGTTTTTAGTTGTGCAGGCACAGGTTTGACCTTGCGTAAATACTCCATTTCTTGACGTTTAAAAGTAATACGGTCATTTTGCAGCTGTTTGAGTTGTTCTTGTTGGAAAATAATTTGCTTTTTAATATGCGCTAAAGCGTTATTACGTTTAGTGATTGCGGTTTGACTATTGGTATAGGCTTTTTTTAAACGCTGATCAGATTCCATTTGATACGCTTGAGCAGCACGTTGTGGGGCTTTTTTAATATCCATTTCAGTGTTGTATGGACGTGCGCGCTGAATCACTTGCATGTTACGGTCTAATGCTTCATAGCCATGACGAATATGATTAGGTGTCACATTACTACTAATATTTGCAACGCCATGTTGATCATAATAGCGATACCACACCGCTTTGTTCTGGCTGTCAGCCATGAGTGGGGCAGAGGACAAGAGCAGTAAAGCAAGCATGCCCAATTTAAGTGACTGCTTATTTTGTTTTAATTTTACAGCGAGTGATTTTGCAAAAAAAGTGCTCACGTTGTCCCCCACAATAAAGTTGACTAAATTACTTAAATTACACGTAATAATAGTGTTATATTAGATCAAAATTAGGAATTAAAAAAATACAACCGATAAAAAATATCAATGGTCACAAGAAAGTGTGAGCGGTTTGGTGATAATGGTGTAAAAGTGTAGATTTACACTAAATATGTTCATTGAAACTACAAGTAAAGATATGTTAAAAATACGATCAATGTGTAAGATTTTTCTACTCAGTTGCTTGTACAAACAAAAATGGGAAGGGTCATTGAATGGACGATAAATTCCAAAATCTAAAAGTCATGGTGATTGATGATTCAAAAACCATTCGCCGTACAGCTGAAACACTTCTGCAGCGTGAAGGTTGTGAAGTGGTTACCGCAGTTGATGGATTTGAAGCTTTATCCAAAATTGCCGAATCAAATCCAGATATCGTATTCGTAGATATTATGATGCCACGCCTAGATGGTTACCAAACGTGTGCCTTAATTAAAAACTCGCAAAACTACCAAAACATTCCTGTCATTATGCTATCAAGTAAAGATGGTTTATTTGACCAAGCCAAAGGACGTGTAGTAGGTTCTGATGAGTATCTGACTAAACCATTTAGTAAAGATGAATTATTAAACGCCATTCGTAACCACGTGACAGCATAATTATTAGTTAGTTAGATTTATTGGGGAAAATAATGGCTCGTATTCTTATTGTAGATGATTCACCTACAGAAACATTCCGCTTCAGAGAAATCTTGACCAAGCATGGTTTTGAAGTCATTGAAGCAGCGAATGGTGCAGATGGCGTGACCATGGCGCAAGCTGAATTACCAGATTTAGTATTAATGGATGTGGTTATGCCAGGCGTGAATGGCTTTCAGGCAACACGTCAAATTTCGCGTGGTGACACCACCAAACACATTCCAATTGTAATTGTGAGTACCAAAGATCAGGCAACTGATCGTGTTTGGGGAAAACGCCAAGGTGCAAGCGATTACTTAACTAAGCCTGTTGACGAAAAACAATTAATTGATGTGATTAATCAACACCTTAATGCAGGATAAGCTATGGCTGCAAATGGTTTTATTGAATTGCTTCGGTTATCTAAACGTGGAAACAAAAACTACGTTAGTACCGAAAATGAGGTAAACCGCTGGTCAGGCATTGCTTTTGAGATGATGGGGCAATATTTCGTTGCTCCATTAGGAGAAGTTTCTGAGGTTATTTATCCACCGAAATATACGCCAGTGCCAAATACCCAACCTTGGGTAGTAGGTTTAGCGAATATTCGCGGAAGATTACTTTCAGTTTCAGATTTGGCACATTATGTTTCTGGGCAAAGCAGCCAATATTCACCTACTCAAAAAGTAATGTGTATTAGTCATAATGACCATTATGTCGGTTTAGTTGTAGATCAAGTTTTGGGTATACAGCACTTTAATAAGAAAAGTTTCTTTTCTAAACACAATGATTTAGATAGTAATTTACAAAAATATTGTCAGGGGTATTTTCACCAACATAACCAACAATGGCATGTTTTCTTATTTAGTCGTTTATTGCAAAACCCAAAATACATGAACGCATCTATAAAATTTATAAATTAACTGTCGCGCACCTAAAAAATGAAGGCGTCAATCGGGGAGAAGCTGCATGGGCTTTAAACTTAAAAAGAAAAATTCAGGCGAAGAAACCGTCCGTAAAGCAAGTGGTCCAGGTTTTTTTGCAAAATTACAGGCGCGAACAGAAGAGTTTGCGAGTGTATTTGGCGAAACAGAAAAATCTAAGCCACTTATTTTAGGCGCAGCTTTTTGTATCATCTTATCGCTTTTCCTGTTGTTATACCTTTTTTATAGCGTGCCGCGTAATAACGATTTTACCCGTAGTTTGGGTGATTTACGTCTGTTGTCACAAACCATTTCACGTCAAGCAACCGAAGCGACTGCATCAGGTACGCCTGAATCTATTAAAAACTTAACAGATTCACAAAAAGCCTTTGCTGCTCACTTAGAAACAGTGAAGGATATTCATGCCAGCACAGATACACTGCGTGAAGTGGAAACACAGTGGAAATCGGTTTCTGAAAATATTGATTTGATTGCTTCGCAACAAAAAATCATTAACCAACTCTATGACACCAACATTGCAATTGGTGAAACCATTCCGGGTATTCAGGCTGAATATAACTTGATGGTTGACCAAATGGCACGTCAAGACATGCCAAGTAGCCAGGTGGTTATTGCAAAGAACCAAGTATTCATTGCAGAACGTATTTTACGTTCAATCAGTTCTGTATTAACAGGTACAGACAGTTCACGTGAATCTGCAGATGACTTTAGTGCCGATACCGAAACGTTTGGTGCTTACTTGGCAGCACAGTTAAATGGTAGTGTGGAACTTGGTGTACAACGTATTACTCAAGAAGATTTACGTAGTTCATTAGAAGGTATTCAAGCAGAATATGAAGATGTATTGAAATCTGCTGCTGCAACAGTTTTAAATAACTCAACACAAATTGTAAAAGTACGTCAGGCATCATCTTCTATTTTTGATCAGTCAGATAAGCTTTTAACCAATTTAAATAAATTGTCTAGCGGTTCAGGTTGGTCTATTGCAATTCCTGCAATTGGCTTAATTGCAGCATTACTTGCGTTCTTATTCTGTGTATTCAAACTCTTGAACTTACGTGGTGAAGCCGATAAAACTCGCGTGGTTCGTCTACAAGATGAATATGACCGTAACCAGAACGCGATTTTACGTTTACTTGATGAGATTGCCGACCTTGCAGATGGTGACTTACGTTCATACGCAACAGTATCGGAAGACTTCACGGGTGCAATTGCCGACTCGATTAACTTCGCAATTGACCAATTACGTGACCTTGTATCGCGTATTCACGAAACATCGCACGAAGTTGCACAATATACGGCAACCACACAGAACATTACCAACCAGCTTGCTGAAGCATCTGAGCATCAGGCGCAAGAAATTGCAGGTGCATCTGCCGCAATTAACGAAATGGCAATGTCGATTGACCAAGTATCTGCCAACGCTGAAGAATCAGCAGCGGTAGCAGAACGTTCAGTACATATTGCATCGAATGGTGCAGACGTTGTAAACCGTTCAATTGAAGGTATGGATATCATTCGTGAGCAAATTCAAGAAACCTCTAAACGTATTAAGCGTTTGGGTGAATCTTCACAAGAGATTGGTAACATCGTTGCCTTGATTAACGATATTGCCGACCAAACTAACATCTTGGCATTAAACGCAGCAATTCAGGCGTCTATGGCGGGTGAAGCAGGTCGTGGTTTCGCAGTCGTAGCCGACGAGGTACAGCGTCTAGCGGAACGTTCAGCATCTGCAACCAAACAGATTGAAACACTGGTTAAAACCATTCAGACCGATACCAACGAAGCCGTAATTTCGATGGAACAAACCACATCGGAAGTTGTACGTGGTGCGAACTTATCTAAGGATGCGGGTGTTGCACTGGATGAAATTCAAACGGTATCGACCAACCTTGCGAAATTGATTTCTAACATTTCGGATGCTGCAAAACTTCAGTCTGCTTCTGCAGGTCACATTGCAACCACGATGAACGTTGTACAGGAAATTACCTCGCAAACGACCAGTGCAACTTTCGATACTGCACGTTCGGTATCTGAGTTGGCCAACATGGCAGAATCATTACGTGAATCTGTAACTGACTTTAAACTACCTGAATAAGCGGGATTCCAGCTTGGGGAAAGGTGTACCTATACACAGTTATGGGTACACCATCATTCAGAGATAAAGCATCGCAAAGATGAACTTAACTTTTGGGTTAGGGGCATTCAGGATGGTTACAATTAAGTTGAAGTGCCTTTTGGTGCTGAAAACGTAAGAAGCCTTAGCTATGAAAGAAATATTAAAAAATTTAGTCGAAACAATGACGCTTCCTGAAGATAGTTATCTTGAGCAAGATGCGGAAATTCTTGAAATTTTTGTCGAAGAAATTGAAGAAATCTTCGAAGAATTAAATCCATTATTTACAACTTGGTTTGCGAACCCAACAGATCAAGAAACTTTAGTGACTATTCGTCGTCACTTTCACACTTTAAAAGGCTCGGGTCGCATGGTGGGTGCGAAGTCTGCGGGCGAATTGGCATGGACGGTTGAAGATACTTTAAACCGTGTGCTTTCGGGTGCGGTAACACTCAATACTGATATTCAAAAATACGCAAAAACTGTTTTAAATATTTATCAATACAAGCTTTATCCAATTTTTAAACAAGTCGGTTTAATTGATCTTGATTTACGCCCATTAGTGCTTTTAGGACAACAATTACAGCAAAACCAAAGTCCTGAACCTGCATTGGAAGAGTTGCTGATTTTAGCGGATCAACTGACTGCAACTGATATGCCGACAGGACTAGAATTGGCGGATGCTGCAGTTGAAACAGCAGTAGTCACAGCAGTTGAATCATCTGAAGATGTAATGACTGCTGAAGAAATGCTGCATACAGAAGTTGAACAAGAAGCGGCTGCTGATGCGAGTCTATTGGCTGAAACTCTGGCTATTTTTGTAGAAGAAGCTGAAGAGCATTTAGCGACCATTGATCAGTTCTTGGCGCAAGATCAGATTCACTCACAAGACTATAATGGCTTAATCCGTGCTTTACATACACTGCGCGGCAGTTCGTCTATGGCGCAAATTGATCAAGTTTTTCAAGCCAGTTCTAAAGTTGAAAACTTGTTTAAAGCGTTTGTACAAGATGAAATTGAATCCACCTCTAAAGAAACTGCGCTGTTGGTGCAATATGCAGAATTTGTCCGGGATTATCTGCATGTACTTCGTCAAGGTCACTGTGATGGTTTAGATGTAATCTATGCAACTTTTAATAAAGCATGGGATAGCTACGGCTTTAGCACCAGCGATACAGAAGACTCTAATCCTCAAGGTTTAGTATCGAAGCTAATCGAACTGAATATTGATCGTTTACTTGATGCCGAATTTGAATTTGATAAATTGGCGCAAGCGCAATTCCCAAGCTATTTAGAAGAACTCAGCGCACAAGCGCAATTGTTGGTAGAGCATACCGATAACCGTGCGTCTGTGGGTATTCATCAATTTACTGAAGAACTTAAAGCTGCTTACGATAGTGTTTTAGCCAAACCAATTCTGCTTAACTCTGAATATGGTTATGAGTTATTTGCACAGGCACACCAAGAGTTTATTCATTTATTCGATACCTTGGCTGCGGGACAGCGTGTTACGGTTACAGAAGACATTCAGAAAACCTTAAATGACTTAACTGCATTTGTGCAGCAAGACATTGATGCAATTGCACTTGAAGATGCTGAAACATCAGTGAGCGACAATGCTGTAGAAACAACAGTTGTTGTAGAACCTGAAGCGGTGCCTGCTGCAGTTGCTAGCGAAAATTCGGGCACAGTGAATTTGGCGCAATTGTCACAACGTATTGCATCAGATCAACAAAACATGCATGCCGATGATGCCAACAAAGACTTCGATCCTGACTTGCTGGATATCTTCTTGGAAGAAGCAGAAGAGCTTTTGGTGGGTATGGATGAAGATGTCAATACTTGGTCAAAAGACGCCAGCGATACTTCGGCTTTAAACAACTTAATGCGTTATTTGCACACTTTAAAAGGTGGTGCAAATATGATTTCTGCGACGCATATTGGTTTAATTGCACACAACCTTGAGTCGATTTACGAGCGTATCATTAACAACCAAATTGTTGTTTCACCTGCGTTAATTCAAATTATTCGTTTGGTGCAAGATGATATTGCAGACCGTATTCAGACCATTCGTGATGAGCGTGTGGACTATGCTGCGCCAGAGTCGATTGCAATTTTAGGCAACATTGTTAGCTTGGCACAAGGCGATGCAGATGTGTCAGTTGCAAGTGCGACAACCGCAGCGCAGCCTGAACAGACTATTGAGGCAGTAGAAGAGGTTGATGCACAGCCTGAGTTGGCGGTAGAAGCGTTGCAAGATACAACTGCAGATTTAGCTGAAGATGACGCAGTTATTGCTGATGATGCACATTTTGAAGACGCTGCTGCTGCGGCATTTGAGCCGATCACAGAAACTGTAAGTCTTGAAGCAAGTGCTGAATCTGAAGATGAGCAATTACATTCAATTGTGGTTGAGACTTTCAGAGAAGAAGCGGAAGAAATTTTGGATGCTGCAGATCAGCGCTTGAAACAATGGTTTGAACAGCGTAGTGACCGAAGTATCTTGCTTCAATTACAACGTGCGGCGCACAGCTTAAAAGGCGGTGCACGTATGGCTGAAATTGAGTCTGTTGCGCAAATCGCCTATCAACTTGAAAGTGCCTTTGAACAGTTTGCTGTGCATCAATTTAACTCAAATGTTTATGATGCTTTATTGCAAACCACGTTGGCGTGGTTGCGTGATGCAATCTTCAAAGCAGATTACAGCAATTATGACAGCTTAAAATCTAGCTTGTCGGCGATGCAGTTTGTAGATGTATCTGCGCAATTGCCCGAGCGTTTAACGCATACCGACTTGTTATCGCCAAGCCGTAGTTATGAGTTTGTTCAGGGTGATGGTACAGAGCCACCTGCAATGTCGGGTGAGTGGGGCGAAACCACACAGCTGGATAATAGCAATGAGATGATTCGTATCTCTGCCGATTTAGTCGAGAAGATGATTGACTTGTCAGGCGAGAACTCGATTAACCGTTCACGTATTGAAATGGAGCTTGGGCAACTGGGCGGTACGTTGAATGAGATGGAATTGGCGATTAAACGTCTTGCCGATCAGTTACGTCGAATGGAAGGCGAGCTGGAATCGCAAATTATTGCCAAGCACGGTTCTGAAAACTCACGTTATGCAGACTTTGACCCATTAGAGATGGATCAATATTCATCGTTGAATCAGTTGTCTAAATCTCTGGCGGAATCTGCATCGGACTTGGTGGACTTTAAGAGCACCTTGGCTGAAAAAATTCGTGATGCTGAAGGTTTGTTATTACAACAATCACGTATTCAGGCCGAAATTCAAGAAAGCTTGATGCGCACACGCCTTGTACCATTCTCACGTTTATTGCCACGTTTACAACGTATTGTGCGTCAGACTTCATCGACCTTAAACCGTCCAACAGAATTGGTGGTTTATAACACTGAAGGTGAATTAGACCGTACCATTCTAGAGCGTTTGGTGACACCGTTTGAACACATGCTGCGCAACGCGGTCGACCATGGGATTGAAGACCCTGCACAACGTGCTGCAGCCAATAAACCTGAAGTTGGTAAAATTGAACTGAACATTACTCGCCAAGGCACAGATGTTATGGTGACTTTTGTGGATGATGGTAAGGGTATTGATGATGCCAAGATTAAAGAAAAAGCATTGAGCTTAGGTTTAATCAAAGCTGATCAGAATTTAGATAAAAATGAAATTCTGCAATACATTTTCCACCCAGGCTTTACAACAGCACAATCGGTTACACAAATTTCAGGTCGTGGCGTTGGTTTAGACGTGGTGCAAAGTGAGATTAAGGCGCTCGGCGGTCACGTTTCTGTAGATTCAACATTAGGTCAAGGCACAACCTTTAGTATTCGTGTACCAACGACGGTTGCGGTATCCGATGCCTTAATGGTTAAAGTTGGTGATCAACAATTTGCTGTACCGTTGGCGCAAATTGACCGTATTGTACGTATTGCACCAACCACTTTGGAATCTTACTTCAACAGCAATGAAGATTTCTTCCAAATTGACAACCAGAACTACAAGTTACGTTACTTATCTGAGTTCGTTGGCAATCAGCCATTACCGCGTTTAAGCCATGTGGGTCATTCACTACCTGTTCTGTTAATTAAAGGCAGCACAGGTCAAACCATTGCTTTACTAGTCGATCAGTTGATTGGTTCGCGTGGTCAAATTGTTGTGAAACCAATTGGACAACAGTTCTCAAGCATTGGTGCAATTGCAGGCGCAACTATTTTGGGTGATGGTCAAGTTTGTTTGATTTTGGATGGTCAGAACATTGCCCGTCAAATTCTTGCAACGCAACGTACTAAACAAGCCAGCGATCAACGTGATAGCCAACGTCGTGATACACGCCGCTTAATTATGATTGTGGATGACTCAGTCACCGTACGTAAAGTAACTTCACGTCTGCTTGAGCGTCAAGGTTATGACATCGTGACTGCCAAAGATGGTGTCGATGCCATGGAGCAGCTTGAAAACGTCAAACCTGACTTGATGTTACTGGATATTGAAATGCCACGTATGGATGGTTTTGAGGTGACTAACCTTGTACGCCACCACGACATGCATAGCAATCTGCCGATCATCATGATTACGTCACGTACAGGTGAAAAACACCGCGAACGAGCGTTTAGCTTGGGTGTGACGCACTACATGGGTAAACCGTTCCAAGAGGCAGAATTGCTTGCCAATATTGAACAATTATTAGCAGTCAGTCAGGGGTAAACGATGAGTCAGACGAATAGTCCAAATTTACTCGGGCAAATCAGTCAGCAAGAGCTGCAACATTTAATTACCGTATCTACCGGTTTTATTGATGCTTATATTGTTGAATGTCATGGTAAACAACCAATGCTGATACCTCAAAATATTGTGTTGTCAGCGCTGGATAACGCCACTCAAGTTAAAACTGTGGAATGGCACGAATCGCAATTGCCTGTTTATGCAGTCAATGACCCAGAGAAAAAAATGGGCGTGGCACTGGTCATTGAAGGTGATGAAATGGAGCAGCGTTTTGCTTTGATGTGCAATGAAATGCCTAAAACACTGCGCTTGCGTATTTCTGAAGTGGTAGATGATGACCAGCAAACCACGACTGATCCTGCGGTATTCCAATATGTCCGTATGGGTGAGCAGGTCTTTCATGTGCCTAATTTGCAATACATTCAAGAAAATTTGACGATCTAAACGCAATTTTCTCCGTTGTAAAATAGAAAAGGAACTCAAATAGAGTTCCTTTTCTGCTTCATGCAACTAATCTTATTGGATTTAAGTTAGTAATCCTTCCAAAATCTGTTCATAAATTTCTGCCAATGGCTCTAAATCAGCCACATCAACATGCTCGTTAATTTGGTGAATGGTGGCATTGAGTACGCCTAACTCCAACACTTGTGCACCTGTCGGCGCAATAAAGCGACCATCAGATGTACCGCCACTGGTCGATAATTCTGTTTCAACACCTGTGACATTGCGAATGGCTTGACGTGCAGCATTAACCAATTCGCCCACAGGGGTTAAAAATGGCAAACCTGAAAGCGTCCACTCGATTTCATAATCCACTTGATGGCGATCTAAAATTTCCAAGACACGTGCTTTTAGCTCATCTGCAGTCACTTCAGTCGAATAACGGAAGTTAAAGGTCACCGTCATGTTACCTGGGACAACATTGGTCGCACCTGTTCCTGCTTGAATATTTGAAATTTGAAATGAGGTGGCAGGGAAGTATTCATTGCCATGATCCCACACCGTTTCACACAGTTCCGAAATCGCTTTAGACGCGGTATGAATCGGGTTAATTGCCAAGTGTGGATAAGCCACATGACCTTGTTTACCTTTTACCGTCAAGACACCATTAAGCGAACCGCGACGCCCATTTTTAATAATATCGCCTAATTTATGGGTACTTGAAGGTTCACCTACCAAACACCAAGTCATTTTTTCCTGACGTGCTTCTAAAGTTTCAACGACTTTGACGGTGCCGTTAATAGAGGGGCCTTCTTCATCAGAAGTGATCAAAAAGGCAATTGAGCCTTTGTGATCAGGATGTTTGGCGACAAAGCGTTCAGAGGCAACCACCATGGCTGCCAATGCGGTTTTCATGTCGGCACTGCCACGACCATAAAGTTTGCCATCACGAATTTCAGGTACAAATGGATCGGTATTCCATGCGTCTAAATTGCCTGTCGGTACAACATCTGTATGACCTGCAAAGCAAAAGACAGGTGCTTCTGTACCTTTACGCGCCCAGAGGTTATCTACATCGTCAAAACGCATAGATTCAATCTTAAATCCAATTTTTTCTAAGCGTTCTGCCATGAGGTTTTGACAGTTGTGATCGACAGGAGTGACAGACGGTTGGCGTAAAAGCTGAAGGCTTAAATCCAGAGTAGCAGAAGAGGTCATGAGAGTTTCAGACGTTTATCAAGAGTAAGTGCTAATAATAGGGGAATAATGCAACAAAAGTGAAATTTTAGCGTGAAAAAACCTTGTCCGAGAACAAGGTTTTTTGTGGTTTTTGTGAAGATATTCCTGAAATACTCAGAATTATTTGCGAATTTCTTGTTGGGTTTTTTCAGCAGTATTACTCACCGCATGACCTGCAGAAGATACGTCTTCGCCCACGCCTTTAATTGTATTACAACCCGTTAAAACAAAGGCTAATAGTAGTGAAGTCGCTAGAATTTTTTTCATGATCATCTCCAATATGTTCTAGATAGATTATTTTGATGTGTTTTTTAGCTTAGGAAATAAACAGAATAATAAATAGGCAACTTTTATGGTGCTTACGTAATAAAATGTTGAAACAGTTATTCAGCGTGTTAAAGGGGGATAGCTAATCAGCGGTGCAGCACGATACATATAAAATTGTGAATGTGCCGCCCGATAATACAAGCCATCTCCCCACCATTGATTCGGTAGGCTACTGGCTTGAGCATTTTGACAAATCCATTCATGACGTTGTAGGCGATAAAACCGTTCTGCTTGGGCAGGAATATCACTCCCCCAAAGACCTAAACGACGAGCGCGATTAATCCAGTGTGGCGTAAGTGTTGTAGATGATTGTGCCAAGTGATGTATGGCGAAATACAATTGTCCTTTGAGTACAGCAAAACGGCGTTGAATCGGCACATCCAAGGCTTGCTTAAATTGAAATTGCTTTTGACTAAAATGATTCAGTTTACGCGCCAAAGTATCGGAGCGGTTTAAACCATACCAGTGTGCCAAAGAGCAATCCGCTTCGGCTAAATAGTATTTTAATGCGACTTCCCAATGTTCAACCTGCTGTGTGTCATGGTTGTGCAGTAAAAAATCCAGTTCACCCACAGTTTTAGCGCCATCAATAATTTGAATACTGTGTCCCAATAATTCGAAGGGATGATAATCACGATCACGCAGCCAAAACCACATCAGCATTTCAAAGCGTAAGCCTAAACGGGTGCTTTTCAGTTGATTTAAAAAGTCGTACACTGCTTCTGGATGTGAATCTAAATAGGCTAAACGTGATTGATAAGCGTGATAATGCTGCTGCCAAAAAGTATCTGAATGGAATTCAAAAGCATGTTGAATGGGCAATTGCTCAGGCACAGCACATAAAATATTCGGACTTGCCACACTAAAAGCCAACTGACGGATGAGTGGGGTTTTGTAGGTCAGCCATACTTCGGGCAGAAGTTCGGGTTGATACAACTCAATCATTATGAATCCATGCTGAAAAATGCAGAATTACAACGGAAAATTAAAAAACGCTTTATACTACCGCAATTCGTAGTTTAGGACAGTGGTATGCAAAGCTTGTTATGGCGAAGTTTAGTGGTGATCTTTGTCATCCTTGGCTTTATTGGTGCATTGTTGCCGGGTATGCCTACTACAGTTTTTTTGATTTTAGCAGCTTGGGCATCGTCACGCGGTTGGCCGCAAATGGACAACTGGTTACTGAATCATCCTAAATATGGCAGTACACTCAGAGATTGGCGCGCCAATGGTACTGTACCGCGTAAAGCCAAATGGTTTGCAACGATCATGATGAGTATTAGTGCCGTGATCATGCTGTTCACAACTGCGCCCGTTGCGGTCAAAATTTTTACCAATACCACCATGTTGGTGGTGTGTATTTGGTTGTGGTTACGTCCTGAACCACAGCCGCCCACGAAAGAAGAAGAATAGGGTAGCGCAATGTCTTTTTTATACACACAAGCAGATATTTTGATTGATTTAGCCGAGCAAACTTTATATTTGCCGAAGCATCAGAAACTCTACGTCATCTCGAGTGGTGTGAATGGCATTGGTGAAACTGAAAATAGTGGTAAAACACCACGTGGCTGGCATGAAGTCGCTTTAAAATTTGGTGAAAATGAACCTGAAAATGCAGTATTTATTGCGCGTCAACCGACAGGTGAAATTTACAATTTAGATTTAGCTGAACAATTTCCTGAACGGGACTGGATTTTAAGCCGCATTTTATGGCTCAGTGGTTTGCAAGAAGGTTTTAATCAAGGCATTGGCTGCGATACTTTTCAGCGTTATATTTATATACATGGCACACCAGATACAGAGCCGATGGGAATTCCTGCATCACATGGCTGTATTCGGATGCGTAACCATGATATTTTAGAATTGTTTGAACTGATTCCAGAAAAAGCCTTGGTTTATATTTCTGAACACAAGCTAGATTTAAATAGCTTAGGGTTGCTTGGTTGATGGTGCGTTGATGGTGCGAGTCAATTGAATAAAGTTGTATTCATCGCAACATAAAAAACCAATACATTGAGCAGGTAGAGTGCAACGCTAACAAGTTGAAAAGCACATTAATTTTGCTTGAAAACTAAAATAACTTGCAGAATTTGTTTGTTTTTATAGCGGATCACCTATTTTTTAATCACTCAGTCACAAAAAACTGAAAACAAGCCGAAAAGCGTTTGACAGGCGGTAAAGATTCTCTATAATGCACCTCACAAACGATAAAGACGTTAAGGGCGCTTAGCTCAGTTGGTAGAGCGTCTGCCTTACAAGCAGAATGTCGGCGGTTCGATCCCGTCAGCGCCCACCAAGCCTTTACGTTATAGATTCTTACGTGCAGCGGTAGTTCAGTTGGTTAGAATACCGGCCTGTCACGCCGGGGGTCGCGGGTTCGAGCCCCGTCCGCTGCGCCACTTAAGATTCTTTAACCATTGTTTGTACCACAATAGTGACTTTGTGTAAGTGCAGCGGTAGTTCAGTTGGTTAGAATACCGGCCTGTCACGCCGGGGGTCGCGGGTTCGAGCCCCGTCCGCTGCGCCATTTACATAAAATTGCTTTTGAGGGCGCTTAGCTCAGTTGGTAGAGCGTCTGCCTTACAAGCAGAATGTCGGCGGTTCGATCCCGTCAGCGCCCACCAGATTCTTTTGCGATGCAGCGGTAGTTCAGTTGGTTAGAATACCGGCCTGTCACGCCGGGGGTCGCGGGTTCGAGCCCCGTCCGCTGCGCCATTCAAAAGAAAAGTTTAGGTTGCCTGATAGACTTAAACTGAAATGATGCAAAGTTTGACAGTTTTGCAAAATCAGAACAAAATATTGTTTTGATCTTATCAGGGCGCTTAGCTCAGTTGGTAGAGCGTCTGCCTTACAAGCAGAATGTCGGCGGTTCGATCCCGTCAGCGCCCACCATATTTTAGTATTTATGCTTGGCATACATACAAAAAAGACCTTAATTGCTTACGCAATTACCGTTGCAGCGGTAGTTCAGTTGGTTAGAATACCGGCCTGTCACGCCGGGGGTCGCGGGTTCGAGCCCCGTCCGCTGCGCCATTTTTCATTCCCTGATGTGAAAAATGTATTTCAAAGTTCAAGACGACGTTCTTTGCTTGTCTTGCATCATAAAAAATAACGATGTTATTTTTTAATCTTCAGGGCGCTTAGCTCAGTTGGTAGAGCGTCTGCCTTACAAGCAGAATGTCGGCGGTTCGATCCCGTCAGCGCCCACCATATCCTTTCATCCTCATTTATCTTATATTACTTGCGTATTGCAATAAATTCGCCTAAAATTTTTATTTAATAATAATACTAATATCCGTGACTTATGCGAAATCCTTATCAACGTAAAGCTGCATCTAAGCAAGCAACGCAAACTTATAATGCACAAGATATTTACAAGCAATTTATTGAGACCATTGTGTCTCAGGGGCATGTTTTTGCATTGTATGAAGATGGCTGGGCGCTCTGTGCCACGCCTACAGGGCAACGTGCTTTTGCAATGTGGCAAAATAAAAGTCTGGCAAAACTGTTAATTAAAGACAATTGGGCCAATTATCAAGTCGAAGAAATTTCACTGAAAGATTTTATTGAAAAAGTGATTCCATTTTTACGTCAGGAAGCCACCAATATTTCGATGAATCTAAGCCCAGAAGGGCAGAATGTATTGGTTGCCCCTGAAAAGTTATTGCTTGATCTAAAAAATTATTTGTATCAGGTGTATATGCAAAAACCTGAATTTTTTAAAGATATGCAAATTCCTTTACCACGCTCGATACGTTTGAATTAAGCGATCTGCTTGCTAGATTTTATTTTTAATACTCATTCAGCAGCCAACCACTGATATAAGCAAAATACTCGCGTAACCATGCGTTATAGCGGGTATAGAGTGGTGTCGTTGCACTGAGCATGCTGAACTGTGTGTATCCTTGTCGTTTGGCAATGGCTGCTGCACGTGGTGTGTGAAAGTCGCTGGTGACAATTATAATCAGTTGGGTTTTATCTGTGCCTAATGTATGCAGCAAGGGCTGACTGTTTTTCAAATTAAGTGCCGTACTGGTGCTTTGGGTTTCCAAGATAATGTGTGATGCTGCAATTGCATAACGTTGTTGCAAATAATTAGACATCACCTGTGCTTCAGTGAGTTGTTCCGCAAATGCAGGGCCACCACTAACAATGAAATAACTTTGAGGATGCTCCAAGGCATACGCGGCTGCAGTATCCAGTCGTTTGGCGAGCGTGGGCGATGGTTGTCCATTTTCAATGCCACTGCCGAGTACAATCACCACTTTAGCATTGTTAGTTACAGTATTTTGCTGCTGTGTACTGAAATGAATATAAGTAAAAAAGATCAGCAGGCTGATGCACCACAGCCAAAATATGCCCCAACCGAATTTCCACAGCCCATCTAAGCGAGTATGTTGTTTTAAGTGGCTTTGAATCCAAGTATAGAAAATCGCATAACACAGCAGCATCGTGCCTATTAAAACAGGTAAAATGGTGCCGAAATGGATTTTCTTTAAGCTGATGAGATAGGCACCATCCAATACTAAAATTAATCCAATTAGGCTACTCAATATTCTTTTAAATAGACTAAATTGTGTTTGTACGTGACTTGCTTGCATGCCTTGCATAATTTTATTGTACTGTGATGCTGTACAAACAGTATAGCCGAAGCTGCTGAAAAATTTTGCCTCAACTGAATTATGTTTCGGCTGAGGCTATGGATAAAACTTGGGTGAATTGCCAAGTTTTAGCTATAGAGCTACAGCGCAAGCCATTTAAAAAGTGTCAACAAATCCTAATACACATCTCGGCGATAACGTCCTTGCTGACGTAATTGTTCCAGTTGAGTCTCACCCAAAATATCTTTTAAGGCTTGGTCGACATCACTGGCCATGCCTTGAATGCTACCGCAGACATAAATCACGGCATTTTGTTCAATCCAGCGTTTTAATTCTTCAGCCTGTTCGCGTAACTTATGGTGTACATAGACTTTTTCGGCTTGATCACGGGAAAAGGCCAAATCAAGGCGTTGTAGCATACCTGTGCTTTGCCAAGCCTCGATGGTGTGCTGATAAAAGTAATCGTGCGCTTGCTGACGTTCACCAAAAAACAACCAGTTTTGGGTGTAATTCAGGCGGGTACGTGCATGCAATAAGCTCATTAATCCTGCAAGCCCTGTACCGTTGCCAATACAAATAATTGGGCGGTCATCATCAATTAAATGGAAAGATGGATTATTGCGAATGCGTAATGCGATATTTTGCCCAAGTGCAGCATGTGCAGTTAACCAACCTGAACCTAAGCCAAGCTCGCCTTGAGCATCGAATTTTTGACGCACCACAAGTCTTAAAACCTGTTGTGAAGGAATACTGGCAATTGAATATTCACGACTAGGCAAGGGTGAAAGTTGTGCCAATAATTCATCCGCAGTTTTAAATGTCTGAATTGGCGCGGTGAGGTCTTTATCTGCCAAAGCCTGTACTAAGGTTTGCTGACCATCAGCAAGAATTGTATTGGCATCGAGTTGATGCTGTTTTAAAAAGGCGTGAATCCGTGCAGTGCTGTTTTCAGGCTGAATTTCTGCAATATCACCTGCAGACCAATGCACATCATGTTGTGCTAACAGTTCAATATTGAAGGCGGGTGCGCCTAAACTGTTGGGATTTAGCAAGTCACGTTGCTGTAAGGTCCATGTATCAAAAGTTTTTTCGATATGCATACTTGGTAAGTCAAGTTGTGTGACCTGTACCAAAGCCTGATTCCAACGCTGTATGTCTGCAGGATTGGCATTATTTACTTCAATGGTATTGAACAAGGCATGTGCTTGATTACGTTGCAACCATGCAGCAATCGTATGTCCAAAACGGCAGTAATGATCTGCATATTCACGTGAACCTAAAGCCAGTACTGCATAACGCAAATGACTCAGGTCACAGGTTTGCGGTAGGATTATTTTCACAAAACTTGAGGTCAAATCGGGTGCATCACCTGTGCCATAAGTGCTAGCAATACATAACAGTTGGGTGGTGTTTTTAAGATCTTCAAGGCTGAGATGTTGCAGGGCTTTGACTGTGACAGGCTGATGTGCTTCTTGCAGACTAGTAGCGGTGCGCCATGCCAATTGTTCGGCAGTACCTGTTTGGCTGGCATAGACAATGAGCCAGTGTGCAGCATTTGGGTCGATCTGAAATTGAGTCTGGTTTTGACGTGCAGCAAGAGTCAAACGCTTTTGTTTACGACGTTTTAAATACAGCATCCAACCTGTGACGAAAAACAGCGGCATCATCAATGCAGAAAGCATGGCTAAAAATTGATAAACAGGCCCAAAGAAACTACCGCGATGCACAGGCAGCATACTGCTCATGATTTTTTCATTAAGCCGTTTGTCTACATATAATTCAAGTTGAGTAATACGTGCTTGTTGATAATCAAAAGTTGCGTTATTGCGGGCACGTTCATGTTGTGGAATGACATCGACAAAGTTAATTTCAATTTCACTATTGGCGTGTTTAGGCACATTAAAAGTGATACTGGAATAATCCTGCCCCAATTGCTGCGGGAAATGTTGCCATGCCTTCGTCAATGCCAGATTGATTTGTGCCTGATCCAGCGTATTCTGCTTGGCTGGTTTTGTAGTGTTTGCGCGGCGTCCTGCAGTTTGTGTTTGCGCAGCCTGATGAAGTGCTTGAGCATTTGAATTTACAGGTTTGTTGCGTCCATCTGCTTGCAATTGCGCTTGTGGTCTTTCCACACCCATGACTTTAAACATGCCATTGCGCCACCACTCATACGACCAATACAGTCCTGTGCATGCCAAAACTAGATAGAAAATCACGACCCACGTGCCCACTACGGCATGTAAGTCCCAAATAAAATTACGTCCTTTTAATTGAGGTTTGAGCGCAAACCATTGTTTAAATGAATGGCGTTTCGGCCAGCGTAGGTAAATGCCACTTAACACAAAGAACAACAACATGAGGGTACATGCGGCTGTAATTTGTTTACCAATAGGCCCTACGGTTAAGTTGCGGTGTAATTGCTGAATAAACTGGAAAAATTCACGTCCCCGAATTTCAGGCAACACTGCTGCCGAGTAAGGATTAATCAGGATATTTTGTCCACGTTTTGCACCTTCTTTCGCAATATTGATGGTTGAAGATGCAGCCGGGTCTTTTGCAACGGTGATGCTATTAATTTTATAGTCAGGTTGGGTACGCTGAAAATGTTGATAAATTTCTGCAGGGCTTAGTTTGGCTTTCTGCTCAACTTGTACCTGATAACTGTTCGGATTCATCCATTTTAGAATTTCTTGTTCGTAGGAATAAATCGCACCTGTCACGCCCATGAGTGACAAGATCAGTCCTGCAGTAATACCAAGGAACCAGTGAATTTGGAAAAAGGCTTTCTTCAGCATAAGCGTTGGTTGTTGAGTATGAATTGTGATGCAGAATAATGCAGAGATGAAGTTAATGCAAATGCTATTTATTCTCATTATCGTTCATTGTTTTAATTTTAAGCAAAAAAAACCTCCATCACAGGGGATAGAGGTTTATTTTTAAATAGGGATATTTAGATTTGCTTGGCTTCGCCTGCAGCTTCAGTCAAATGCTTGCGAATGGTGTTGAACGAAAAGTTCTTGCTGTCCATACGCTTAGGCAGAATATAAGCACCTTGCTGACCTTTTACTTTGAAGTTCATCAAAATAAATTCAGGGGTATTGTACCATTCATACACATCTTTCCAGCCAATTGCACCCACGCCTTCTTGAGCGCCCATTTGCTGACGCATCACGATACCGTGCGGCTGTACGCCTAAACGAATCCCTTTAATTTCTTGAACAGGAAATTCATTCATTTTTCGCTTAACGTACCATTCCAAGCCGTATTTACGCACGAGCAGGTAGAGCACCACACAGACAATGGCAACCCAGCAGAAAATTGTCGAATAATTTTTTAATAGCAGAATGCCTAAAATGGAAAGGGCAACAATCACACCCATAATAATCCATGCTTTCATGCCAATTTTATTGGTACTGCGCCAAATTACCAGTTGTGCGTGACGTTGTTCTTCTTCAGAAACTTCGTAGATCACAGGCTGTAGGGTATAGGCGTATAAACTTTTCGCGGTCATAGTGAAACTAACAAATTTAAAACTATAAAAAGTTTAGCATTAATTGCTGTCATGCAGTGAGTATATTGTCGCAAAATCATGCTAAGGTCGGTGAATACTTGTGCAGCTTAGGGCGAATAAGTAGGCACTGACCGTTTGCAGGATTGTTTATAAAGACGCCAGTTCAGTTGCGTCCTGATCATGTTCGTGGCTTAAACTTTGTTTTAAGCGACTTAATTGTTGCAAGATACTCATCATCAAAGATAATTGCTGCAAAATAATTAATGATTTTTGATCTTCTTCTTTGTTTTGGCTTAAACGCTGACGAATGGTTTGCAACATGTTGTGTGCACTTAAATCTGGCGTTTCATCTTTCAGTAAAGCACCTTGAATATCGTCCATTGCTTGATCGAGCAGTTGCAAGACTTCCTGATCGTCAATTTTGTCACGATGCGCACCAAGTGCAGCAATATAGCTAATAAAGGTGTGATTTAGACACAAGAACTCAAAGGCTTGAGCTTTTTGATTGGGGTCAAAATCAGGTTCGGTGGCGAGTGTTGAAATCAGTGAAGCAACTTCTGCATCGGTATTATGAGCAGCACGGCGCACGACACGATAATTCAAACCGTTGTTGCGTCCATTTTTATATTGTTCAATCACTTCTGCCAAATAGCCACATTGCGCGGTGAGTGAGCGGCGAATCGTGCGTGATAAACGACGGAATTTCCAATCGGGGAAGATAAAACTCACGCCAAACCATGCTAGCGCACAACCAATTAAGGTATCGACCATACGTGGCACAGCTGCGGCATAGCCCAAACCTTCTAGGTTAAAATTCATCAGCGCCAAAATGGTCATAAAGGCAGTGGCTTGTGCATATTGTTTACTGCGCAATTCAAAGAACAACATGCCACTAATCACTAAAACCAGTAATTGCCCTTCAACGGACGGTACAAAATATAAAATGGTGTAGCCGACTACAATCCCTGCTAACGTCCCAATAATACGCAAACGTAAACGCCGTTTGGTGGTGTTAAAGTTAGGCTGCATCACAAACAGGGCGGTCAGTAAAATCCAGTAGCCATATTGAATGTTGGTGACTTGCACAAAAATATAGCCAATCAACAGCACAATCGACAAACGAATGGCGTGGCGGAACAAAACCGATTCGGGGGTTAAATGCTGCTTAATCCGAATGACAATATCATCCCAACTTTTTAAGTCATCATCTTTCAGTTGCTGTTCAATATGTTTGGATTTATCCAGTTTAATATTGCGTTCGGTTTCAAGGTTACGCAATTGAGCATCAATAGATTTCAGGTTTTGGTATAGGGCAAACAATGCATTAATCCAGACTTGGTCATATTGCTGTTCACTGCGCAGTTTTTCTAAAGACTGTTTAAGATTTTCAAAAGCATGTTTAAAACGCTTGTTATGCACATAAGGTTTACGGTGCAAAATGCTTTCGCTTAAATCTTTACAGGCTTTGCCCTGAATCGACAAAATGCGTTGGAAGCGAAATAAAATATCGCTGTGCTGAAATATTTTCGCCAGTTTTTGATAATCAATATGTGCAGAGTCGGCACGTTCGTGAATGTCTTGTGCGACAAAGTAATACTGTAAGCTACGTCGGGTATCTTTTTGCCCGCGGTCACCTTTTAAACGGGTCAGTAAAGCGGTTTTTAAGTCGTTAAAAATCGCAATTAATTTGCCATTTTCAAGTGATAAATCAATGATACTTTGTTGATAACTCGGTGCAGTCATATCCACATCAAATAGATTTGATTTGGCAAATAAAAAATCACCCAAAGAAGAATAACTGAGTGAAAGTTTGTCTTGTAAGGCACGAACAGGGAACAGTAAAAAGCTGATGGTCGAAATTAAGCCGTACCAAATTGCGCCCGAAACCAAAAGCAGCGGCTGCATGTACCAGTCATCAAATAGGTTGACGCCAAGCATGGAATAGACCGATACTACCAAACAGCCATAAGAAATGGTGGCATAACGTCGTCCGAGCGAACCGAGCAAAATTAAGACAATACACGACAGGATTAAGCCTGTAGCAAATAAAATAGGATGCGGAAATAAAAACTGAATTGATGTGGCGGTAACAAAGAAACCAATATAGGTATAGAGCTGATTGACAATACGCACCGAAAAACGGTCATCAATATCACTCAAACCTGCGGCAAGCACACCTAAAGTTAAAGGAATAGTGGCAAGCTGCATCCCCATAAAATAGGGAACAAAAGCAGTTCCCGCAAATGCAATGAGCATGCGGATGTTATACATAAATGTGGTGTTATAGGTCGCTTGTTTGAGCTTTATCAGCCAAGGTTTCAACATCATTCCTTTAAGTAAACTTTTCTGTCTAAACAGAGATTTATGCTGCAAGATGAAGGTTTGCGTACATTGTAACTGTAGATGAGATGTTTAGAGTACCTAATATGTGAAAATTCATCTTTGATCACAACAAATCATACTATGGAGCGTGTAAGCTTGTCTGTACATCTGTCATTTCATCATAAAATATGAGCATATCGAAAACGCTGCCAAGTTCAAGCAGTACGCCACCATCTGCGCAACAACCCAACATGCGGCAATATTCGACTGCGTGGATTTTATTGTTGGCGTTATTGACTTCGCTTGGGCCTTTATCGATTGATATGTATTTGCCTGCCTTGCCCGTTATGGCAAGCGAGTTTGGCGTATCGACCCAAATGGTCGCAAACAGTTTGCCTGCCTACTTTTTAGGTTTGGCATTGGGTCAACTGATTTACGGGCCGCTGAGTGATCGGATTGGACGTAAGCCGCCTTTATATTTTGGCTTGGCACTATTTTCACTCGCCAGTATGTTGTGTGTGTTTGCACAAAATGAATGGGGACTGATTGCTGCACGTATTTTGCAGGCTTTGGGTGGCTGTGTGGGTGTGGTAATTGCACGAGCAGCTATTCGTGATCGCTTGGATTTGCAAACATCCGCTCAAGCTTTTTCGAGCATGATGATTGTGATGACCATTGCGCCCATTATTGCACCTACGCTGGGCGCATGGGTACTTAGATGGATGAATTGGCAAGCTATTTTTGTAGTGCTGACCTGCGTTGGAATTATTTGCTGTTTATGTGTGCACTTCTTTTTTAAAGAAACTTTGGCGAAAGAACGTCGTTTAAATTTGAACTTTCAGCAAGTACTGACCTTATATTTTGCCATTTTAAAAGATCGTGATTTTCGTTTTCCAATGTTGGCAGGCTGTCTGACTGGTGGGGCATTGTTTTGCTATATCAGCGGTTCAAGTGCAGTCATGATGGATCAATATGGCTTGAGTGAAACAGCTTTTGCTTATGTGTTTGGTGCCAATGCGATTGGTATTATGCTGTTTTCGACCCTGAATAAAAAAATCAGTGGCAAATTGGGTGTGTTACAACGCTTAAAATTGGGCAGCATGATTCAACTGAGTGGTGCGGTCATTCTACTGCTTGCAGGTAGTTTGGGGTATGCACCTTTGGCATTGGTGATGGTCGGTTTATTTCTTGCCGTGTCTGGGATTGGTTTTACAGGCCCGAATGCCATGGCACTGGCAATGGCAAAACAAGGCGCACGTGCAGGAACAGCCAGTGCGGTCATGGGTAGTGTGCAATTCTTTTGTGGCTTGATTGGTGGGGTGTTACTCAACTTTTTAACAGGCAGTGCTTTGCTGAATATGGCTGTATTAATGCTGCTATTTATTGGGTTTGGGATGTTTGCCGTTTTTCATATTTTGCAACCTCAATCAGATTGAGTTGGGGTCAATACTTTTTCAAATGGTGATTTTTTCGAAAAAATCGGGCTTTTTAACAGAACTGAAATATATACAATAGTCTAATGGTGGTGTAAATACTTGAATAATCAACCTATTTAAGGTGTTGAATTTTATATGGTTTAATTGTTTGAATCTGTAATTATGATTAATTGTGATTTCTTATTCGGGAAAACTGATTTTAATAAACGTCATAACTTGATAGATTGAAGCCTGTAATAAATGACACAAATTGTAATATTTTAAATATTTGGGTGTCTTGGACTATTTGGCAAAAGTGTTTTGATTTTTAAGCCATTTTTATAATTCGATGTGAAATCGATAGATGACGAACAAAATCATCATGCACGGATGCAGCGTTGTTTTATTTTGGAGGAATAAATGAGTCAATTACTCAACGGTCAATTTATGATCAAAGGTTTAGCTATCGCCGTTACAACATTAATGGTAGGTACTGCACACGCAGCAAAAACTGAGCAACAACAAATTCAAGAACTTCGTCAAGAAGTTGAAGCGTTAAAATCATTAATTCAGCAACAACAGCAAGTACAACAACAACAGCAAACTCAAATTGCCCAAGTACAACAGGCGAAGCCTGCTGCACCTGCAACTGCATTAAGCAGTTTAAAGTCTAAATCTGGTGCAGATGTTTCTATTTATGGTTCGATCCGTGGTGATGCGAACTATATTATTGATGGTGCGGATAGTGACTTTAACAGTACTCATACTGTGGGTAATGCAACAACTAAATCTACAAAAGATAAATTACGTGCTACACCAAAAGTTACTCGTTTTGGATTAGATTTTAATACGCCAATGGGTGACAACAAGCTAGGTGGTAAAATCGAAGTTGATTTTGCAAGTTCTGATAATGACAAATCAGAAAACTTACGTATCCGTCATGCTTATTTGACTTTAAATAACTGGTTATTTGGTCAAACCACATCGAACTTCTTGTCTAATCATGCACCAGAAATGATTGACTTCGCAACGAATATTGGTGGTGGTACAGCGCGTGTACCGCAAGTTCGTTATGGTTATAAGCTAGCGCCTGCAACAGAATTATTTGTTTCGGCTGAAGAGGGCAACAGCACAGCTGGTAAAGTTTCAGCAAGTACAGTCTCACCTACACCAGTAACTTATCGCGCACCAGTATTGACTGCAAAAGTGACTCAAGGTTTTGCTGATGGTAAAGGTTCAGCTTCTGCACGTGCATTGGTTGAACATTACAAATCAGAAGCAGCAAATGATGATAAAACTGGTTGGGGTGCTGCTGTAGGCACGAATTATCAAGTTGCAGAACCTTTAAAAGTATCTGCAGACGTAACATATGTAAAAGGTAACAGCAATTACTTATATGGTAATAACTCAGCATTTGTAGTTGATGGTAATAGCATTGAGCAAAATGAAACGATTGGTGTACAAGTGGGTGCAACCTATAAGTTCTCACCACAACTACGTTCAACTTTAGCGTATGGTGCTTTATTTGCGGATGATGGTACAGACTATGCGCGTTTAAATGATGGCGCTAACGAGAAAGTACAACAAGCGTGGATTAACTTTATCTATTCACCTGTAAAACCAGTTGATTTAGGTATTGAATATATTAATGGTGAGCGTGAAACCTTCAAAGGTCAAAAATTCAGTGATGACCGTGTAGGCTTTATGGCACGTTATAGCTTCTAAGTTTCAGTACTTTTAGCGAAAAAAAAACAGAGCTTAATATTAAGCTCTGTTTTTTTATGATTTAAATTTATGAAATTAATTCAATAACTTAAATTTTATCCACTTTTATAAAATGCTGTAACTTTCACTTATAGCTTAAAACAATCATTAAAATTTATAGAAAAAATGTAGAAAATAGCAGCTTTTTGTCAAAAAAAATGCATAATGATCGACCTTTAATCTTGCTGTTTTTTATCAAGTGGTTGAATATCTTTATCGGAAGGTATTTATCCACCTCAGATATTTTGGAGCTTATATGAGATTACCTCTCAGTGTTAAGCCGATTCAGTTGTTTGCACTCGAAGTCACCCCGAAAGTGAAATTGCTGTCTTTTGTCTTTCTTTTCTTCTGTTCTAGGCAAACGCAGATGATAACGCTTGAGTGAAACCAAAGGATGGGTTGGCTGAGCGAAATGCGTACCTCTTAAACTTCGGTCAAATACGATACTGTTTACATACTTTGTATTGCGGCATTTTTTAGTTGATTTAGAGTCATAGTGATGCAAATACTTTGGTTTGCATAGACAGTTCTTGATCATATTAAAAATAATCTGCAATCACTATATGGATATTGCCATGGAATTTACTTTTAATGCGTTTTATACGCTGATTGCTGCGGTCATCGTCCTGCTCTTAGGGCGACTTTTAGTCAATAAAATTGATTTTTTAAAACGCTATAATATTCCTGAACCTGTTGCAGGTGGTTTGGTTGCCGCTATTGTTTCATTGTTGGTGAATCAATTTTGGGGTTATAGCATTACCACCAGTAGCGCATTGCAAACTAGCTTTATGCTTATTTTCTTCGCCTCGATTGGTTTAAGCGCGAACTTCACAAAATTGCGTCAGGGTGGAATCGGTTTAATTATTTTCTTGATTGCAATTTCCACATTTATTGTGTTGCAAAACATTGTCGGCATTAGTCTTGCAACATTGTTAGGTATTGATCCACTAATTGGTTTAATTGCAGGATCGATTACTTTAACTGGCGGTCATGGTACAGCAGGTGCGTGGGGTGAAATTTTAGAAACCCAATATGGTATTCAAGGTGCTTTGGCACTGGGCATGGCAAGTGCGACCTTTGGTTTAATTATTGGTGGTTTAATTGGTGGTCCACTGGCTAAAACTTTAATCAACCGTCATCAATTGGCTGTACCACGTACCGACGAACAAATTGAAAAACGCGATAATACGCCTGCGGATCAAGATTCCAATGAGTTTATTCCATTTGAATATCCGCATCAGGTTCGTTTAATTACAGCAGATAATGCAATTACTACTTTGGGTTTATTTGCTGGATGTTTGGCATTTGCCGAATTTATGACAGGCGCTGCCAAAGGCACGATGTTTGAATTACCAACTTTCGTTTGGGCATTGGCGGGCGGTGTGGTTCTGCGTAATGTCTTAGAAAGTATTTTTAAAGTTAATATTTTTGACCGTGCGATTGATGTGTTTGGGAATGCATCTTTATCGTTATATTTGGCGATGGCGTTGTTGTCACTCAAACTATGGCAATTGGCCGATTTGGCAGGTCCGTTGATGGTGATTTTAGGTGCGCAAGCACTCACAATGGCGTTATATGCAGCTTTTGTGACCTTCCGTCTTATGGGGAAAAACTACGATGCAGCCGTGTTGGCAGCAGGACACTGTGGTTTTGGGATGGGGGCAACGCCAACAGCAGTCGCCAATATGCAGGCCATTACCAATATGTATGGTCCATCTTATAAAGCGTTCTTGATTGTGCCGCTGTGTGGTGCATTCTTTGTCGATTTAATTAACGTTGCGGTGATTCAATCTATTCTAAAATTCTTTGGTGGCTAAGCTCCAAAGCATGAAGGATTGATTTAATCATCCACAAAAAATGTCAGTTCAATTGAACTGGCATTTTATTTGATCTATAGCATTTTTAATTTAAGCCATGAAATGCAAGAATGCTGTATAGACCAGAAAACTACCAATTAAACTGAGCCAAACAGGTAGTTTGGATTTTAATAATCCAATCACCAAAACAATAAACAGCAGATCAACAATACTCAAAATATGACGCTGTGCCATTTCGAGCACCATATACAGCAGCAAACCGACTACCGCTGCATTAATCCCTGTAACCGCATGACGAATATAGGCTTGCTGCATCAACCAAGACCAATAAGGCAAAGTCGAAAATACCAAAAAGAAAGATGGCAGAAAAACCGCCAACGTGGCTAAAGTCGCATTCAGCAGCATAGATTCTGTCATTGGAATCAAACTGCCCAAATATGTTGCAAAGCTGAACAGTGGGCCAGGCACCAATTGCGCCATGGCATAACCCAAATCGAACTGTTCTGCACTGACTAAGCATGTGCTAACAAAATCTTGATGCAATAAAGGCAAAATGACATGCCCACCGCCAAAGACCAAAGATGCGGCTTGATAGAAACTTAAATTGGCTGCATAGAGTAATTGAGGTTGCAGCCAGTTTAGACCTGACAGCACAATAAAGGGTGTAACAAAAAGTACTGCCCAAAATACAGCATAACGACGATGTTTGAGTAAATGTGCCGCAGTAAAATGAGTATCTGTCGCCGTTGTATTGGTGGATGCTGGTGCAGCAGTCGGTGCTGCGTGTTTCGCCATCCAAATGCCAAAACAAGCGGCAATCAGAATCACCAAAACTTGATTGAAGCTCAAGGGCATCAGATAAATAAATAGGGCAGAAGCAAACATTAAGGCATATTGCCAAACCGTTTTACAAAAACTACGCAACATTTGCCAAAATGCCCAAGCCACCACGGCCAATACGATCAGTTGAATACTGTGAAAGCTATTTGACGACAGTACATCTAAATATTGATGTCCCAAAACTGCAACCAAAGCCATAAACAACGCTGAAGGTAGGGTGAAACCCAACCAAGCTAGGACTGCACCCCAATAGCCTTTTTGCAAATAACCAATCGCTAACCCCACCTGACTACTAGTTGGGCCAGGTAAGAGTTGTGCAAGTGCGACAATTTGTGAATACTGGGATTCATCTAGCCATTTGAGTTGTTGCACAAAACGCTGATGGAAAAACACCAAATGCGCTGCAGGCCCACCAAAAGACAGACAGCCTAATTGCAGAAAAATCCAGAATAATAAGGAATAAGAAGGTGTTGGCATATAATTTTAGACAGATTTGACTTGTGCGCCACTGTAGTCGCTAGACGTGACAGTTTAACGAATTACTACAAGGATCGGTTAAAATAGTAGATAGACTATGGGCGCTCATGCAAGGTAAAAACAGAGAGCATAACTGTTGACGTTAAGATGGTTGCTGTATCAAGTTAGCTGATCAACCTTGTCACGATTGGCGGTGAAATATCGACTGAAACCTATGGATTCAAGAAGGTCATTATGAAAATTGGGTATGTATCTCTTACAGCATTATTGATGGTGGGATGTCAGGCAGTGCCATCACAGCAGCAATTTTCGACTCAAACTTTACTTGAGTCGCAGCCCGTGGTTGAAGCAGAGTCACGCCTGAATCAAATTGATTTTCGTCAGTTAAAACAACAAAAAAAAGGTCCAGTTGTCGCCTTGGTTTTGGGCAGTGGTGGCGCACGTGGTTATGCACATATTGGGGTGATTGAAGTACTTGAGCAGTACGGTATTCATCCTGATTTTATTGTGGGCAGCAGCGCAGGCAGCATTGTCGGTTCAATTTATGCCAGTGGTAAAAATGCACAGCAATTACGTGAAATTGCCATGAATATGAAAGCCAATGATGTGCGGGATGTGACTTTAGATTTAAAAGGCTTTTTTGATGGTAAAAAAGTTGAAAATTATGTCAATGCACAAGTCGATCAACTCCGTTTGGAGCAATTTAAAATCCCGATGTACGTGGTGGCGACTGAATTAAAAGAAGGCAAAAAAGTCGTATTTAATTATGGCAATACGGGGCAGGCAGTGCGTGCGTCAGTGTCTATCCCAAGTATGTTTGTACCTACTAAAATTGCAGAACATGAATATGTCGATGGTGGTTTAGTGAGCCCTGTACCTGTCAAGGTTGCACGCGATTTAGGGGCAGATATTGTGATTGCCGTGAATATTTTGGCGCAGCCTATTCATACTGAAACCAGTAATGTGTGGGGATTGTTTAACCAAAATATTAATATTATGCAAAAGCATTTGGCCAATGAAGAATTGAAACTGGCAGATGTGGTCATTCAACCCGATTTACGTGAAAAAGCCCATATTTTTGATGTAAAAGGGCGCGAAGCGACTATGCTGGCAGGTGCAGAAGCAACCGCAGCGCAATTAAATAAAATCGATCAGGTCTATCAACAGCATCATTATGCGCATGGGCATAGAATTGTAGACTATAAAGTGAGTAATACTTTTGGGCTTTATGGACAGTTTAAATAGCTGTCCAGATCCTTCATTTAGGTCAATTCAATGAAATCAACAGATTTAACTTAAGTCTAATTAGGTGCTTGATAAAAATAACTTTAATGTTAGATTGCTTAGATTTTTCTTTGTAAGTATTTGATATTATAGTTTAAAAATAAAGATACCATAAAGATATCTAAATACTGAGATGAGGTATTTAGACTTAAAATCAATTTTTTAGCGTGTTCTTTCGCACCGTTTCCATTTATTCTATGTAGCATTTACTGAATTCGTTTTTTAAGCAGTTTACCAATTGAACATGCTTCCAAGACAGCCTAACTTTTGTGCTTCAGGACTTTAAAACTTTATAAAAAATCGAGGGGATACTTCATGCACGGCTTTGAAATTGGACAGCAGGTGAAACTTGCCACTATGGAGCAAGTTATTTTTACAGTGACGATGATTAATCCAGATGGTTCTTATGTGATTGAAGCTGCACTGAGTACTGAACAAACTTTGACTTATAGCAATGTGTCGCAGGAAATGCTGCGCTTGGTTTAAATGTCGCAGCGAAGTTTGAAAATTTACGGGGAAATTGAACTTTTTTTCGTGTAAATTCGCCGAAATTTGCTTGAATAATCCATTGAATAAAAGATTTTAGATTGTTTTTTGAACACTTGAATCAGGGGGATTCACGTAATATTCAATTTGAACAAATATTCTAAAAAATCAGAAATGGATTAAAAAATAACAGCTTGGGAGTCTTAGTCTTTAGTCTTATAATTTTAAATAAATGTTATCATAAACAATATAAATAATAATGATGTAGTTGTTGCCGAAATGAACATTCAAACTTTTATAAACGCGATATAATAATAGGCTCATATCTTACTGTCTTTAAAAGAGTCTAGAGAACGCGATGTCACCATTAGATCAAATTGCCCCAGTGTTAGATGACCAGTCAGAATTAACCATGACCGTGTTAATGACACCCGACATGGCAAATTTCTCAGGGAATGTACATGGTGGAACAATTTTAAAACTATTAGACCAAGTGGCGTATGCATGTGCGAGCCGCTATTCTGGTAGTTATGTGGTGACCCTTTCGGTTGATAAAGTGAACTTTAAAGAGCCGATTCATGTGGGTGAATTGGTGACTTTCCTTGCTAGTGTGAACCATGTCGGTCGTACTTCAATGGAAATTGGGATTCGTGTAGAAGCACAAAATATTCAAAAACGTACAGTGCGCCATACCAACAGCTGTTACTTCACTATGGTTGCAGTCGATGAAAATGGTAAACCAAAACAAATCCCTGCGTTGAAATTAGACAATGACTGGAAGCGTTGCCGTTTTGAAGCAGCAGAGCAACGTAAAGTTGCACGTTTGCAAGAAAATCATCATCCATCTTGCAGCATTTATAAGAAAACTGAACAAAACTAAGTTTTCATCAAATTTAGCTGAAAACCTGTTTGCAATTGTAGACAGGTTTTTTGTGCCTATTTTTTAATTTTGTCCAAGGCAATATTGATTAGTTATGCAGATAAACAAAAACTGAGTAAACCGAGAGAGTGGCGGAAAACTCAGTTTTTGTATTCGATTTACATTTTTAAATGTATCTAAGTTTTAAGGCTGTTGCGTCGATGCAGCAGGGGTTTCAGTGCTTGCTTCAGATGCAGGTTGTGCAGCAGCTTGTTCTGAAGCTGGTTCAGCCACAGTTTCCTGCGTTGAAACAACCACTTTTTCCTGTTCTGTTGCTGTCGATTCAGCCTTTGCAGCAAAAGTAGTTGCAGTGGCAAAAGCAAAAGTTGAAGCGAGTAAAATTTGTGTCAATTTCATGGTTTGGCATCCTTATTTAAAGTTTTTCATGAGTAGTAGGGAGTGCTCAGCACAAGCATTAAGTAAAAAAACTTATTGCGGCTAAAGTGTTCAAGTCAGTCATCACCTGATTTGAACGGGCTGAACAGGAACTCATGCTAAAGAGCCAAAGCTATGGGATCAATGCTTGCAACAAAGCAAAACAATGACGGTTACTTGAACCGCACAATGATGATGAATAGGTCGTAGTTTGGTAATTTTTGTTTTAAATATGCAGTCAAATCCAATCAAAATGGCTGTGTTTTCCGCAATAAAATTGCGTGGTTGGCAATAAAACATAACATCAAGCGGCTAAAACTCGTGTATTTCCCCAAATAAGTTGCAGATCATCACGTAATAAATGTAAGTGAATTTTTCAAATCATGATGGTGATAGATGTGCTGAAATGAATAAATTTCAGTGTGTTTAGATTCAGATTGAACTAATCGCTAAACTTGCTTAGCATGCTTGAGTTGTTTGAAATTCAATAAAGTGAGCTTATTTTGAAATTAATTGCACCACAAAAAGCAGTCCCGACGCATATTATTTCTGGTTTTCTCGGTGCAGGAAAAACCACCTTATTGAAACAGTTACTCAGCCAAAAACCAGAACATGAAGTTTGGGCGGTGCTGATGAATGAATTTGGACAAATCGGGGTCGATCAACAACTCTTACCTCAGCAACAGGGTTATCAAGTCAAAGAATTATTGGGCGGTTGCTTATGTTGTAGCAGCCAATTGCCTATGCAAATTGCTTTGTCGCGTTTATTGTCCGAAGCGAAGCCTGACCGTTTATTCATCGAGCCGACAGGTTTGGGGCATCCTGCGCAACTCTTGGAACAACTGACCGAACCACATTGGCATACGCATTTATCGATGCGCGCCTTGGTGACGGTAGTAGATGGTTCGCGTTTGCATGATCAGGCGTGGACGCAGCAAAACCTGTATGCCGATCAGCTCAAAGCTGCACAAATTATTGTGGTGTCACATGCAGACCAAATGCAGGCGGCAGATGAGCAAGCCCTCATACAACTACAACAGGAATATCAAGCCTACGCGCAAAAATGGTTGAAAGCAGAACAGGGTCATCTGGCTTTGACCGAAATGGATATACCGTATGTCGGTACACAGCGTAAAATTCAGCCGTTGCTAAAATTGCAACAGAAGGTCAGCTCTACAAATCTGCAAGAGTCTGCAGAAATCAAACAATTGCCATATCACTATGTCGAAACTGCACAAGGATATGCAGTCGCAGGTTGGAAATTGCCTAAACGTTGGCAATTCGACTTTTATCCCTTATTAGATTTACTCTGTGAACAGCAAGATTGGCTGCGTATTAAAGGAATTTTTTATACCAATCAGGGTTGGAAAAGTTTCAACTTCAATCCGCAGCAATTTAATTATCAATCTACCGATGAAGGCATAGACAATCGGTTGGAAATTATTTATCAAAGCGAGCGTGATTGGGAAAAATTTGAGGCTGAACTATTGGCGTATCGGGTCGATGCTGCTGCGGTTCTAGACTGAAATCTATACGTTATCGGGCAAACGATACAGCAAAATCACAGAAAATCCATTATGCTTAGTGGCAAATTTAAACATAGTTTTAGGAATAGACAATGGCGCTGAAAGCGACAATTTATAAGGCAGATTTGAACATTGCCAATATGGATGTGCATCAATACGGTGACTATCAGCTCACCATGGCATTGCATCCTTCTGAAACTATTGAGCGATTGATGGTGCGTATTTTGGCATTCGCACGTTATGCAGATGAAGCTTTGGAATTTACCAAAGATTTATTTGAAACCGATGAGCCTGCTTTGTGGGAAAAAGACTTAACAGGGCAGTTAATTAAGTGGATTGAAGTCGGTTGCCCAGATGAAGACAAAGTCAAAAAAGCCAGTTCGCGTTGTAAGCAAGTTGCGATTATTGCTTATGGTTCATCGGTAGATGAATGGTACAAACGTAACAGTAAAATCAAAACTTTAAATAATGTTGAAGTGTGGCAACTATCGCCAGCGAGTACCGAAGCCGTTCAAGCTTTATGCGAACGTACCATGCAATTGCAGTCGAATGTAATGGATGGCGAATGGACATTGATTGGCGATCAGGCACAGGCTCAGATTGAGTGGACACAGTTGCAATAACACTTGCACGAGCTGGAAATTATCTTAAACATCGAAGTGTAAATATTTGGAGATGAACATGAGTGCAGAATTAGAAATTATTGATTTGGTGGTGGGTGAGGGGAAAGAAGCGGTTAAAGGCGCTTTAATTACTACGCATTACACAGGCTGGTTGGAAGATGGCACCAAGTTTGATTCATCCTTAGACCGTGGTAACTATTTTGAAACCGTGATTGGTACAGGTCGTGTCATTAAAGGCTGGGATCAAGGCATCATGGGGATGAAAGTGGGTGGTAAACGCAAACTGATCGTACCTGCGCATTTGGCTTATGGTGAGCGCAAAATGGGCAATATCATTCCTGCTAATTCTAATTTGATTTTTGAAATTGAATTGTATGATGTGAAAACACGCGATCAATAAACACCTTTCAACTTAGCCAAACCGCTAGAATTTAAGTCATTCATCCGATGCCAGTAAGGTCTAGCATAAATGACTTAATTTTTTACTTCAAATTTAGTGCAAGAACGATTAGATTAAAAAACAAGCACAATAGGATTTTTGCATTTTTGAATTTCACTCGGATGTGGCACAAGTGTGCATTACTCTTCTTAATTTTACTGTGCAGTGTACTCACACCACCGCGTGTGTTGGCGCAGTATGAGTCTGCACCTGAATCTTACTATCTACATCAACAACTGCTCAATTCTGTTCAATTTACTGAAGATCAATCGAGTATTTTGACTGGGCGATGGTTGTTTTATCCGCAACAATTGATTCAAGAACCCAGTGCGGTACTGGCATCGAATACCGTTGAATTGCCTGCTTCATTTGAAGATTTAATGGGCAATGCCAATACTTACGGCACTTTTATTGGGCACTTTCAAATTCCAAAAGAATTTCTAGGCAGACGTATTGCGATTTGGATTCCCAACCAATATGGCGCCTATCGGGTATTTTTAAATGGCGATCCACTGGTGCGTGTTGGCACAGTCGGTGCAGATGCGAGTAGTCACCAAACCGAAAATGCCCCACGAATTGCATATTTTGTTCCTGAAAGTGAATATTTTACCCTGACCATTCAAGCGTCTAGCTTTCAGAGCTTGCAAGGTGGTTTAAAAAATCCAATGAAAATTGGTTTAAGTCGCACCATCAATCAACAGTATCAGCGTTTGATGATGAGTATTGCCATGATTTGTGGGGCAGTACTTGGTATTGGTTTGTTTACCTTGATGTTTTCGGCATTTAGTCTTGCAAATGGTGGAAAGACCAAGCGTATTTTTATTTTCGGCATTTTTATTGTTTTTCTGGCATTACACAATTTATTTTCTGCACCCTATGCCTATACCACTTTCCTGAATTTAAGTTGGTCTTGGGGAATAAGACTCGAATATTTATTTAGTTTTTTAGCGATTTTATTTTTCCTGAGTTATATGTTTTTGCTCAGTTCGCGCTATTTGCATCGTTGGGTATATAGCGCGGCAATGCTGTTATTGAGCTTTAATATTGGGGTGACGCTGTGGGCAGAACCCACTATTTTTCAGCAATTGGCATTTTATAGTTCATTTTTCTTTGTTTTGATTTTGGCAAATTTTGCTTATGGATTTTATCAAACCCTGCGTTCAGGAGAGGATTATTCCAAAATTAATTTTTGGGCAGTAATTATTCTATGTGGCACATTTATTCATGATTTTTTATTAATGCTGAATCTGGTCAATTCCATTCATTTATCTTTTATTTCGACCAGTGTTTATGCATTGCTCATCATGTTTCAGCAGGCACGAAATTATGCCTACCATAACTTACGCATTGAACGCTTGAACCAAAAACTGATTCATTTAAACAGCTCGTTAGATTTAAAAGTGCAGGAACGCACTGAACAACTCAGTCTTTTGAATGAAAAACTGGAAATACAGATTAAAACCGATGCATTAACAGGGGCATATAATCGCCGTGCATTAAATGAAGAAATTCAGCGTTTGTATTTTGAAACCTTGCAAAATAAGCGACATATTTTGGTCTTTGCGATGCTCGATGTCGATTATTTTAAAAAATACAATGATCATTATGGGCACTTAAAAGGCGATCAAATTCTGCAAAACCTAGTTAAAGTTTTACAAGATACTTTGCCTAAAAATGCGTTTGTGGCACGTTATGGGGGTGAAGAATTTGCCATTTTACTGCACGATATTCCGCAACCTGCGATTGCACCACTCATGCAAAAGGTCTTGCAGGCTGTGCGTGATGCAGCTTTTGAGCATGTAGCACGAGAAGACCATAAACAATATGTGACTTTAAGTATCGGTGTAGCGTGGATGACTCGCGCACAAGCGTATACGCACGTGGATGATTTTATGAAAGCTGCAGATGCGCATTTGTATCAAGCCAAACATGCAGGACGCGATCAGGTAGTAATTCAAACTTAATATGTTGACGCTACTCTACATGGCTTAAAGATAGCTCTGAATTTTTTGTTGAAGTTGTACGACAGAAACATTGCCCGACAGTCGTTCAACAATTTGCCATCTTTAAAAATCAGAGTGGTCGGTAAACCAAAGACTTGATAACGCAAAGTTAAAATTGGAGATTGATCGACATTCACTTTGCCAAACTTTACCGAAGCATCAAAAAGTTGGGCAAGCTGCTCAAAAAATGGTGCATTTTGAACACAAGGCGTACACCACGTCGCATAAAAACGAATCACCGCAACGCCTGTTTCATATTCAAACTCACGGTAATTATTTTCGTTGTATTCCACAATTTCTGACATCACATACTCTTTAATCATAAATAAAAATTTAATCACGCATGAAACACCACGGCATGAGAATTATACCTAAGTTAATCTGGGTTTTAATGCTTTGCTGTTTTATGTTCAAATAGTCAGAATTCATATCAGCATCAAACAATCAGGGATTTGCCATGACACAAAACACAATGCAGCAGATTATTATTACAGAACCAGGTGGCCCAGAAAAATTAGCCTATGAAACGGTTGCAATACCTGAGCCACAAGCCAATGAGGTTTTGGTCAAAGTACATGCTTTTGGTTTAAATCGTCCTGATATTTTACAGCGTCAGGGTCTGTATCCTATGCCTAAAGGCGTGACGCCAGTGCCAGGCTTAGAAGTAGCAGGTGAAGTAGTTGCTGTGGGTACAGATGTCAGCCAATTTAAAGTTGGTGATGCAGTGTGTGGCTTAACCAATGGTGGTGGCTATGCAGAATATTGTGTTGTACCAGAAAGCCAGACTTTGACAATTCCAGCGGGTGTCAGCTTTGTGCAAGCCGCTGCGATACCTGAAACATTTTTTACTGTGTGGGCCAACGTGTTCCAAATGGGTAAAGCCAAAGCAGGTGAAACGGCACTGATTCATGGTGGAACCAGTGGCATTGGTACAACTGCTTTAATGCTGTGCAATGCCTTAGATCTAAAAACCTTTGCAACCGTAGGCTCAGATGAAAAAGTACAGGCAATTTCACACCTCACCACAGCGATTAATTACAAGACACAAGATTTTGAACAAGTGATTAATGCAGCGACAGACAATGCCGGGGTCGATATCATTTTAGATATTGTTGGTGCGCCGTATTTGGAACGTAATTTAAACTTATTACGTCGTGATGGTCGCTTGGTGTATATCGCATTCTTGGGTGGTGCAAAAGCCAAAGAAGTAAAACTTGGTCAAATTATGATGAAGCGTCTTACCATTACCGGTTCGACCATGCGCGCCCGCAATACTGCAGAAAAAGCTGAAATTACCAAAGGTTTGCAAGAGATAGTTTGGCCATTGTTAGCCAAAGGTGAATGTCTGCCTATGATTTATAAAACTTTCCAGTTTGATCAAATTCAACAAGCACATGCCGAAATGGATACAGGTGAGCATGTGGGCAAAGTAGTGGTGGAAGTGATTTAAAGACTCAAAATTTAAAATCAGCCCGCATAAAAAACTGACCGAGTGTCAGTTTTTTTATGCATATTTTTATAGAAGATTTTAACAAAGATTTTTTGAATCTTTTTTAGCAATTATTTTAATCATAATTACATAAATATTTCTTTAAACTACAATTCAACACAATAAAATTTTTCCAAATAGTCAAATATTAAGGAGGTGTAGGACACACCCTGTCAATAATAGAGCTTATCTTTATATTCATTGAATTCATTCTCAAGATAACAAAACGGTTCATGTAAAATAATTTGATAGAGAGAGCAGGCTTATGAAAATTTTATCTGCATATACGCCAAAACACAGTCTACGTGCATTAAAACGGTTACACAAAAATATTGTTCGTCAGCAAATCAATGTTCGGAACTTAAATAAAATGTATCATGCGATGCTACATTTAGAACGCTATATTGACCGCCTCGATCATGATAAACGCGAAAACTTGTATTAAGTGTAAAGAGCAACCTGTTAATTATTTTTTACTAAAAAGTACAAGTGAGTTGAAAAGTTAAACCTGTTATTTATTGGATTATTCATTTGAAATAACGGGTTTTAAATAGACGGTAAAATTCAGGAGAAAAACTAAGGGAACAATAAGAAATTTAAAATAAACAAGGATGATCAAAGCTGAAAGATCAATTTTAAACTGCTGCACTGTAATAGGTGCAGCACTGCCTTGTGTGAACAATTGCTTCGGAATGTGTCGAGCTTTTAGCTAAATTGTGCGAAAATAGCGTTTTTCTATTTTTGTCCAAGGGCAGTACATGATTGACCAATCTCCTGAATCATTAAGTGATATCGAAATACTCGACATTTTGCAGTCTATGAAAAGTGATGAGCTAGACACAGAGGCAAAAGAAATTATCCGTAATGGTGGGAAAGCAGGTCGTCAGGAAGCGCATAAAGCAGCGTTGGTGGCACTGAATCAATCATTTGAAAGCAAATTTGTAGAAGCGGTGAGTTTGGCTTTGCAGTTAAATGAAGCGCAAATGAAAAAAATTCGTTATAAAAAAGACCGTGTGCGTATTTTAAAAGCACGTGGGATTGATTATTTAGCCATTGATGGCACAGAAACTGCACAAGTATTGGCTCAGGTTGCACAAGCGATTGTGCGTGAAGATGCTGTGGTAACGCATGATTTGCACAATATTTTCCCTTTCTGGAAAGAAGGTTGGCCAATGGTGCAATTCGACAATGTCTATAAAATTTTAGCTGAAGATATTGCGATTCATTATCAAGCAGTATTGGATGAGTTGATCAGTAAGTATTAAGTAAATACTCAGCTAAATTTCAGAAGTATCAGTTCAGATTTAAAAAAGCACCACTTCATTTTGATGTGGTGCTTTTTTGTGAATGCGAGAAAATGTAGATGCAATCAGGCTGAACGAATACAAGGAATCTCACTATCCATCTGCTTCATTGTTGTTTTGTATTTCCTGCGTTTCTACAATTCGTGTCACTAAAAGTTGGTCAATTTTAAAATGATCGACGTCGACCACTTCAAATTTATAACCATCAAAAAGTACAGAGTCGGCAGGACGCGGGATTTTACGTAGCTTATACATCATAAAACCTGCAATGGTTTCATAATTTTCATCATCTGGCATTTCATCAATTTGCAGCGCGTGTTTAATGTCTTCAATTGGTGTACTGCCATCAATCAGCCAAGAATTGTTATCACGTTTAATGATTTGCTGATCTTCTTCAATAGGTGTTACCCAATCGCCCATCACAGTAATCATAATATCAGACAGGGTAATTACGCCCACAACCAACGCATATTCATTAATGACTACGGCAAATTTTTCTTTGGTCGAGCGGAAACGGTCTAAGACTTCAGACAGCGTGAGTGTATCTGGAATGGTTAATACATTACGGATGGTGCTTTCATTTAGTTGTAGTAAAGATTGATTATTGAGGATTCTGACCAAAATATCTTTGGCATCAACATAACCAATCACATCATCAATATTTTCGCTACAGACCAAAAATTTGGAATAAGGATATTCTGCAAGTTTTTGACGAATACTGGCTTCAGATTCCTTTAGGGTAAAAAACACCACATTTTCACGTGTGGTCATACTCGAAGGTACGTTACGTTCTTCGAGTTCAAACACGTTTTCGATAAAGTGATGTTCCTGCTTTTGTAAAACACCTGCTTGAGCGCCTGCATCCATGACTGCAGAAATATCATCAAAGGTAATATTGTCTTCGCGCGTGGTGTTTACTTTGAATAAACGGAACAGCACGTTGGCAATCGCATTAATCATCCATGCCAAAGGCTTGCATATCCGAATAAAAATTTGAATCGGATTAATCACCGATACCGCAATTTTTTCAGGGGCGATCATTGCCAAACGCTTAGGCATTAGGTCGGCAAATAAAATAAACAGCGAAGTCACTAAGGTAAATGACAAGGCAAAACTAAGCGTTTCAGCCCATGGTCCTTGATAGAAGCGCACAACTAAGTTGTAAAAATAAGGACGGAATGCGCCTTCACCTAAAATACCACCTAAAATGGCAACTGCATTTAAGCCAATTTGTGAGGCAGCAAAAAAATCAGCTGAGTTTTCTTGTAGGTCTAAAACTTTTTGGGCACGTTCATCGCCTGATTCGGCTAGAATTTTCAGTTTAACTTTACGTGCACCAGCCAACGCAATTTCAGTCAGCGATAAAAAACCAGCTCCGACAATGAGGATGAGGATAATAACAATATTCTGGAAGAGGCTCACGAATCCACCTGTGGATTATATTATTTTAAATATAACAATTTGAATCTTTATTAAATCATGATTAAACAATGAGGAATATCGAAATATTCCTCATCTGAGTATAAGCGTTTGTGCCAATAAGTTCAGTGAATTTTTAATTAATAGGCTGAAAATTGAGAGTTATTCAGTAAAAACTCACGGTTTTCTTCTTCAATCATTTGGCGCGCTACATATAAAATCAATTGGCGTAACCAACGGTGTGCAGGGTGATGATGTAACAACGGACACCATGCCATCTTTAATTCAAATTCTGGAATATAAAATGGTGGGTCTTTAATCAGTAAACTTTGGCTTTTGGCTTGTAAGCGCGCAATACGTGTAGGTAAGGTTGCGACTAAATCTACATTAGACGCGAGTAGTGCAGGCATTTGATAATGACGGGTAAACACCGAAATTTTACGTTTTTGTCCAATACGCTCTAAAGCTTGATCAATCCAACCCAGTCCCGCTTGTTTCTCTGGATTCACACCAAAACCAACGCCCATACCTGTTTTAGAAACCCAAATATGTTGTGCATCTAAGTAACTTTTTAAATTCAGGTTATTGGCAGCAGGGTGTTTGTGATTGAGCAGGCAAGAAAAACTATCACGCCAAACTAAAACCTGATGGAAACTTTGTGGAATTTCATTAAAACGGTTAATCGCCAAATCGACTTTACCTTGTTCCATGTCGCGATAAGACACATCACTCGGGGTTAAAAAGTCTAATACCACATTAGGTGCTTCAGAGCGTAAAGCTTTAACCAAGCGTGGGACTAATGTGGCTTCTGCGTAATCGGAGGTCATAATCCGAAATACACGATTTGAAGTATAAGGGCGGAACTCAGTACGCGGCTCCAAAATCATAGAAAGGTCAGATAAGGCATCGCGGATACGCGGTTGTAATTCTAAGGCACGTTCAGTTGGCGTCATGCCTTCAGAAGAACGAATCAGCAGGGGATCATTAAATAAATTGCGCAAACGACGTAAAATGTTACTCATCGCAGGTTGGGTAACGCCCAATTGTTCTGCAGCACGGGTTACATTTTTTTCACGAAGTAAGACGTCAAGATAAATTAATAGATTAAGATCAACCCGCTCCAGATTCATAAAATAAATACCGAAAATAAAATCACTAAATTATTGGAATTATGCCATAAGCCGTAAGGCTTGTGTATAAATTATGATGAAAAAATCGACGAGATAAACAGCAAAAAATCTGAATAAAAACAGCCAGCCCCATCATTATTTCCTAAAGAAATGTAGGTTGCCTAGTACTGCATCTATACTTTTTAATCTTAAATGCAAAAACACTTAAAAGCATTGGCAGAACTGATAGCAGATTCTATTTTGTATGAAACTTATGCACTTACATTGCGCTGAAAAGCAGCAAAATTTTGCTAAAAAATGGCAGAAATCGCCAATGCAAGCATTTTTTATGAAATGCAAGACTTAAGTCTAATGCAGAAAATATCGGCACAGAGATGAATTTGTAAGCAAAGATATTTGATTAATTTTCTAAATAAGGTTTTTAAAATCAATAGGTTGTGTTTTTATTGTTTTTGTGAATTAAGACTTTGATCTATACATTTTTTTAAAAAATACCGAGAATTACACGAGAATATTGGATTAATTCATTCAGTCACTCTACTCTGTATTCATCGTAACGAAGTGCTCTAAATCTGAGCAATCAAGCATAAGCGCGATTTAGCCTTCGATTGATAAATCCTAAATAATATTACAGGGTACAATATCATGACTACATACCAAACAGCGATTGATGCAATCCGCGAATTAAAAGCAAAATTCGGCAACACTTGGGCAGACATCAGTCCTGAAGATGCTGCGCGTATGCAAATGCAAAACCGTTTCAAAACTGGTTTAGATATTGCTAAATATACAGCTGCGATTATGCGTCGTGATATGGCTGCTTATGATGCTGATTCAAGCAAATACACTCAATCTTTAGGTTGCTGGCACGGTTTTGTTGCGCAACAAAAAATGATTGCGAACAAAAAATACTTCGGTACTACTGAACGCCGTTATATCTACCTTTCTGGTTGGATGGTTGCTGCACTTCGTTCAGAATTCGGTCCACTTCCTGACCAATCTATGCACGAAAAAACTTCTGTTCCTGCATTGATCGAAGAAATCTATACATTCTTACGTCAAGCTGACGCAAAAGAATTAAACGATTTGTTCCGCGCACTTAAAAAAGCACAAGACGCTGGTGATACTGCTAAAGCTGCTGAAATCACTGCTCAAATCGACAACTTTGAAACTCACGTTGTGCCAATCATTGCGGACATCGACGCTGGTTTCGGTAACGAAGAAGCAACTTACTTATTAGCTAAGAAAATGATCGAAGCGGGTGCATGTGCACTTCAAATCGAAAACCAAGTTTCTGACGCGAAACAATGTGGTCACCAAGCTGGTAAAGTAACTGTTCCACACGAAGACTTCATCGCTAAAATCCACGCGTTACGTTATGCGTTCTTAGAAATGGGTCTTGACGACGGTATCATCGTTGCACGTACTGACTCTGAAGGCGCTGACTTAACTCAAAAAATCCCAGTAGTTAAAGAGCCAGGCGACATCGCTTCTCAATACATCAGCTACTTAGACACTCAAGAAATTGACATCTCTGAAGCGAAAGAAGACGAAATCCTAATCAAGCGTGATGGTAAATTACACCGTCCTAAGCGTTTAGCTTCTGGCTTGTACCAGTTCCGTGAAGGCACTCAAATTGACCGTGTTGTACTTGACTGTGTAACTAGCTTACAAAACGGTGCTGACCTTCTTTGGATCGAAACTGCGACTCCAAACGTAGAAGAAATCGCTCACATGGTTAACCGTGTACGTGAAGTTGTGCCAAATGCGAAACTTGTTTACAACAACTCTCCATCATTCAACTGGACACTGAACTTCCGTCAACAAGCGTACGACCGTTGGGTTGCTGAAGGTAAAGACGTATCTGCATACGACCGCGCTAAATTAATGAGCGCTGAGTACGACGATTCTGAATTGGCTGCTGAAGCTGACGAAAAAGTACGTACATTCCAAGCAGACGCTTCTCGTGAAGCAGGCGTGTTCCACCACTTGATCACTCTGCCTACTTACCACACAGCTGCTCTTTCTACTCACGAGCTTGCTCAAGGTTACTTCGGTTCTGAAGGTATGTTGGCTTATGTTGCTGGCGTACAACGTAAAGAAATCCGCGGTGGTATCGCTTGTGTTAAACACCAAGCAATGGCTGGTTCTGACATCGGTGACGATCACAAAGAAATTTTCTCTGGTGACAACGCGCTTAAAGCAGCGGACGAAGCTAAAAACACAATGAACCAATTCAACGCGTAATCGCTTGATGGTTTAAAAGAAAACCCTGCTGATGCAGGGTTTTTTTATGGCTATTTAAAATAGTCAAAGAACTTTGAAACATCCTTAAATTGATGTTCCTTCATTTATGAAATGCAGCAGCTGTAACCTATTTAATTTTGATCACATCTGCCTCTACAGAAGCTGGGTAATGGAAAGACACCTTAATCCATTGTTTTTGTTGTGCAGGAATTGGTTCTAAAAAATGCGGATCGACTACGGCTGCATATTCTTGATATTGCTGATCGACCAAAACCAAGTCATTGGCATGTAATTGTAATGCTTGATCAGATTGATTGTGAATTGCCAGAAAATAATCGTGTGCCATCACAGGGTCGTTTAATTCTTTGACCTCAACATTTTGTACGTGTTCAGCCTGAATATCGACATGCTTCAGGGCATTACTGACTTGCATATTTTCTACAGGATGTAAGAAAACCTGAGTTTCATTTTTCTGCTGATTTTGTGTCTTTTTCTGATTGTATAAGCTGAATTGAAGACCGTGAGCTGTGAGTTGAATACGTGCATAGGCTTGCCCATTTTCTGTATTGAGCAACCATTCATTTGCCGTGTTTTGCGATGGGTGTTGGTTCTGTTTGTCTTGCTGATTGTTGCCCTGAGCAGCTTGAATCGTTCCCGCCACTTGGTTTTCGCGCTGGCGCTGTTTCGAGCGTTTAATGTCGCTGAGTTGAAAGGTTTGATCATCATTCAGGCGTAAATGAATCACATGCTGTTCACAGTTGTCACAAGGCAATAAGGCTCTAAAGTTACCTGTAGCTTGTCCTGTCCATGAAGTTGCTGAATTTTGAACTTCAGTTTTGGGCGTAATTTGTGGCTCAGAAGGCAAAGCGGATTGATACTCCCTGCTTGGGTCAGTTGATCCGCAAGCTACTAAAAATAAGCTAAGTGTACTGAGTGCAATCGGATAACGATTCAGCATAAATGTTCTAAACTTCAAACTTGTCTTGCTGCCACCTTAAACTTTCACCTTGTATCTGAAAAGCCAATTTGCCTTATTTTTAATGAAGATTTGTAGCAAATCATAACAAGCCCGATGTTTTAAAGTTTTAAGTTTCACTTCAAGGATTACATCGGATTAGACCGTAAAAAAACTCAGCAAACTGTGCGTAAATTTATATATTTACCATTTTAAACTTGCTTGAATCTAGCAATGAATAAGCGCAAAAACAGTATGATTTTGCATGGAATGACAAAAATAAGATGAGTGCAGGAAATTTTTATACATTTATAAAGTATTTGTTTATTTATTCGTCGTTTTAGACTTTTGTATTTGTCGATGCTTGCTAAAATTCGCACACTTTATTTGGGGTATGCGGTTGTGTTTGAAAAGTTAGCTGAGCGAAGCTTAAATTTAATGGGTTGGGAAATCGACAATCATTGTCCGTTGGAATTAGACCAATATGTGATGATTGCTGCACCGCATACCAGTAATTGGGATGCCTTATATGCACGCTTAGGGCTTAAAGCTTTGGGCGTTAATGTTCGCTTGACCATTAAAGACAGCTATATGAAATTGCCGTTTGGGCCATTTGTCCGTGCGATGGGAGGTATTGGTATAGACCGTCGTCCGAAAGCACCAGGCGAAGCACGACCTAGTATGGTTCAGCTCATGACGGACTTATTTAAAAACCATCCTAAATTGGTGATGTTGGTGACGCCTGAAGCCACACGTGCGCGTCAAGAACAATGGAAAACAGGTTTTTATCATGTTGCGTTAAATGCAGGTGTGCCAATTGCTTTGGCGTATATGGATTACGCAAAAAAGAAAACGGGTGTGGGAAAAATTGTGCATCCAACCGGTGATTTTGAAAAAGATATGGCTGAAATCATGGCATTTTATGCGCAGGTTCAAGCAAAATTTCCTGAAAGTTTTAGTGTCGATACACGTTACTATTCAGAATAAGCACACTATTTCAGTGTAATAATCTATCAAAACTAAAAGACAGGGGATTATCCCTGTCTTGCTTTAAAACGTGGATTGGATTTGCAAATCACAAATAATTTGCCACGACGTTTCACAATTTGACAATCGGCACGCGATTTTGCACTTTTTAAAGATGAACGAACTTTCATGAAGATAAACACTACAATATGTAATGTTATAATATTACATTAATGGATGGCTCTTGAAAAGTGTCGATAGTCATAAAATTACCGCGTATCTTTTAAGGAGAAAATTTAAACAACAATCTTTTGGTATAAGCCCGCACGTACAGTTCCCGCTTTGCTCTCTTTAACTTTTTGCCAAGTCTGCGGTAATTTTAACAGGTTTAAATCACGATCTGCTTCAACATAAATCAGACCTTGTGCCGCAATGAGTGGATCAGCCAACCCTGCCAATTCTTCCCATAAATCTAAACTATAAGGCGGGTCTAAAAATACCAAATCAAACTGATCTTTTAGTGTCGCCAAAGCATGTTGTGCGGTAGAAACTTTTAATTGTGCTTTGCTTTTATTGACGCGTAATAATTCTAAATTTTGCTGTAAAAACTGTGCTTGTGTACGGTTTGGCTCAATCATGACCACGTGTGCCGCACCGCGAGACAGGGCTTCAAAAGCTAAAGCGCCCGAACCTGAACAGAGGTCTAACACTTTGGCGTTTTGCACATCCCACATTAACCAGTTGAATAAGGTTTCGCGCACTCGGTCGGGCGTAGGGCGTAATCCCTCAATTGAAGCAAAAGCCAACTGACGACGTTTCCATTCTCCACCAATAATACGTAGTTGATTTTTCATGGCTTAGTCGCTCTCAATTGGGTTAGTGGGTACATCTGCTGTTGGCGCAGTTGCAGGTGGATTGGTTGGAGCTGAACTCGGAGTAGTTTGCGAAGGATTTGGGTTGAGCGCAGGGTGATTGGTTGCTGTATTCGGATTATTCACGTTATTCGTATTTGGTGCAGTAGATGAAGGGACTTCACCACTTGGCAATTCACTTGGTTTTAAACCTGCGGTCATTAAGCCACCACTCACTTGTGCGGCAGATGGACGAATTGGCTTTTTATTTTTATTCAGTAACCAATAGTCTAAAATTGGACGCGCCAAAGCCGTTGCTGCAGAACCACCGCGACCATTTTCTAGAATGATGGCAATTGCGATTTCAGGGTTTTCGGCAGGAGCGAAGCCAACAAATAAACCGTGGTCAAGCTGACGGTCGGTCAATAAGGCTTCGTTATAGCGTTTACCTTGCGCAATACTTTTAACCTGTGCTGTACCTGTTTTACCTGCAACTGAATATTGCAAGCCGCCTTTAATCCCTTTACCTGTACCTGATTGAATCACATCAACCATGGCATCACGCATTTTAATCCAGTCTTCTTCTGTGCCGTTAAAGTCAATTTTTCCGTTGGTACCATTGTGAACTTTAAATGGTTTCGCGCCACGACTTTCACGTAACACGTGCGGTGTGACTTTAAATCCTTTGTTGGCGGTGATGGCGGTGGCCATTGCTAATTGCAATGGTGTCGAGGTAAATGCACCCTGACCAATACTGACGGAAATTGTTTCACCTTTCATCCATTTGGCTTTGCGCGTACGCATTTTCCAGTCCGGGTTTGGGTAGAGTCCTGTGCTTTCACTTGGTAAATCGACCCCAGTTTTTTCACTAAAGCCAAATTGACGCATCCAGTCGTTCATTTTTTCAATGCCCATGCGATACGACAATACATAGAAGTAGGTATCACACGACACGACTTGAGCTTTGTGCATATCGACAATGCCATGCCCAGTTTTTTTATGGTCACGGAAACGGTGGCTGTCGCCTGGTAAAGTGAAATAACCATAATCCTGAATGGCGGTTTTCCAGTCGACATAGCCATAATGAATACCGCCTAAACCAAACATCGGCTTAATGGTAGAACCCGGTGGATAAACACCTTGTACTGCACGGTTATAGAGTGGTTGATCTAAATTATCGCGTAAGGCAGAGTAGTCGGTATGGCTAATACCTGTGACAAATAAGTTAGGGTTAAAACTCGGACTGGAGACTAAAGCTAAAATTTCACCTGTACGTGGGTCAAGTGCCACAATTGCACCACGGCGTTCTGCCAGTTGTTCAGAGGCGACCACTTGCAAGCCATAATCCAATGACAAAAACAAATCATTGCCACGTACAGGGTCTTTACGTCCTAAATTGCGCAGCACATTACCATGTGCATCGGCTTCTACAGATTCGTTGCCGGGTACGCCATGTAGCAAGTGCTCATACGATTTCTCCACCCCAATTTTGCCAATCAAGTTGGTGCCTGCATAAGCATCTTTGTCAATTTCTTTCAGTTCTTTGTCGTTAATGCGCCCGACATAACCAATCACGTGCGCAAATAAGTCACCATGCGGATAGTAACGTGTCATCTGGGTTTCAATATTGACCCCAGGGAACTGAAATTTAACTTCACTAAAACGGGCAATATCCGATTCATTTAAATTCAGCTTGATCGATACACGTTCAGTTTTACGTGAAGTTTTAATCCGACTTTTAAAGCGATCGATATCTTCTTCTGTCAGTTGTAAAACAGGTGTCAGTCGCGCAATGGTATCGTCAATATCTTCAACATCTGCACGGCTTAAAGTGGCTGAGAACACAGGGTAGTTATCTGCCAATAACACACCATTGCGGTCATAAATATAACCACGTGCAGGTGCGAGTGGTTGTAGCCGAATTCGGTTTTTATCTGATGCAGTCGCAAATTCATCGTAGCCGCTAATTTGTAAAAAGGCATAACGAGCCACCAACAGCAGCAAGAAAAAAACCACAACACCCACCGAAAAAAAGATGCGATTGCGAAAAATACGCTTCTCTTGCTGAGCATTTTTTAACGGATAGTGTTGTTTCATACAAAAATTGGCTTAACAAAAATGAGGGAGAACGAATTTGGACTATTCTAACGCATCTATTGGCAATTTTGAGTAACCATGTTTGACTGAATTGCCCGATTTAACCTAGAAGATGGGCGCAATCTTAATTTTTGACTTTAGCGACATCAAAATTGTAATTTGCTGTATATAAGAATCCTGACAATTCTGCTAGAGTCAAAACACGAAAACAGGACTGTTTTTAAAATTAAAACAAATGGACACTGGTGACAATAATGACAAAAGTCTATTCTTTCGTGGCATTACTTGCCTTTTCAAGTTTTAGCTTTGCTGGGAACACTACTTTTTTACCTGAAGCAAAAATTAGCGCAGATAGCGCAAAAACCTGGAATGTAGGGGCGGGTATTACCCAAAAATTACTGCATTTGAATGGTGAATGGGTCAATCCTTATGGCATTGCCTATCTAAAAGCGGGGGCTTTTTTAAATGGTGACCATGAAGTCGGTGGGCAAACAGGTTTTCGTTACCCATACCACCTCACAGGTAAAGACAAAAATGGTTATTATATTGGCGCTTACGCAGGACACCTAGAATCTAAATGGGTGGATGGTGAAGAAAAAGCGCGTTTAGGTGCAGGCATTGATCTGGCTTATGTATTACTGAGCCCTGAACGCATCAGTAGCTTTAGTGTTGGCATTGGCGCAGGTGAAAAATTGGAAGATCGACAAGGGCGAGTGATTGCGGAAACTGAGCCTAGACTACAATTTTCCTATACGCTCAGTATGGGTTTGTAGTCAGAATAGTGACTTTTAACTACTTTAGAATCTTGTAATTAGAACTAAATATGGAAAAAATGCATGCTTGAGTACGTCAATCAGTTGTGGCAAACCTTTTTGAATCGTCCAGATTTTTGGGCCGTGCTCAGTATTATTCCTGTGACTGCTTTTGTGACTTGGGCGCACGTGTGGATGGCACTAAAAATGGTGTTCTATCCAATTAGCTTTTGGGGCTTTCACCTTGGACCTATTCCTGTGGGATGGCAGGGGATTGTTCCGCGTAAAGCAGGGCGTATTTCAGGCATCATTACCGATAACACCTTGTCAAAACTGGGCTCGTTGCGTGAGTTTCTTAACGCTATGGACCCAGAAGACATGGCGCGTATTATTGGTGAGCAAGTGGGTTTTGAACTTGAACACTTGATTGATGAGGTCATGTTAGACCGTAATGCAGTGCTTTGGGAAAACCTACCCTATTCGATTAAACGCCGTATTTACGCTCAGGCGCATAAACAATTGCCAGGTGTGCTGCGTGAATTGGTGACTGAACTGACCTTGAATGTTGAATCCTTGGTGGATATGCGTGAAATGGTGGTCAGCCAAATGGAAGGTGATCGCCGCTTAATGGTGCGTATGTTCCTAAAAGTCGGTCAAAAAGAAATTAACTTTATTTGGCATATCAGTGCATTGATTGGGATGTTCTTTGGTATTTTCCAAATGATTGTTTGGTTTCTTGTACCATGGCACTGGACGGTTCCATTTTGGGCGGCAATTTGGGGCTTCTTGACCAACTGGATTGCGATTTGGATGGTATTTAACCCAGTCGAACCACATTACGTGAAATATCCGCAGTTCTTTAAATTGACTGAAAATCGTCAATTTCCATGGATTAAGCCAGTGATTCCACGCATTGGGACTTATAATATTCAGGGTGCGTTCATGAAACGCCAAGAAGAAGTCTCGGATGTGTTTGCAACGGTAGTCACAGAAGATCTGATTACGTTAAAATCGATTATGACTGAAATGATGTATGGCAGTAAAAAAGACAAAACCCGCCGTATTGTCAAACGCCACATCAACGAAATTATGGAAACACCATTGGTTCGTACCTCTTTACAGTTGTCTTTGGGGCCAAAAGAGTATGCCAAACTCAAGACTGACTTGATTGATCGTTCGATTGAAATTACGATGGTGCCTGTATGCGACCCTGCCTTTAATGCGAGCCGTGCACAGAAAATTTATCAAATGTTCAGAGATCGTATTCGTGAACTGACGCCAAAAGAATTCCAGAATCTCTTGCGTCCTGCCTTTCAGGAAGATGAGTGGATTTTAATTGTCTTGGGTGGTGTAACTGGTTTTATTGCTGGTTTAATACATTTGTTTGTCGCTTTCTTATAAGAGGATGCTGGCTGCGTAAAGGGCGATGGCTCTGATATGCAACGAGTGTCAAATACATTGTTAAAATGAGGATGTTTTTTTATGCGCATTATCTTACTCGGACCACCTGGAGCAGGTAAAGGTACACAAGCTCAGTTGATCTGTAAGCGCTACAATATCCCACAAATTTCAACCGGTGATATGCTCCGTGCTGCAATTCGTGAAGGTACTGAATTAGGTCTACAAGCCAAAAGCGTCATGGACGGTGGCGGTTTGGTATCTGATGAACTGATCATTGGCTTAGTGAAAGAGCGTATTGCGCAGCCAGATTGCGTGAATGGTTGTATTTTTGATGGTTTCCCTCGCACTATTCCACAAGCTGAAGCCTTGGAAAGCGAAGGCATCAATATCGACCACGTGATTGAAATTGATGTTGCAGACGAAGAAATCGTACAACGTTTGTCTGGTCGTCGTCAGCACCCTGCATCTGGTCGTATTTATCACCTTGTTTACAATCCACCAAAAGTGGAAGGTAAAGATGACGAAACTGGCGAAGATTTGGTTCAACGTCCAGATGACCAAGAAGAAACCATTCGTAAGCGTTTAAAAGCGTATCACTCAGAAACTGAGCAATTGGTTGGCTTCTATCAAGGTCGTGCTGCTTCTGGTGAAAATGCACCAAGCTATAACAAATTGAATGGTCTTCGTCCAATTGAAGAAGTTCAAGCAGATTTGTTTGCTATTTTAGACCAAGCAAAATAAGTCTAGGTCTTAGACCAAGTCTGTTTAAAAGAAAATAAAATCGTTTAAACAGGCTGCTTGTTTTGACTTTAAAAGAGTCCTGATTCATATTAGGGCTCTTTTTATTTGTGTCAGTTTGGGAGAGTGCTTTGCAACATGCTGCTGTGATCATCATGTTATTGGCAAGTATTGCCGTTTTAGGCTTTCTTGTTTTTGTGAGCTATAAGTTGTTGCGCAACACACAAGCTCAGAATTCGGCTGAAAAAAAATCAGGCAAGCACTATCAATTGCATCCGAAACTTAAACAACAGCAAGAGCAACAACGTCAGTCTGAAGATTCTCAGGATAAATAAACCATCACACATCTGCAAAAGATTGCAATTTTAAATTTGGGCAGTTTTTATAAAACCTTATGAAAAAGAATAAAATTCTATTAATAATTCTTGTGGTTGGTATTATTACTTTAGGTATTGTAATTTTTATAAAATCTCAAGCAGTTACAGAGACAAAAAGATTAGGTAACGGTGAAAATACCAACCATGAAGAAACAAGTTCATCTCTGTACAATCTTGTGCATAGATTGCACAGTTATCCACACTATTTTGGATGATTCGCATTGCTTTGATGATCTAGCATGTCATCAATAAGTTTAGATCACTTTGCAAAAGTCTACCGAAGCACTTACTTAGATATGGGCGCGTGATGAATTTCATGCAGCGTAGTATGACGATGTGCACCAAATTCAAAGCGATCAGGCCAGTTACACACATCTGACACCACACATTCAGCGCATTTAGGCTTACGCGCAATACAACAATAACGGCCATGTAAAATTAGCCAGTGATGCGAGTCAATTAAAAATTCTTTAGGAATGACTTTAATCAAACGGTGTTCGACTTCTAAAACATTTTTACCTACAGCTAAACCTGTGCGGTTACCTAAGCGGAAAATATGCGTATCGACCGCCATGGTTGGCTGTCCAAATGCGGTATTTAAGACCACATTGGCAGTTTTGCGTCCCACGCCGGGCAAGGCTTCTAAATCGGCACGATTATCAGGCACGATGCTGCCGTGTTTTTCGATGAGAATTTTGCAGGTTTTAATGACATTTTCTGCTTTGGAATTATACAGTCCGATGGTTTTAATATATTCCTTTAAACCTTCCACACCTAAGGCATAAATCGCTTCGGGCGTATTGGCAACAGGAAACAGTTTGTCGGTGGCTTTATTGACGCTGACATCGGTCGCTTGTGCAGATAAGGTCACCGCAATCAGCAATTCAAATGGATTGGAAAAATTCAGTTCAGTGGTCGGATTTGGGCGTTGTTCACGTAAGCGCTCAAAAAAAGTCTGAATTTGCTTTTTGGTCATATTTTTAGACGGCTTTTCTTTGAGCGTGGTGCTTTTGGCAGTCGTTGTTTTAACCGCTTTATTGGTCAGACGTGTCTTTCTTTCGGGCATGTTTATGCTCCTAATTCACGTAACTGTTGTTGTAAATTGGTTAGTAATAGCCGTTTTTTCTCATCGTCACGCACACTGAGTTGTTTTTCGAGTTTTTTAATTTGTGTGCGTAATTTTGCCAGTTCGATGGTGGTTTGTGCATCGGCAGTGGAAATCTGTTCATTTTTTTGCACAGGCAATTCAATCACAGGCACAGCAGCATCGGCTTGTGCAGAAAATTGAGCAAACAGTTCGGTATCAATTTCTGCACGTACCACAGGGCCTTTACGGTGCAGACGACGTTGTTCTTCACGTTGTATGTGGGCGTAGTAGCGTTGGCGTAAATCATTCTGTTCTGCCACTCGTGCGCTATCAGAAAGCAGGGGTTGTGTATCTTCTACCAAGTCAATGCAATCGACAGGGCAAGGCGGAATACACAATTCACAGCCCGTACATAAATCAGTCAAAATGCTGTGCATGAGTTTGCCTGAGCCTAAAATGGCATCGACAGGGCAGGCATTAATACATTTGGTACAACCAATGCACTCATCTTCACGAATTAGGGCTTTCATACGCTGTGGGCGTCCATCTGCCTGCACAGGCCAAACACTGGCTTCTGCGGTCAATACAGGGCGTTGCAGTAAGTTTGCTAGTGCATCTGCAACAGGTTGTCCACCGGGTACGCATTTATTGGCCGCTTCGCCTTCTGCAATCGCTTTGGCGTAGGGTAAACAGCCATCACGGTGACCACATAAGCCACATTGAGTTTGAGGGAGCAGCGCATCAATATTTTGAATCAGAGCAATTTGCGAATTCATGGACAAACCAATGCCACTTTAACAGCAGCAGAAAAACGGAAGATAAGGCTAGGGGAAAATTCTAGGTCGATGATTTTAGCACGATTTTTGCTTTTAGGCTTGTGCGCAAATTAAGAACAACAATTGCTAGCTTTTTGGGCAAAAATGCTCAAAACTATGAATTAATTTGTTACATTAACTTATGGGCTTAACACGCTAAAAAATAAGTTAAATTTATGAAAATACAAATGTTTTAAAGTTTTTTGAAAAAAACTATTGTAGATTGTTAACAAAAGATATTTAATATTTTGCGCCAAAATATATCATTGATTGAAATTTTGACCAATTTTGATCCATTTTCTGCTGAGGATTAAGCGTTGAAATACAACAGCCTTAACGAATTCCTAGATTACGTTAAAACACGTGATGCACATCAACCAGAGTTTCTACAAGCTGTAGAAGAAGTAATGACCAGTCTTTGGCCATTCATTGAAAAGAACCCTCAATATGCAGCACATGGTTTGCTTGAGCGTTTGGTTGAGCCTGAGCGTGCAATTCAGTTCCGCGTTTCTTGGGTAGATGACCAAGGTCAAACCCACGTAAACCGTGCATTCCGTGTACAGTACAACTCAGCAATTGGTCCATTTAAAGGTGGTATGCGTTTCCACCCATCAGTGAACCTTTCTATTTTAAAATTCTTAGGTTTTGAACAAACCTTTAAAAATGCTTTGACTACATTGCCAATGGGCGGTGGTAAAGGTGGTTCAGACTTTGACCCTAAAGGTAAGTCTGAAGGCGAAATTATGCGTTTCTGCCAAGCCTTAATGATCGAGTTATATCGTCATTTAGGTTCTAACACGGATATTCCTGCGGGTGATATTGGTGTAGGCGGTCGTGAAGTGGGTTACATGGCGGGTATGATGAAGAAGCTCAGCAATGACACTTCATGTGTATTCACAGGTAAAGGCTTGTCTTTCGGTGGTTCTTTGGCGCGTCCAGAAGCTACAGGTTACGGTACTGTGTATTTCGCTGAGGAAATGCTCAAGACTCGTGGCGATTGCTTTAAAGATAAAGTCGTTGCGATTTCTGGTTCAGGCAACGTTGCACAATTTGCTGCAGACAAAGCAATGTACTTGGGTGCGAAAGTAGTTTCACTTTCTGACTCGAATGGTACTGTGTACGTGAAAGAAGGTTTCACGCCAGAATTACTTGCTGAAGTGATGGAACTTAAAAACGTAAAACGTGGTCGTATTTCTGAATTTGCGTCTAAGCACGGTTTTGAATACCTTGAAGGTCAACGTCCTTGGGGTATTAAATGTGATATCGCGCTTCCATGTGCGACTCAAAACGAACTTGATGCGAATGATGCAGCAGCGCTTCTTGCAAACGGCGTAATCTGTGTTGCTGAAGGTGCGAACATGCCTTCTACACTTGAAGCGGTTGAGAAATTCGTTGAAGCGAAAATTCTTTATGCGCCAGGTAAAGCATCTAACGCCGGTGGTGTAGCAACTTCTGGTCTGGAAATGTCTCAAAACGCATTGCGTTTAGGCTGGACTTTCGAAGAAGTTGATGAGCGCTTACACGCAATCATGAAAGAAATTCACCGCAACTGCGTAAAATTCGGTACGAAAGAAGACGGTACCGTGAACTATGTAGACGGCGCAAACATCGCTGGCTTCGTAAAAGTTGCTGATGCAATGCTTTCTCAAGGCGTATTCTAAGTCTGACTGAGTTTAAGCTTGAAAAAAAACCGAGGTGAATGCCTCGGTTTTTTTATATTGCGATTTTATCGTTATAGAGTGCCTTTGACTGCTTCACGCTCTACGGTCATGTCGAATACATAGGCATATTTAGACTGGTCAGCTGCCGGATTTTTAATTTCATAACGTTTTACCCGAATAATCTGACGCTCATTCGATGAATGCTGAAAACCTTTGATCTGATCGTAAAATAAAGTCCAGTCTTTATCGACCTGAGTCTTTAAGCCTTTTTCATCATATTTGATTTCTTTCACCTGTAAGCAGGTTTGCTGAGCTACACCCGTACAGGCTTTAGTCTGTGACGAAACTTCCAGGAAAATGGTTTCTGCCTGACCTTGGTATTTGGTTTCCGGTGTCATTTTTCCAGTAAAGACATATTTTTGACCATCAGCTGCAGTAATACTCAGTTTTGGCTGATTGGCATCATTTAGATCCAGACTAAACGGAATATTACGCTTTTGCAGAAGCTGGCTGATAAAACGTTCCTGTTCCATTAATGGTGCATCACATGCCATCATGGTGCCCATCATGTCACCCGTACTCAGGGTATTATCTTTAACAGTCCAGCTCGTGCCAAGGCTATTACAGCCAGAAGCTACACTTAGTCTGCCTCGTTGATCAAAGCTCAGAACAATCGGGCGTTGCAGCCCACGATCAAGTTCCCAGGTATAAGCGGGCAAAATTTGTGTAGGCGTTTTTAATGTGGTGGATAGAGTAGAAATAGCCAGATCTCCTGAAGTGGCAGGAAGATGTGAAGATTGACATGCAGTTAAAGCCAAAGGGAGCAGGGCAAGCGCAAAAATACTGAATTTCATTGGTTTATATTCTATGTGCTAAAGTTTCAACGTGATTATAATCAAGAGATTAACAAAAAATATGGATACAAATCGTAGCTTTTGCTAACAAAATGTATCCAAATTAAAAAGTCAGATTTTAAATAAGCGGAGCTATCGGTTAGTCAAAACGATAAATATCCATACCGAGTGAACCCATGCTAAAGCTGCTATGTACAATGTTAAATCGATCTCCCGTACCCATTGCAAAAAACAGCGGTGCAAAGTGTTCTAGGGTTGGGTGATTACGTGCTACATGTGGCAATTGTTGCCAATCTAGTACTGCATCATAATTGCGATGACTTAAATGCTGCACCACACGATTACGGAAACTAGATGCCCATTCAGGCACAGCCGCATTGGGTGTATTCCATGATAATTCACGTAAGTTATGGGTGATACTGCCTGAGCCAATCAGTAAAATTTGCTGTTCACGTAATGGCGCTAAACTTTGCCCAATGTGATAAATCTGTTCGGCGCTCATATTCATGGGCAAAGAAATGGTAATCACTGGAATATTGGCATCGGGATACATGTGTAGTAATGGCATCCATACGCCATGATCATGCGGGCGTGTGCTGTTGGCATGGGCAGCAAAGCCCGCATCAGCCAAACGCTGCAAAATATCTTCTGCCAGTTCAGGTAAGCCAGGTGCAGGGTAGCGCAGGGCGTACAAGGCTTCAGGAAAACCACGGAAGTCATGCCATGTTTCAGGGCGAATACCTGTGTTGACCTCCAGTGCATTACTTTCCCAATGCGCCGACATCACCACAATGGCTTGCGGTGTTGGCAAATTTTCACTTAAACGGCTGAGTGCAGGCCCGACCTGTTCAGGATTGAGTGCCAACATGGGCGAACCATGTGAGATAAATAAACCGGGTAATGTCTGTAAGTTCATGCCTAGATCCCTAAAGCCTGCTGTTCTACAGCATCGCAAAAAAGTGTGTATAGCAAAATGTACTTTTGTTCAACGCTATGTTGCAGCTTTGCAACGTCGTTTGAGTTGAAGATATTTTGATAACTCAACGTACAAATTGAATAAGTTGATTTAACCTGCACGATGATAAGGATGGTTGTGGTTGATGCTCATAGCACGGTATAGCTGCTCAATCAGCATCACGCGAACTAAAGGGTGTGGCAAAGTTAGTTTGGATAATGACCAATGCCATGCTGCTGCTTTACGTACTGCTTCAGAGTGACCATCTGGTCCACCAATCGCAAGCACGACATCATTGCCTTCTAGCATCCAGCCTTTCATGGTTTCTGCAAGTTTTTCGGTGCTGAACTCTTTGCCGCCCACTTCCAAGGCAATTAACAGCTCATTGTTTTTCATGGCATTTAAAATGCTATCACCTTCAATTTGGCGATATTTTAGAATATCGGCCTCAGAATCATTTTTGCCACGTTTCGCCATTGGCAGTTCGACAATTTGAGTCTGCACAAAAGGCTGAATCCGTTTGAAATAATCTTCAAAACCAGTCAGCACCCAAGCAGGCATTTTTTGTCCAATGGTCAGAATGCGAATTTTCATAGGCGAGTTCATGTAGCGATCAATCAGAATCTCGCATTATAACCATGATTCAACACAAGCGCTGTGTAACGACACAATTTGCAATTGAATTTGCCAACAGGCTGTTGCTTTAATACTCAGCAATCTTATTGGTCTTTTTTGTCTTGGAATTATCAGCATGCGCGCGTTTCAAAGTCAGCAGTTATATTCATGGATATTGGGCGCGGGTATGGGATTGATGACCACTGCTACATTTGCTGTGCCTGAGGCTCAATGGGCAGAACCAAACAATTTGCAAGTCTATATGCAGCAAGTGATTGGGCAGCAGGGTTTGGGTAATTCCGAACAGTATCGTCATTATAAAAATGTGATTGAACTGAATCGGGTTTCGGCATGGATTCGGGAACAAATGCGAGTATTTGGAATTCCGTGTCAATTTCAAAATTATGTGGTCAATCAGCAAAGCTACCGCAATGTGGTGTGCAAATTGAATATCGGTGCTGCGCAAAAAACGATTTTTGGTGCGCATTACGATGTTTATGGGCAGCAGCAGGGGGCAAATGACAACGCTTCTGGCGTTGCAGGTGTAATCGAAACAGCACGAATTTTGGCGCAGGAAAAGAATAAACTTAGTCAAAATGTTGAATTTGTTTTTTATACCTTGGCAGAGCCACCATTTTTTAAAACCGAGTCGATGGGCAGTTTTATACATGCCAAATCTGTGCAGGCTGAAAAGGAAAAAATCCGTGCGGTGTATGTGCTGGATATGATTGGTTATTACGATAAAAATTTGGTGCAAAATTACCCAATCGGTTTAAAGTGGATTTACCCAAGTCATGGCAATTTTATTGCGGCATTGAGCAATATGCAGTCACGTGAAATGAGTGCAACCTATTGCAATGCGATGCAGCGTTTGAATCAATTGCAATGTGAGCGTGTGGTCGCACCGACTTTCGTCAAGGGCATGGATTTTTCAGATCATTTAAATTATTGGAAATATGATATTCCTGCCATTTTAATTACCGATACAGGCAGTTATCGCAGCACACTTCGCCATACCACAGGTGATACTTTAAAAACAGTAAATTTTGAAAAAATGGCACATGTCGTGAATGGCTTGGTTGCACAGATTTTATCACCTTGATGATTGATCGCAGCGCATAAAAAACGCAGCCCTGAATTGAAATAGGACTGCGGTTAAAAGGTCATCCACCTGGAGATATGGATGACCAGACCATGAAGCACACTTCAATCAAAAGCGTCTGATCAATTTATCGGTCTAAATAGACCAAACAAGAAACATACAGCGCGATGTATCTTAAATTTATATATGTGGATGGTTTGCCTATTTTTCAAGGAAATTGAATTAAAAACAGACTATCCATTTTAAAAATAATTAAAAAATTATTCAATTATTTTAAATCCAGAATCTAAATACAACAAAAGAGCACCGAAGTGCTCTTTTGAGATGTTCTATGCTTAAAGCAGAGTAACTTGCTTAATGACGTGCGGCTTTGCCTGCTGCTACTGGCTTCACAATCGGTGCCTTGGTTAAAGGCTTAGGCATACTGGTCAGTGCCAAAGGCAAGATTTCATCAATGCTTTTCACAGCCTTGATTTCCAAACCTTCTTTGACATTGTCTGGAATTTCAGACAAGTCACGCACGTTTTCCTGTGGGATAAATACCAGTTTGATACCACCACGATGTGCCGCAAGAAGTTTCTCTTTCAAGCCACCAATGCGCATTGCACGACCACGTAAGCTGGTTTCGCCTGTCATGGCAATATCAGGACGAATTGGAATATCTGTAAATGCAGATACCAATGCCGTAGTCAATGCCAAACCTGCAGATGGACCATCTTTAGGTGTTGCACCTTCTGGCAAGTGTACGTGTACATCGGTTTCGGCAAATACATTGGCTTCAATGCCTAAACTGTCGGCACGGGTACGCACAACGGTCATCGCGGCTTTGATTGACTCTTGCATCACATCACCCAATGAACCTGTGGTGATGAAATTACCTTTGCCTTTCATGGTTGCCACTTCAATGGTGAGTAATTCACCACCCACTGAAGTCCAAGCCAAGCCATTTACACGACCCACTTCGGCTTCTTCTTCTGCCATACCATAGTCAAATTTGTGTGGACCAAGGTAGTCAGGCAAGTTTTGTGAAGTCACATCTACCTGTAGGTTTTTGGCTTTTTTGCTGACTGCTTCTTTCACCACCTTACGGGCAATTTTTGACACTTCACGTTCCAGACTACGCACACCTGCTTCACGTGTATAGCGCTGCACAATGTCACGAATCGCTTCTTCATGAACCGTCAATTCTTTAGCACGCAAGCCATTATTTTTGATGGCTTTAGGGACAAGATAGCGTTCTGCAATATTCACTTTTTCATCTTCGGTATAACCCGGTAGACGAATTACTTCCATACGATCTAACAGAGCTTCTGGAATATTCATGCTGTTGGCAGTACAAATGAACATCACTTCAGACAAGTCTAAGTCTAGATCTAAATAGTGATCATTAAACTTGTTGTTTTGTGATGGATCAAGTACTTCTAACAAAGCAGATGCAGGGTCGCCACGGTAATCCTGTGCCATTTTGTCAATTTCATCGAGCAAGAACAGTGGGTTCTTCACACCAACTTTAGTCAATGACTGCACAATTTTACCCGGCATCGCACCAATATAGGTACGGCGGTGACCGCGAATTTCCGCTTCATCACGTACGCCGCCTAGCGCCATGCGCACGAACTCACGTCCAGTGGCTTTTGCAACCGATTCACCCAGTGAGGTTTTACCTACACCCGGAGGACCGACTAAGCACAGAATTGGACCTTTGAGTTTTTTCACGCGCGACTGCACAGCAAGGTATTCCACAATACGGTCTTTGACTTCATCTAAACCGTAATGGTCGGCATCTAAAATTTCTTGTGCTTTCGCCAAGTTAATGCTGACTTTGCTGGCTTTGTTCCATGGCGTATCTAAAATTACTTCCAGATAGTTACGTACCACAGCCGCTTCGCTAGATGCAGGTTGCATGGCTTTTAGCTTACGGAACTCAGCTTCTGCTTTTTTGCGGACATGTTCTGGCAAGTCTGCTTCGGCCAGACGTTTTTCAATTTCAGCGACATCATCTTCCGCACCGCCGTTCATATCGGACAGTTCGCGTTGAATGACTTTCATCTTCTCATTCAAGAAGTATTCACGCTGATTTTTTTCCATCTGGCGTTTAACAGAGTCATGCAAGGTTTGCTCAATCTGCTGTTCTTCAGACTGTTGCAATAAATAAGTCATTAACTCGGTCAAGTGAGCTTCAAACTCATCGTGCTCAAGGAATTTTTGTTTGACATCAATATTCAATGGCACACGGGTTGCAACAAAGAACAACAACTGCAATAAATCTTCAATTTTATTGGCAGCAGCAATCAGTTCACGTGCATTGCGTAATTTTGCTTCTGCATATTGCGCAAATAAGGCACGTAATTCTTGCAAACGTGTTGCTTGGGTATTTTCATCCATCGCAACAGTCATTGGGCTCAAGCTGTGTTCTGCAGTCAAATACGCGTCTTCATCAATAATTTTTTCGAGTTTGGCGCGGTATAAGCCTTCAATCAGAACTTTGATACAGTTTTCATCATTTTCGTGATTCACAACTTGCACAATCTTCGCGACAGTACCGTATTGATATAAATTGTCGTGATCAATTTCTTCTGTAAGCGAATCTTTTTGCGCAACTACAAATACTAGATTGTCACTGTTACGAGCCACATCAACTGCATTGATCGATTTTTCACGACCTACAAATAGCGCGATTTGCATGTGTGGATAAACCACCACATCACGTAGCGCTAAAAGCGGTAATACACTTGGAACCTGAGGCTCTAAGGTTTCTTGATTCATAATAATTTCAGACATGGGCACTCCTAATGAGTGACAACGGTGTTGCCATGTTTTTAATAGTGATGGGTATTTTTTAAAATACAAGGGCAGGTCAACACAAATTGTTTAAAAAGTAGCTAAATATGTGATTTTAAATTGATCTATTCAGTCAAAATGATCAATTTAGCGTTTCAAGGTGCGTTTAAACTGTAAAAAATGTTGTGGAGTTAGTAAGGCATCTACAGGTTGATCCCAATTTTCACGTGGCAAGCGTGTATGAATTAGCTGAAAATCATGTGCAATCCCTAAGCGATAAGGATGCTGCGGGGCAGAGGCTAAAGTGCGGTCATAATAACCACCGCCCATTCCAATGCGGGTGCCATGCGTATCGCAAGCCAATAAGGGCATCAAGACTAAATCTAAATGGGAGATGTGTTTTCCGCGACTTGTTCTTGGTTCTTGCATCCCCAAACGATGATGGGCAAAGCGACGCTGACGATATTGTTGTGGGGTGATTTGTACCCACACCAAGTGTTGATTCATATTGCAAATCATGGGCAAATACACTTGTTTGCTATGCGCGAAGCAATATTCAATGATGCGGTGTGTATGAATTTCACCAAAAGCATGTAAATACATACCTACTTTTTTTGCGTACTGAAATTTTGGCAGTCGTATTAGCCGCTGCAAAACAGCTTGCTGTGCGTGTTGCTGTTGGGTGCGCGTGACCGCTCTGCGCTGTTGTCGAAGCTGTTTACGCAAGGTTTTAAGTTCCAACAACTGCATCTCGGCACATCCTTATATTCTTGAGTTTAAATGCTTGAATGGGTATGGGATTACTGTCATTTCATCGACAAAAACAAGCTTTTATCATACTTGGCATTTTAACAGGATGTGATGCTGTATTTCTGTTTATCTGAAACTTGACCTGCTATCGGATAGTCTAGCTCGAACCCTAGACGCAAAATTACAAAAACTCTTATGCTATTGCCCAATCAATGCCACGCCAACAATCTTCAAGATCGCTTCAAGATGGATTAGGCAGGCTTCAGTTAAAAACAACAAATATGTAAAAACACAAGCCAAAACAAAAACAACACTTTCATTTTGCTGTTCAGGGAGAACAAGAACATGAATTATTCCAACAAGGTGTTTAAACATCTACTTCAAGGCGTGCTGGCTTTAGGAAGTTGTGTCAGCGCACAAAGTTATGCAGATTCGACCTATTTACCGCAGCCACCGAATACCCAACAAGTCTTTTTTGTCGGCAATAACTGGGATGGCACAGTGACGGTGATTCACCCTTCACAAGACTTTGGCAAAGTGGGTGTGGTCAATATGATTCCTGACCGCAAAGAGCGTTTATTAGAAATTCATTTAAATCCAGTGAAATTGATTGCCTACACTTACATTCAACAAACTGCAGGTGAGGGCAATGACCAGTTGGTGGATGATATGTATTCCACGCCAGATGGACAGTCGATTGTGGCTTCACGTCCAAGTTTTGCCGATGTAGTATCCATCAACATTAAAACGGGCAAAATTAATTGGCGTACGCCAGTCGAAGGTTTCCGCGCAGACCACATGGCGGTTTCACCAGATGGACAACGTGTTGCTGTGTCGGCATCGTCAGGTAATGTGGTGCATGTTTTAGATATTCATACAGGTAAAGAATTGGGGCGTTTTGCAACAGGGGATAAGCCGCACGAAAATATTTACTTTGCAGGTGGAACGAAAATCTTAAACTCTGCGATTGGTAACGTAGAAACTTCGATGGATGCACAGTGGCAAGATTTTACCAAAGGTAAGCGCTTTATTACCATTGCCGATGCCAACAATTATAAAGTTCTGAAAAAAATTGATTTCCGACCTGCGTTAGATGCCTTTGGACGTAAAGATTTATCCAACTCAGTGCGTCCTATGGTGCTAAGTAAAGATGAAAGCAAACTTTATGCGCAGGTTTCATTTTTTAATGGTTTGGTGGAATACGACTTAAAAACCGATAAAGTCACGCGTATTGGACAATTACCGGGCAGCAGTACAATTCCAAAAGACCGCAGCAAATGGGTAAATGATTCACGTCATCATGGTTTATCCATCAGCGCAGATGGCGAAAAACTCTGTGTGGCAGGCACGATGGATGATTACGCGACCATTGTAGACCGTCAGAGTTTAAAAGCAGGCAAACTGATTCCTGCAGGTAAACCATATTGGGCAACCCGTAGCCCAGATGGAAAAAGCTGTGTGATTTCAGAAAGTGAAACCGATGTGGTAACGGTGATTGACTTTGCTACGGGAGAAAAAGTCCGCAGTGTGCCAGTGGGGAATCACCCACAGCGAGTGCGTTTGGGTTATGCACCAAGCGATTGGTCGACGCCGTAATTTTTAAGCCGATCATAACAGGCAAAGCATGCTAAGGCGATCAAGACGATATTTGAATTGAGCGCATTTTAGGATGGTTTGCTTATGGAGCATGCACATGAATGGGACTCGATGGCTCGGTATTGGCTTTTTTGTTTTGGCGGTCGCGGTGTTGTTTACCGTGGTGTATGTGTTTCAACCACCGAATAAGACTGTTTCGGAAACAGTGTGGGTGAAACCGAACACGGCTTCCACAGAGATAGAAACAACGCAAAGTCTATATTCAGATGAATCTGAAAATGTACTGGAAACAAACGCTATGCTAGAGCGTGCTGCGGTATCTGCAGTTGAAATGCAGCAATTAATCCAGCAACGTGATCAGTTGTATTTAGGCTTTAAGCAAATTAGTACAGGTTTAAGCCAAGGGCAAAAGCCTGATTTAAACCGTGTACAAAGTATGTTGCTACAGCAGGAACAATTGGTACAAGCAGGCGTATTAAGAGCAGAAGATGCAATGAACTATAGCCAGTTTTTAAAGCAAATTTTACCTGAAATTGCAGGGCAAATTGATTTGCATATTTCGCGTTTAAAGCGCCTGAACGTGGTGACAGGTTAAGCCACAGTAAGGTGTGAGTTGCTGTTATAAATACACGATGACGCCATTGTTGCAGTCAATAATGGCGTTATTTTTTTGTCTAAAAAATTCTTTTAATCCACATGTTTTTAAGCCGAATAGCGGCCACTTGAGCTGAATTTATCCATGATTCCTTTGATTAAGCGTTCAATTCATCTTAGAAGAAAGCACACGTATTTTCCTGTATTAGACGAAAGTTGTATAAGGCTGTGCCGAATAAATTTGGTTTTTCCTTCCTTTTAAAAACTACAGAAAAAACAAAGTTTAAATTTTTCTTCACCGTATTTTTTATGCTGCGAACAAAGATCATCTTTATTTAAATTGGTATGACCATTTAAATAAATAACCAGACCAATGTTGACATTTATTTGTATAAAACTATTATTTGTTGCAAATATTAAGAGTATTTTGATTTTTATCTTAATATTGGTCAGACCAAAATTAGAATTTTATCTATATGCTTAGACCTATGTTTACGTTTGAGTGAGCATTTCAAGGAGATGACAATGCTTCAACATTGGCAACAGATCTACGATCCAATGGCAAATATTTGGATTTCGAGTCTTATTGCATTAATCCCGATTATCTTTTTCTTTCTGGCATTGGCTGTATTTCGCTTAAAAGGAAGTGTTGCGGGAACAATTACGGTTATTTTGGCGTTATTGGTGTCGTTATTTGCCTATGGCATGCCTGCACCAATGGCTTTTGCTTCATTGATCTATGGCTTTTTCTACGGTTTATGGCCAATCGCATGGATTATTATTGGCGCATTATTTTTATATAAAATCTCTGTAAAAACAGGGCAGTTTAACATTATTCGCTCATCTATTCTGTCAATTACAGAAGATCAGCGTCTCCAGATGCTACTAGTGGGCTTCGCGTTTGGCACATTTTTAGAAGGTGCAGCGGGCTTTGGGGCGCCAGTGGCAATTACTGCTGCTTTGTTGGTGGGTTTGGGTTTTAAACCTTTATACGCTGCGGGTTTATGTTTGATTGTGAACACCGCACCTGTTGCGTTTGGCGCAATGGGGATTCCAATTATTGTGGCGGGTCAGGTTTCGGGTGTAGAAACCATGGAAATTAGCCAGATGGTTGGGCGTCAGTTGCCATTTATGGTGCCTATTGTGCTGTTCTGGATTATGGCAATTATGGATGGCTGGCGCGGTGTGAAAGAAACTTGGCCTGCAGTGTTGGTGGGTGGTGGTGCTTTTGCGATTGCACAATACTTGACCTCTAACTTTGTTGGACCTGAGTTACCTGACATTACAGCCGCAATTGCCTCTTTGATTAGTTTAACGGTCTTATTTAAATTCTGGCAGCCAAAACACATTTTCCGTTTTAGCGATGCAGACACCAAAGTGGATGCCAACTTAGTTGCAGAACAACAGCAAAAATACAGCATCGGGCAGATTGTTAAAGCATGGTCACCTTTTGCAGTGTTAACGGTGATGGTCACTATTTGGAGCATCAAGCCGTTTAAAGATTTATTTGCCAAAGATGGCGCAATGCACGACTGGGTAATTTCCATCAAAGTGCCATTTTTACACCAACTGGTGCAAAAGATGCCGCCTGTGGTCGCTGATGTTAAAGACTATGATGCGATCTTTAAGTTCGATTGGCTTAGCGCAACTGGGACTGCGATTATGATTGCGGCCATCATCACCATCATTTATTTAAAAATGAAACCGCGTGAAGCTGTTAAAACTTTTGCTGAAACCATCAACGAGCTAAAAACACCAATTTATTCTATTGGGATGGTGTTGGCGTTTGCATTTATTGCCAATTATTCAGGTATGTCTGCGACTTTGGCACTGGCTTTGTCACACACAGGCAATGCTTTCACATTCTTCTCGCCATTTTTAGGCTGGATTGGGGTGTTCTTGACAGGTTCAGATACTTCAGCCAACGCCTTGTTTGCTGCCTTGCAAGCCACAACCGCACAGCAAATTGGTGTACCAGAAGTTCTGTTGGTTGCTGCCAATACCAGTGGTGGGGTAACAGGCAAAATGATTTCACCGCAATCTATTGCAATTGCCTGTGCGGCTGTTGGTTTAGTCGGTAAAGAATCGGATTTATTCCGCTTTACCGTGAAACACAGTATCACGTTCACCGTAATGATCGGTATTATTATCACTCTACAAGCTTATGTGTTCCCATGGATGATTCCATAACCACATGCACAAGAGGATAGCCGCATGAAAGTTTCCGACAAAGTTGTTCAAGACCTGCGCACACTGGTTGAAAAAAATCAGATGCAAGTCGGAGACCGATTGCCTGCCGAAAGAAAGTTATGTGAACAACTCGGGGTTTCCCGTTCCTCTTTGCGTGAGGCTATTCAGCAATTGACCAGTCAGGGCATGCTGGTCAGCAAAGTTGGAGCGGGTACTTTTTTGCAACAACTGCCTACCAATTGGTCGCAATATCAAATTGTGCAGCCTTTAAGTAACCTGATTGATGAAGATCCTGCTTATCGTTTTGATGTGCAGGAAGCACGAATGGTGCTTGAAGGTGGTACGGCATGGTATGCCGCACAGCGGGCAACTGCTGAGGATTTGAAAAACATCCGTGCCTGTTATGAGCAAATCGCCCATTTTCAAATTTTAGGTGATGACGATCAGGCAGCAATTGCCGATGCCAAGTTTCATTTGGCAATTGCCGAAGCATCGCACAATTTGGTGCTCATTCAAATGATGCGCGGCTTATTTGATTTGTTGCAATACAACGTAGTTTTGGGCAGACGCAAAGTCTATACCGAAGCCCACCGTTTCGATCAGTTGCACGATCAACACTTTCAAGTGATGGATGCAATTGAACGCCAGGATCCAGAAGCTGCCCGTTCGGCAGTGTGTGGACATATTGAATTTGTAGTTCAACAAGTACGCATGATAGACGAGGAAGATGCGCGTCGTCAGCGTGCGAGTCGATTAAACAGGATAGCGCCATGATTATTTCTTCTGCGAATGATTACCGCGAAGCAGCCAAACGCCGTTTACCGCCATTTTTATTTCACTATATTGATGGAGGTGCGTACGCGGAACAAACGCTGAAAAGAAATGTGGAAGACCTTTCACAGATTGCCTTGCGCCAACGTGTTTTGAATGACATGTCGGCTTTGAGTTTAGAAACCACCTTATTTAATGAAACCTTGTCAATGCCTGTGGCTTTGGCACCTGTGGGTTTAACGGGCATGTATGCGCGCCGTGGTGAAGTGCAGGCTGCAGTTGCAGCTGACAAAAAAGGTATTCCGTTTACTTTATCTACCGTGTCGGTGTGCCCAATTGAAGAAGTGGTGCCTGCCATTTCACGCCCAATGTGGTTTCAATTATATGTATTACGTGACCGTGGTTTTATGCGCAATGCCTTGGAACGTGCCAAAGCAGCAGGCTGTTCAACCTTAGTCTTTACGGTAGATATGCCTGTGCCTGGCGCACGTTATCGTGATGCACATTCGGGCATGAGTGGTCCAAATGCTGCTATGCGCCGCTATATGCAGGCAGTGATGCATCCAAACTGGGCATGGGATGTTGGCTTACTAGGTCGTCCGCATGACTTGGGCAATATCTCTAAATACTTAGGCAAACCAACAGGACTTGAAGATTATATTGGCTGGTTAGGCAATAACTTTGACCCATCTATTTCATGGAAAGACTTGGAGTGGATTCGTGAATTCTGGGATGGCCCAATGGTCATTAAAGGCATTTTAGACCCAGAAGATGCTAAGGATGCTGTTCGTTTTGGGGCTGATGGAATTGTGGTGTCCAATCACGGTGGTCGTCAGTTAGATGGTGTGCTCTCGACTGCACGTGCTTTACCGCCAATAGCCGATGCAGTAAAAGGAGATCTAAAAATTCTAGTGGATTCAGGTATTCGTAATGGCCTAGATGTGGTGCGCATGTTGGCGATGGGTGCGGATACTTGTATGCTCGGACGTGCCTTTATTTATGCACTAGGTGCAGCAGGTGGGGCGGGTGTGAGTAATTTACTCGAATTGATTGATAAAGAAATGCGAGTCGCAATGACCTTAACGGGTGCTAAAAACATTCAAGCGATTAACTCAGATTGCTTGGTACAACTTGAGCGTGAACTGAAAGGCTAAATTGCCAACAGGAGCGATCAATCCATCAACCGATGCATTTGGCTGAATCGCTTAATTGTATTTTTCACCTTGTTTCAGGACTTGTACACTATGCCACAGACAATTTCTTCTGCAACACAATTTGATGCTGCAGCAACCCTCAAAAACTTGGTCGATATTGTGGGAAAAGCGCATGTATTGACCCATGAATCAGATACTCGTTTATATCGTCAAGGGCGACGTTTTGGCGAAGGACAGGTTTTTGCGGTGGTCACGCCAGGTTCTTTATTGCAGCAGTGGCAAGTGTTACAAGTGGCTGTGGCAGCAGATTGCATTATTATTATGCAAGCCGCCAATACTGGACTCACGGGTGGTTCTACCCCTTTTGGTGATGACTATGATCGTCCTGTAATTTTGATCAACACCCAACGTTTAAAAGGTATTCAGCTCATCAACGATGCCAAGCAAGTGATTTGCTTGCCTGGTGCAACATTGGATGCTTTGGAACAGCAATTGGCGCCGCATCAGCGTGAGCCACACTCAGTCATTGGTTCATCTTGTATTGGCGCTTCAGTGTTGGGCGGGGTATGTAATAATTCAGGTGGTGCATTGGTCAGACGTGGTCCTGCCTATACTGAGTTGGCCTTATATGCACAAGTCGATGCACTGGGCGAGTTGCAACTCATCAATCATTTGGGGGTGAATTTAGGGAACTCGCCAGAAGAAATTTTAACCAAACTTGAGCAACAACAATATCGCCCTGAAGATATTGAATATTCGGAACATTGTTGTGCTTCAGATCAGCGTTACGTGCATGATGTTGCCCAAGTCGATGCCGATACGCCTGCACGGTTTAATGCCGACCCGAGCCGTTTGTTTGAAGCTTCGGGTTCGGCAGGTAAAGTCTGTGTGTTTGCAGTGCGTTTGGATACATTTGAGAAAATTCCGAGTCAGGTGTTTTATATCGGCAGCAATCAGCAGGATGATTTAACCGCGATTCGCCGTTTTTTATTACGTGATTTGCCGCGTGTACCGATTGCTGGCGAGTATATTCATCGAGATGCCTATGACATTGGTGCAGAATATGGCAAAGACAGCTTCTTGTTTATCGAGAAGTTTGGCACCAGTAAAGTACCTGCAGCTTTTGCCATGAAAGATAAAGTTGATGGTTTTCTAACCCGTTGGGGCATGCGTGGATTGTCGGATAAAGTTTTGCAAATGTTCACGAAACTACTGCCAAATCATTTACCAGAACGCATGAACCAATTTCGTGATTTGTATGAACATCATTTAATTTTGCGCATTGAGCAGCAAGATGTTGCGGCAGTACAGCAGTTTTTAATGGATTATTTTATCACGCGCAATTCCGGCAGTTTTTTTCTATGTAATGAAGATGAAGGCCGCAAGGCTTTTCTGCATCGCTTTGCAGTGGCAGGTGCTGCAATTCGTTATCGTGATACACATCGAAATGAAGTGGAAGACATTGTTGCTTTAGATATTGCGTTAAGACGTAATGATCAGCAATGGGTTGAAACCTTGCCCGAAGAGTTGGAGCAGGCGATTATACATAAGTTGTATTATGGTCATTTTTTATGTCATGTCTTTCATCAGGACTATATTATTAAAAAAGGCGTAGACCCGTTGGCGATGGAACATCAAATGTGGTCATTGCTTGATGCACGTGGGGCAGAGTATCCTGCAGAGCATAATGTTGGGCATTTATATGTGGCGAAGCCTGCCTTAAAGCAGCATTATCAAAAATTGGATCCGACCAATTGTTTTAATGTGGGCATTGGGCATAGCTCTAAATTAAAAGCTTGGCGTTAAATAAGGATGAAAACTGAGCAGTGAAACTGATTCTAAGGAAAGATGGATATGTTTAAGTTAGATAGCAAACTGCTACAGATTTTTTACTATGTATATAAATTAAAAAATGTGTCTGCAGCAGCAGATGCATTGGGCATGAGTCAGCCTGCGGTTAGTAACTGTTTAAATAAAATTCGTCAGCATTTTAATGACCCATTATTTTTAAGGGTTGGCAATGAAATGTTGCCTACAGAGTTGGCGAAACAGATTTTTTCACCGATTAGTGAAATTATTAATAAAATTGAAACGGTCAATAATTTTAAAGTCGATTTTGATCCGACACATTCCGATCAATTATTTACCTTGGCAATGACCGATGTTTCGCATTTGGTTTTATTGCCAAAACTGACCAAGTTTTTAAAAAAATATGCACCTTCAGTGCGGATTAAAATTCGTCCTATTACCCGTGAAACCAGTTATCAAATGGCAAATGGTGAAATTGATTTTGCGATTGGTTTTTTACCTGAGTTAGAGCAGGGTTTTTATCAGCAGCAATTATTTTTACAATATTATGTGGTGATTAGTCGTAAAGATCATCCACGTATTTGTGAAAAAAGTTTAGATGTTGAAGCTTATATTCGTGAATCGCATGTCGATGTAGATACCAGTATAGGTCACTACCATATTGAAAATGAATTAAGCAATCGTGGTTTAAGACGTAATATTCTAATGAGTATCCCAAGTTATTTAGGGGTCGGTTTAATTGTGCAAGAAACCGATATGATTGCGACAGTGCCTTATTATTTAAGTGAGGTGTTATTGGCACGCGGGAATTTACAAGTAGTGAGTGCGCCTTTGAATTTTCCAACCTATCCTGTACGACAATATTGGCATACGTCTTGTCATCACCAAACCAGTCATCAGTGGTTAAGAAAAGTGATTTTTGATTTGTTTAGTCAGCATCCTTAATTAATCGTATTTAAAGTAAAATTTTTATAATTTTTTAAATTATCATTCGCTAATTCCCTCATCTTCAAAAGAGCAGGCTAGGCTGAGGGAATTAGTGATTCTTTTTTATAAGGCAATAAAACTAAATTTCTGCCCACGATTTTGATTGCAGCTATACATTTTCATTTTTCCATTATAAATATCTAAACATTTGCCTGTATCTGCACTACGAATACGCTGACCATCGAGATACCATTTTTGGTTACTTTGTCCATTACAGGTATAAGCAATTACTTCAGCACCATCATGTTTCTGTTTTCCTGCTACATCTAGACATTTACCTTGCACGGTAATGCTTTGATCAGGATGGAAAATAAAATGCTGATTGGTACCATCATGACAATGTGAAGTCTGAATGGAACGTTGATTACTGCGACTAAAATCTACGCAGCGACCATCATAGGTTTTAATTTTGACTTTTTGTTGCCATGTTTGTGCAGGATAAGGCATAGGTGTTGGCATATAAATGGTTTGTTGTGCAGGACGTTCTACAGGTGTACTTGCTGGAATTTGAGGTTGAATGACGATATTGGGAATCTGCCCCGATGCTGTTCCGTCAACTACAATACATGCTGTTAAAAGTGAGCAACTGCTTATAGTGAAAAGTGTCTTAAACATAAGAGAAAACAATTTATTTATTAGGTGGATAGGATAAATTTAAAGCATGGAATAAATATTTATTTTTTGTAATTTTATGAGTAATTGACCCTAAAAATTTATCGAATAGACAAGGTTTTCAGCAAAAAATAAGAACGAAAAAATTCAAGTTGTCTTTATTTGTTATTAGTCGGTGCATTCTTAGGAAGTGTGTGGTAGAAATTGTATTTAGAGGATATATTTCTGATTTAGTTTGTGGTCAGCAACAAGCGAATTATCCAATTTGTTGAATTGAACATCAAAAATTCAACTATATTGCTTTAAAATTATGTGATTGAGTTGTAAAATTATGTGTTAAAGTTGGCAATTGTCACAGTTTTTGAATTTTTGGGGTAGGAACTGTTGAAACATTTTTTACTACGACTTGGATTGGATCTGCGTAAACTTATTTTAATTTCCACAATTTTAAGTGTATCAGGCTTATTTGTCGTAAGTATTTTTATTTTAAATTATGTAATTAAACAACAATTAATTCAAAATTCACTTTCGATCAATGAAAAATATGCAGAAAAAATTGCCACCAGTGCCAATCAACATTTTTCAGATATGCTGCAAGAGTTGGATTATAGTGCACGTTTATTAGAAAAAAAATTTTATAATACACAAGTTAGAAAAGAAGAAGTAAAACGCTTAAAAAATCAATCGAATAATTTTAATAGTGTTTTATTGGTAGAGCAGAATAAACATATTTTAGCTTATGCACCTAATACATTAAAACTTAATTTTAATCAGGCTTATAGTACCATTGGTATTGATGGATCTATTGAAAAAAAGAAAACTTATATTTCATCTCCCTATTGGTCTATAAGTAATAATTTAATCGTCATGATGTCACAACCTATTTATAATAAAACACATCAATATTTAGGCTTAATCAGTGGTACGATTTATTTACAGGAGCAGAACTTGATTAATACCATGCTCAATACTCAGTATGATTATAAAAAAAGTTATATGTATGTGATTGATCAACATAATCGTATTATTTTTCATCCAGATAAAAAGCGAATTGGTGAAAAAATTATCAATAATACAGGTTTGGATTATATTAATAAGAATACAAAGGGATCAATTCGTTTAAAGAATAGTTTAGGTATAGATAATTTGGCGGGTTTTGCACATATTCCAAGTGTAAATTGGATTGTAGTTTCTCAGCAGCCCACAGATGATTTACTTGCACAAGCTAATACGCTGATTTTTAAAGTATCGATTGGAATCTTCATTTTTTACTTTTTTATTTTTTTATTGATTTGGTATATCTCAAGCTTTATTTCTTCACCTTTGAACCGCTTGGCACGTATGGCAAGTATGCTCAATCATGCGGACATTGAAAATAAAATTAAAGAAGTTGATCCGTGGTATTTCGAGGTTTTAAAGTTTAGAACCTTATTATTAATGAGTTCGGAAACCTTTAGTGATCGGATTGCGGAGTTAAAACATCGTGTCAATACGGACCCATTAACAGGTTTATATAACCGTCGTGGTATGCAATTATTTTTAAATGAACTGCTAGAGACTCGTACCGAATTTGCAGTATTAGCCATTGATATAGATTTTTTTAAGCAAATTAATGATCAGTATGGGCATGATCAAGGTGATGTGGTACTTAAAACGCTCGCGCAAATAATGCTAACTAATTTTAGGGAACAGGATGTTTGCTGTCGTAGTGGCGGTGAAGAATTTCTAGTTTTAATGACGACTGCAGATGCAAATGTGGTGTATAAAGCTGCAGAGCGGCTTAGAAAAACCATGCAGGAAACTACGATTAATCAGATGGGTCAAATCACCATCTCTGTTGGCATCGCTTTTTGGCCTCGAGATGCAGAAGATGTTTCTGATGTACTGAAACTTGCAGATAATAAATTGTATGAAGCTAAACATGATGGGCGTAATTGCACAAAGTCTACGGCTACATGAGAATTTGGATAGATTCCTATTCAGCTAACACAGAGGCATGCGATGGAAAAAGATCAAGATCCAACGATTGTGGTTGAAGACAGTCCTGAACAAGAAAAATATGAACTTCTGAAAGAAAAGCTGAAATACAAACAAGCGGAGCGCGAAAACTCTAAAAAGATTGATCATAAACAAGTACGGCTGAATATTCAGGCCGATGCCTTGCCAAGCAAAACCTTTTTTATAATGAATGCTTTGGCAGCTATTATTGCAGGCTATGGTTTATTGTCTAATTCAGCTGCAGTGGTGATTGGTGCAATGCTGGTTGCGATGATGCTTGGTCCCATTTCAGGTATGGCTTTAGCATTTATTGATAATCGATGGTTGTTTTTTAAAACAGCATTTAAAACCTTAGTTTTAGGTGTGTCGATGATTGTCAGTATTGGCATCATTTTAGGTCTTATCAATATTAACTTACCTATCACCCATGAAATTCTGTCTAGAACTCAGCCTACCATTATGGATTTAATGATTGCACTTGCGGGTGGTGCAGCAGGGGCATTTGCAGCCGTTTCACCACGTCTGTCTGTGGCTGTTGTTGGCGTTGCAGTTGCGACTGCTTTGGTACCGCCGCTGGTTGCAAGTGGCATATTAATTGCGCATCTGGAATGGAAACATGCAGCAAATGCTCTGCTGTTGGCACTGACCAATATTGTTGCTATTCAAATTAGTTCTTCACTGGTGTTATGGGCAGCTGGTTTTAGACGCGGTTCAGATGAAGAAGTAAATAGCACAGTAATTGAATTTATTAAAAGAAATATCGTGAGTCTTTTAGTACTTTTTGCGCTGGGTATCTATTTAAGCTTTAACTTTATGATGATGTTAAATAAACAGATGTATGAACATCAGGTAGAAAGCTTGATTGAAAGTCAATTTAATCAACATAATAATTTGATTGATACGGTGCAGTTTGATCGGCGTAAAGAGATGACTTTAATTCGCGTAGTCTTGCGTGGAGATATAGCGCCAAAACCTCAACAGATTTCTGCATTGAATCAAAAATTAGCACAAGACCCACGTGGAAAACCAAGTGTGGTTCAAGTGCGCTTTATTCCTGTGCAAATTATTCAAGCCAAAGAAAGTCCTGATTTTGATATTAAGCAAGTTGAAGCCGAGCAATTGATACAACCTTAGATTCAACAATAAGAAATTGATGGTATTTACAGCTTACTTTGGTAGTGTTCAAAAAACTGTGTCATTTCCTTAAACTGTTAAAAACAGGAATGATGCATTATGGCAACTACATTTGATTTTGAAACAGCCTTAAAACAACTCCAGTCAGGACAAGCACTGACTGGAGAAAATGGCATACTCACCCCTTTAATTAAACAGCTGACCGAAGCTGCTCTTGAAGCAGAAATCGAGAATTACATTGAAGCGAATCCGAAACAAGGTAATCGCCGCAATGGCTATACTCGCAAGACAGTAAAATCTACATCAGGTTCATTTGAGCTTGAACCCCCTAGAGATCGAAATGGTGAATTTGAGCCACAGTTAGTTAAAAAGAACCAGACCAAATTATCAGAAGAAATTGACAATAAAATCATATCACTCTATGCACTTGGTATGAGCTATCGTGATATTCAAAAGCATGTTGCTGATATGTATGGATTGGAGATTTCAGATGGTGCTATCACCAATATTACAGATAAGCTCCTCCCTCAGTTACAAGCATGGAAACAACGCCCACTCGATACAATTTATCCCTTTGTTTGGTTAGATGCCATACATTACAAAGTGAAGGATAAAGGTGTTTATGTGAGCAAAGCGATCTATACCATTTTAGCTTTAAATGTTGAAGGTAAGAAGGAACTACTCGGCTTGCATTTGTCGGAAAGCGAAGGGGCGAACCATTGGCTTAGTGTACTGACAGACCTACAAAATCGTGGTGTTCAGGATATTCTGATTGCCTGTGTAGATGGACTAAAAGGTTTCCCCGAAGCCATAGCAGCGATTTACCCTCAAACAGAAATACAACTGTGTATCGTTCATCAAATCCGTAATTCTTTACGCTATGTTGCCAGTAAAGATCAGAAGGCATTTATGGCTGATTTAAAGCCAATTTACCGTGCTGATACCAAAGGGGCGGCAGAAGTAGCACTGGATGAGCTAGAAGAAAAATGGGGCGAAAAATATGGTGTGGTCATTCAGTCATGGCGTACCAAATGGCATCTACTATCCGCCTATTTCAAATACCCTAAAGCGATTAGGAAGCCGATTTACACCACCAATGCCGTTGAAGCCGTACATCGTCAATTCCGCAAACTAACCAAAACCAAAGGAGCTTTCCCCAATGAGGATAGTCTGATGAAATTGCTGTATATTGGTATTCAACAGGCATCAGAAAAATGGACAATGCCTATTCAGGAATGGGGACAAACGATTACTCAATTATCCATTTACTTTGAAGGTCGATTAGATGATATAATTAAAATCTAGTCAAATTTACTGACACAGAATTTTGAACGCCCTCCTTACTTTAGATGGAGTCTTATTATTCAATAGGGCACTCATAATGTTACATATTACACCGATTTAATTTAATAGTCTCAAAAGGTTATAGTTAAGCCAATTTTAAGCTAAACCACTTAACATCCGATTTATTTCAAATCAGATTCACTATGCTTCCACGCTCTCCTTACAAAGGCACTTCTGGTTTACAACGGATTTTGAATGCCACAGGCTATTCTTTGGCAGGCTTTAAAGCCGCCTTTCAAAATGAAGCGGCATTTCGGCAAATCATTCTGATTAATTTACTGCTGATCCCGCTCAGTTTTTTCATGCCTGTCAGTCGTGTTGAACAAGTGCTCATGATTGTGGTGTGTTTACTTGCCATCATTGTCGAACTGATTAACTCTGCTATTGAAGCCGTGGTCGATCGTGTTTCGATGGAGCAACACCCCTTGTCTAAAAATGCCAAAGATATGGGCAGTGCAGCGCAATTTGTTGCTTTGGCAATTATCACATTGACTTGGGGCGCATGCCTGATTCCTGCTTAATCCTTCAAAAAAGCATAAGACAGACTTTAAAATAGATAGTGAGTTGAGTAATCCTCATGCGGCATCAGCATTCAAAATTTTTACTTCTTCAAGCAATTTTACTCCTTCTGAGTTTGCTGATATTGCTCAATTTTTTTAGCGTTGCAGGCACGCTAGATTTACACCTAATTCAACCTTTTATAGATGCACATGCAGAATTTCCACTGCGACAAAATTGGGCATTGGCTGTATTAAATCATCGGTATGTCAAATATATCCTCATTGCGGTATATCTGAGTTATTTACTGGCTTGGTTGCTGTCTTTCAAATTTCAAAAATTACGTGCTCGACGTTGGGAGTATGGCTATTTCTTTTGGATGGTGGTGATTTCGACCAGTGTGATTGCAATACTTAAATCGCAGTCGGCACATGCTTGCCCGTGGGATATGAGCATTGCCACAGCGCATGGTGTTCGGCGGGATTTAAGTGCAACGGCAGGGCATTGTTTTCCAGGGGGGCATGCCTCAAGTGGTTTTGCTTTATTGGTAGGATATTTTGTTTATCGGGTTGCTCAACCTAAACGTGCTTATTTTTTCTTGATTGCGGCTTGCATTTTAGGCATGGGGATGGGCTGGGCGCAAATGATGCGCGGGGCACATTTTTTTAGTCATAATCTTTGGACAGGCTGGATTACTTGGTGTTTGAACGTAGTCGCTTATGCGTTCTTGGCGCATAAATTGCCACAATCAAAATCTAAATTAAAACCCGATCTTAACGCATCGGAAATTTAACCTGCACACATAAACCACCTAAACTGGCACTTTTAGAAAACTCTAAACTTGCACCTAAGCGTTGGGTGGCTTTATCTACAATAGATAAACCTAAACCGCTGCCAATTTCTGCATGGTTGTGAATACGGTAAAAACGCTGTCGAATTTGATTGAATAGTGCGGGGTCAATGCCTGCACCACTGTCTTCAATTTGCAAAATTGCATGTTGTTCTTGCTGAAAAATAGTCACATTGATCACGCCTTGTTTGGGCGTATATTTAATCGCATTATCAATTAAATTATAAATAATGGAATGCAAAGCAGAACTTTGCCCATGAATATTCAACTCTTGGCGTTGTTCGACACCTAAATCAATATCTTTTTGCAATGCCAATTGAATAAGTTGTTCCACACAGGCAATGGTCATTTGATTTAAAGATAGGGTTTGATCGTTTTCAATTAGACTATCTGAGGCATCTTGCTTGGCTAAGCTTAATAACTGATTGACCAAATGCTGTAAACGCAAAACCCCTTGGCTTAAATTATTGAGAGCATCACTATGTGGAAATTGCTGCAATAAAATTTGTACTTGTAAATTAAGTGCGGTGAGCGGGGTACGTAACTCATGTGCAGCATCGGCAACGAACTGGCGCTGTTCCTGCTGTGCGGCAGAAATTCGCGTAAATAACTGATTCATTTCCTGAATCGTGGGTGCAAGCTCGACAGGATAATCCAACATGTGAATCGGGCTGAGATCCTGCGCTTTACGACGTGCCAATTCGCTTTTAAAGTCATTGAGCGGTTGGAAATTATGACGAATGAGCCAACCCAAAGCCAAAAGGGCAAAGGGTAAAAATAGTGCGTAAGGAATAAACATATTTGCCGCTAACTCTAAAGCTAAATATTGGCGCACAGAGTTTTGCTGGCTAATTTGAATTTGTAGATTTTCCTGCGGCAAAATATAGGTATGCCACAGTCCAGATTCAGTTTGATGATTATAAAACCCTGGTTTTTCTACGGGTTGTAGCAACACACCTTGAGGGTGTAATTGTGGTGTTGCATCGGTATAAGACCAAATATCGACAAATAAGTCTTCTTCACTATATCTCTGATTTAAATTGATTTGGCTTTGTGTAGGTTCTGGATGGTTTGCTGCAATGCGTTCCGCCAAACTTTGCATTTGTGCATCTAAAATTTCATTCATTTCTTCTAGGGCAATTCGATACGCTGCAAATACCAAAACGCAGCCCAACATGACACTAAAGATAGAAACATAAACAATCAGACGTTTTTGCAAAGAGTAGGATTGCATTAAATTTGCCCTAAACGGTAGCCCAAACCACGAATGGTACGAATAAAGTCCTTGCCAAGTTTGGCGCGTAAATGGTGAATATAGACTTCAATGGTGTTGCTGCTGACTTCACTGTCAAAATCATATAATTTATCTTCTAAATTACTTTTAGAGAAAATTTTATTAGGGTGGCTGACCAAAGCCATTAAAATTGCCCATTCACGATTCGACAATTCGATATATTCACCTTTGAATTTTGCCAAATGTTGTTCGGTATCTAAGACTAAATCGCCATAACTTAAAATATGTGCGGTATCGTTTACAGGATTTTGTGCGCCGCTACGTCTGAGCAGGGCATAAATTCGCGCCAGTAATTCATCAAATTCATAGGGTTTAATTAAATAATCATCTGCACCCTGATTTAAACCATCCACCCGTTGTTGCAATTGATCACGCGCAGAAATAATCAGCACGGGCAATTGTGGATGTAACTGGCGAATGTTTTTTAATACCTGCATGCCGTCCATCATGGGTAAGCCTAAGTCCAGCAACACCAACTGGATATCTTGCTGCTGTAATTGCTTTAAGCCATCAATCCCGTTGTTCACCCAAGTAACATCAAATTGCTGTAACTTGAGCAAGGTTTGGGTCGATTCGGCAATCATAAAATCATCTTCAATGATTAATATTTTAGGCATGTGATGACTCGTGCTGCGGTTGAGTGGTAGATGGGGCAGAACATTCATTCAGCATATCATTTTTCGGATCAATCACTTGGCTTTTTACATCTAGTAAGCTCAATAAACTTGGGAAAAGATTGTCCTGACTCAATGCTGCTTGGCGTTGTGCTTTTAAGCAATTCACTTGCGCGGAATTTTGTTGTTGCCAAGCTTCTGAAAACCACATCAGCATCGGTACATGAGTTTGTTGAGTCGGTGCCATAGAATACGGTGCGCCGTGTAAATATAAACCATGCTCGCCTGTCGATTCACCATGATCAGATAAATACCAAAAACCAGTTTGATAGTGTTTTTGTTGCTCTAAAGTTTGAATCAACTGACTTAAAACATGGTCGGTATACACAATCGAGTTGTCATAGGTATTGCGTAAGGCATCGGCACTGCAACCCTGAATCGCATTGCTGTTACACGTCGGTTGGAAGGGTTGATAAGCTACGGTTGAGCGTTTGAAATAAGCAGGTCCATGACTGCCCATTTGGTGCAAGATAATTAAATGTGAACGTCTGTCTTTCGAGTCAAGCTGAGCAAGATAAGCCTGTAAACTGTCCACTAAAATTTCATCTAAACATTCACCGCTAGCATCACACCATTTTTGTTTTAGCGCTGCAGGAATTTGATATTGCTGCACCCGATCACAGGCACCTTTACAGCCTGAATTGTTATCAATCCAAGTGACTTGATAACCTGCACGCTGAGCAATATCCAGTAATCCTTCACGGTGACTTGCCAGTTGTTCATCATAATTTTGGCGTGGCATCCCCGAGAACATGCACGGCACAGAAACAGCCGTGGCTGTACCACAAGAGCTGACTTGAGTGAAATTAATCACAGGCAGCTTAGAGAGTTCAGGGTTGGTATTTTTTGCGTAGCCATTCAGCGAGAAGCTTTCGGCACGTGCAGTTTCACCAACCACCAACAGCATAATTTTGGGTGCTGTGCCTGTTTGCGCACGTTGAATTAAATGTGCATCTTCACCATAGCGCAGCAGCGGCAAATTCTGTTTGGGTGCTTTCTTTTTATAATACGATAGACTAGAGGCAATCGCATTTTGTGGAGAAAGCATGCCTTTTAAATCACGATGCTCGCGGAAGATTGCAGCATAATCCACATAAAAACAGAACAATAAACCCAAAATCAGCACAATCGAAACTACACTGCCTAAAGTCTTTTGCAGTAATTGACGGGCAAAATGAGTCGGCTGAATTTTAACAGACCACACCAAGACCAATGGCAATAGTACAAACAGCACACTCCAAACCACTAAGCGTACAGACAAAAGATCACGTACTTCACGTACATCGGTTTGCAGCATATTTTGAATTTGGTCTGCGGTAATCACTACGCCCAAGCTATTAACAAAATAAGCGCTGAATCCACCGACTACAATCAAAATACTGGCTAATATTTTGGCATTCCAACGCCAGTTTAGCCATTGCAGCAACAGATGATACGCCGATACGATGACGATCACAGTTGCAATCAATAAGCCTATGGCTTTAATGCCCTGATAAGGTGTGAATTGTTGAATTTTCTCATAAAATCCATAGTTCAATACCAAGCCTAACCATAGGGCAAGCAGTAGATTGAAATAGAATAAAGAAATCGGTTTTTGCCAAAAGCGTAGTCGGGCAAAGATAGATGGAGCAAGTGGTGATTCGGGCTGCTTAGACATTGTCAATGATTCAAAAGACTTTAAGATGCTTTAGTTTAAAATTTGAAACTTAAAACTGACTTAAAATTGTGGGCTGAATCTGTTGTAGTTTTATTTGATTAACTTTGAAGATAGAAGGGCAGAGTAAAACTTGAAGTGCGACATAAACCACCTAATTAATTTAAAGGGTTTATGGAGTATATAAAATTGTCATACCATCATCTTAACTTTGAAGATCGTACTGCATTAATGCTTGAGTCAAGAAAAGAAGGCTTTTCACCCAGAAAATTTGCTGAACTTATTAAAAGACATCCTAGTACGATCTATCGTGAACTTAAAAGAAATAGCATCAATGACGTTTATCAAGCTCAATATGCTTCTGATAACACCTTCGCTAGACGTAGACGTGGTCATAGAAAACTCAAAATCGATTCAATCCTCTGGAAATTTATTGTTGAAGCGATCCGTTGTTTATGGTCTCCTCAGCAAATAGCAAAGCGTTTAAAGAGATTTCCTGATTTGGATCAAACAATGAATGTAAGCCATACAACGATTTATTCAACTATACGAGCATTACCAAAGGGTGAGCTGAAAAAAGACTTACTATCCTGTCTGCGTCATGAAAATAAAAAGCGAAAAGCTAACGGTGAACCTAAAAAAGATTCTATATTACAGGATATTAAAACTATTCATGAGCGCCCAGCCGAAGTTCAAGAAAGAAAAATACCAGGTCATTGGGAAGCCGATTTAATTAAAGGTAAAGACAATAAAAGTTCGATAGCAACACTTATTGAACGAAATACACGGCTCTGTATCTTGGCAACATTACCTGCTGCAAAGGCAGAATCAGTGCGCAAGGCTTTAACTGAAGCTCTGAAATATTTACCCGCAGAACTGCGTAAAACATTGACCTATGACCGTGGACGTGAGATGTCAGAACATAAAATTCTCGAAGAAGATTTAGGCATAGATGTATATTTCTGTGACCCACATTCGCCATGGCAGAAAGGCACATGCGAAAATATGAATGGTTTAATTAGGCAGTATTTACCTAAAGGGATTGATTTAAACCAGGCAGATCAGCATTATTTAAATCAAGTTGCCATGTCACTGAATACTCGCCCTAGAAAAGCGTTAGATTGGCTTACACCATTAGAGAAATTTGCTCAGCTTGTTGATTATCATAAGGCTTTTGAAACTGTCGCACCTCATGTTTGAATTCGCCAAGTTTTAGAGATATAAACTTTGCATGGATAAGCTGTTCATTCATGTTATTTCTGAAGCTTGCCCTATCTCTGAACATATTTTTATCCAAAGATAGGGCAGATTTTTATACTGAGTTTTCTAGATTTTAAGCCACAGCGACATGGAACATTGAACCAATCCACGCACTGAATACCATGGCGACAATACCCCAGATCATGACACGCAATGCACCTTTCCACATACTTGCGCCACCGACATAGCTGGCAAGCGCACCCATAACCCCTAGACTGATTACACCGACCAACATCACGCCTTTGTCTAACAGATGTTCAGGTAAGAGTAAAATAGACACCAACGGGAATAATGAACCTACAGTAAATGCCAATGCCGATGAAAAAGCTGCCATAAATGGCTGCGCTGAGGTGTGTTCTAAAATACCAATTTCGTCACGGGCATGGGCATCTAGAGCATTGTGAGCAGTCAGTTGTATGGCAACTTGTTCTGCCAATTCGGCATCTAAACCACGAATCATATAAATATTGGTGAGTTCTTTTAGTTCATGCTCTGGATTGAGTTTTAATTCGCGTGCTTCCATCGCAAGGTCATTTTGTTCAATGTCTTGTTGAGATTTCACCGAAATATATTCACCTGCTGCCATAGAAGCAGCGCCCGAAATTAAGCCTGCAATACAGGTAATTAACAATGTTTGAGAAGATGCACCACTGGCTGCCATCCCCACGACCAAACTGGTCACAGAAATGATCCCATCGTTCGCACCCAATACTGCAGCACGTAACCATCCAGACCGTTCAATATAGTGTTTTTCGAGGTGGTAAGAATGTGGCATAGATCAAACTCTCTTGTTATTCAATTTTCGTTTATTGATGTGTGATATAGCATAAATCATTCTAAAAAATTTATCGTTTAAAAATGAGAGGTATTTCACAAAATAGATGAAGTCGTAATGTGGTTTTTGAGTTTGAGCTTGGAGTTTTTTATAAAATTTCCTTAAATTTCAACCTTTAAATGCCTTAAAAAATGATCAATAGCTTGTAAGATGATAAAAGAGATTGATTCAATCAGGCTTGCAAGTAAATAGGAAATATCGTGATGTCTTTTCAGAATATTGTGGTACCTGTAGTGAGCGAAGTCAGTCTAAAAACCATTCATCGGTTGGGTGCAGGGTAAAGTATGCCTAAATTATCTCGTGACTTAGTATCGCCAGACGTATTTGATTTAAAGTCATTTATTTCTCCTCGCATTAGGGGTAGATGTCGCACTTGCAGAAGTCATACGTGGACACGGTACAATTTATGATGCAGAAGTCTGTGATGCTGCGGTTCGTTTAATTAATGAAAAAGGGTATGAATTACCGCGCTAAAATATGCGTAATGAATAGTGCTAAAACTTGATTGTTGTGCAGTTTATCGGAGAGATTCTTAAAAAGTGTTAAATTTATCTCGTAAATTGTTTAGAATATCTATCAATTCAAATTGTGTTTATATATAATACGCTCCCATAAAGTAACAGATATTCCAAGTTTCCCCCCACACTTCCCCAAAGTGTGAGTTTTTTTATGCTATGTATTAAAAAGATAGGGATGTAGATTTCCTAAGTTAAATTTAAGCTGACAGATACAACAATGGTTTCTAACAAGTGGATAACTGTCAGGTCTTGTTTGAATGGGGGAAGCTTAATTCCAAATCACTTCCCCAATTCAATATCTTTCAAAATCACACAATCTGCCTGTTCATCGCCAGAGCAATGATCTGCAGAGCTTTGCAACCAGTTCGCCATTTCCTGTAATTGCGTAATCTTCTGTTTTAAGGTTTCAATATGTTTAAGCGTGAGTTGCTTCACTTCTGCACTTTGTCGGTCAGCATTTTTCCATAAACCTAGCAATTCTTTCATTTGCTCAGAAGAAAACCCCAAATCCCGTGCATGCTTAATAAAAGACAAAGTTTTTAAATCTTGCTCAGAATAAATCCGATAACCCGAAGCAGAGCGTTTGGCGGTATCCAGTAAACCAATTTGCTCATAATAACGAATCATTTTGCTGGAAATACCCGATAGCTTAGAGGCTTGACCAATATTCATGTGACTTCTCTCATAAAAAGGGCGTAGAGCAATCTTCTAAACCCTTTTGTATGTTGCATTTAAATCTGTGCTGCTTGGAAATATTTTAAACGGAGCGCATTACCCAATACAAACACTGAAGATAATGCCATCGCGCCTGCAGCAAAAATAGGCGAGAGCAAAATACCTGCAAACGGGTATAGCACGCCTGCAGCAATTGGAATCAAGGCAATATTATAAATAAATGCCCAAAATAGATTTTGACGAATATTGCGGATGGTGGCTTTACTCAAAGCAATTGCATTGGGCACACCTTGTAAATTGCCCGACATCAACACCACTTCGGCTGCTTCAATCGCAACATCTGTGCCTGTGCCAATCGCAATTCCAACATCGGCTTGTGCCAAAGCAGGGGCATCATTAATACCATCACCCACAAAAGCCACACGTCCAAATTGCTGTTGTAATTCACGTACAACATCGACCTTGCCTTCAGGTAAAACCTCGGCCACCACATGATCAATCTGTAAACGTGCAGCAATTGCCTGAGCCGTATGTCGGTTATCTCCCGTAATCATCGCCACTTTTAAACCCAGTTGATGCAACGCTGCAATAGCAGCAAAAGTCGTGTCTTTAATTGGGTCTGCAACGGCAACAATGGCTGCCAGTTGTTGATCAATCGCCATATAAATTGGTGTTTTGCCTTCTTGTCCTAAACGTGCAGCTTCTGCATTAAAAGCGCTAACATCTAGCCCAATTTGTTGCATATAACGGTCTGCACCAATCTGAATACGTTGACCATTCACCAGTGCTTCAATACCTGAACCTGTGATGCTGTCAAATTCGGTAACAGGCAGTAAACTGACTTGCTTTTCTGTTGCAGCTTGCACAATCGCCAATGCAATAGGATGCTCAGACTTCGCTTCTACCGATGCCAAAAGTGCAAAGACCTGATCTGCATCAAAACCCGATTGCACATGAAAATCGGTTAATGTTGGTTTGCCTTCGGTGAGCGTTCCTGTTTTATCCACCGCGACCACTTTAACATCTTGCAAAAGCTGCAAAGCTTCGCCTTTACGAAACAGCACGCCCATTTCTGCGCCACGACCTGTTCCCACCATAATTGAAGTCGGTGTGGCTAAACCCATCGCACATGGGCAGGCAATAATTAGAACAGCGACTGCATTGACTAAACCAAAGGTTAGGGTAGGTTCTGGGCCAAAAATAAACCACACAATAAAAGTAAGTGCAGCCAATAACATCACGGCAGGTACAAACCACATGGTCACTTTATCCACCAAGGCTTGAATAGGTAATTTAGAGCCTTGCGCCTGCTCGACCATGCGAATAATTTGCGCCAACACCGAAGCTTCACCAATGGCAGTGGCACGAATATTTAGTGTGCCATTTTGGTTGATGGTGCCACCTACGACTTGATTGCCTATTTGTTTGGCTACAGGAACAGGCTCACCTGTAATCATTGACTCATCTATATAACTATGACCTTCGATCACTTCACCATCTACAGGAATGCGCTCACCTGGGCGGATTTCGACAATGGTATTGGAGCTGACTTCCGCCACTGGCACTTCAATGATTTGACCATCCCGATGAATACGTGCAGTTTTAGCTTGCATGCCAATTAAATGCTGAATGGCTTGCGAGGTGCGACCTTTGGCTTTGGCTTCAAAATAACGACCCAGCAAAATCAAACTGACAATCACTGCCGCAGCTTCATAATAAACATGCACTGTGCCTTCGGGTAAAAGCTGCGGCATAAACGTTGCCACCAATGAAAAACTGTATGCAGCCAAAGTTCCTACCGCCACCAAAGAGTTCATATCAGGCGCAAAATGTAACAGCGCTGGAATCCCTTTTTGATAAAAACGACGTCCTGGTAACAGCAGCACCAATGTGGTTAAAGCAAATTGAATCAACCAACTTTGTTGTTGCCCAATATTGTGCATCACCCACATGTGAAAGGCAGGAATCATGTGTGATCCCATTTCCAGAATAAACACAGGCAAGGCTAAAATCAGTGAAATTACTAAATCACGTTTCAGTTGTTGCTGTTCCAGATTCTTTTTATCGTGTTGTTCGTTAGAGTCGTGTTGCAGCAGTTTGGCGTCATAACCTGCTTTTTGAATCGCTCGAATCAGGTCTTGGCTAGAAACTGTGGCATTCGGTTGAATCCATGCGCGTTCAGTCGCCAAATTGACATTGGCTTGTTCTACACCAGACACTTTCTTTAAGGCTTTTTCGACACGTGCTACACACGAGGCACAGGTCATGCCATCAATAGACAGTTCTATTGGTTGAATGGCAGCTACATCAAAACCTGCACGTTGCACTGCCTTAATGAGCAGTGCACGGTCTAAAGGTTGCGATGCGTGAATCAGTGCTTTTTCTGTTGCAAGATTCACTTCAGCTTTTTCTACACCATCGACTTTTTTTAAGGCTTTTTCGACACGCCCGACACATGAGGCACAGGTCATGCCTTCTATAGACAAAGTTTCCTGATAGGGAGAGGCATTTGGGTGTTTTGCGTCCATGGTCGTCTCTATAATTTGGAGGATGTGTTTAGCATATAGATTGACACGATGGTAAGGTCAAGTAAATTTTAGCCCAAAATAGGCTTGACCTTGCCAGCATGGTAAGCTTTAAACTACAGTTCAACAAAGGCAGAAGTGTGGAGTTCGCAATGAAACTATTGATTGAAAATATGACTTGTGGCGGTTGTGCACGTGGTGTCACGGCAACCATTCAAGATGTTGATCCTGCTGCAAAAGTTGAAGTCGATTTAGCGACTAAAATTGTGACCGTGGAAAGCACTGCAACAGTAGATCAAATTACCGCTGCATTGGCAGAAGATGATTTTCCTGCACAAGTTCAATAAAACTGCATCATCTAAGAAGCTCCGAGTGAGCTTATCGTAAGGTCAATTGGTCAACTGACGAATTGACCTATTTTTTTGCCTGCCGATTTTTTTCTCGTTGTTTTTTGATGTGACCAACTGAATACATTTTGATCACGAAGATGCTAAACCAAGCCAATCAGAAGCTGAGATTTTCTAACTTCAAGCTGAGTTTCATTCATTCAGGGCTGAAATCTACTGAATGAACTATGTGCTGTCCTCTAAAATATACTCTTCAATATTTATCGGAATAAAAATATTTTTTGGTTTTAACTTGTTGTTATTGAAATATTTATTTTAATTTTTAAATTTAAGGGATAACAGAAAAACCATCATTTTTAGATGTTTTGCTGCATATTTTAAATTAAGGTGAATAAAATTCACTTTGGACTGAGGTTAAATCATTTTTATTCACTTTGTCGTTCCAGTATAAATACCCTCATTCAGAAATTTTAACTTTTTAAATTTGGGTAGTAGATCATCATGACAAAGCCATTCACCTGTTCAATTAAACGTATTCGTTTTGACGAAAACTATGAACCTGCTAACAACACGCGTTTAACCACCAATTTTGCAAATTTGGCGCGTGGTGAAAGCCGTCAGGAAAATTTACGCAGAACTTTAGCGATGATCAATAATCGTTTTAACTCGCTGGCATCTTGCGATAACCCAAAAGGTGATCGTTATTCGCTTGAAATCGACATTATTTCTGCAGAAATTGATATTGAAGGAAATGGCAAAACTTTTCCATTCATTGAAATGCTAAAAAGTACGATCACAGATCATCAAACAAATGAACGTATTGAAGGCATGATTGGCAACAGTTTTTCATCGTATGTTCGTGATTATGATTTTAGTGTGGTCTTGCCAGCATTAGGCTGCAAAGTAAATGAAAAGCCTGAAAGTTTTGGTGATTTACATGGCAAGCTTTATCAGCATTTGGTCAGTTCAGCAGTGTTCCAAGCTGAGTTTCAAAAACAACCTGTGATTTGCCTGAGCGTATCAACCACAAAAACTTATTATCGTACGACCAATGTGCATCCTGTCTTAGGTACAGAATATAAAAATGATGAATATTCAAGAACCGATGACTATTTTGAAAAAATGGGTTTAACCGTGCGTTACTTCAAACCTGAAAATAGCAATGCACCGCTTGCGTTCTATTTTTCTGGCGATTTACTGCATGATTACACAGATTTTGAGTTGATCAGTGCCATCAGTACTATGGAAAGTTTCCAGAAAATTTATCGTCCTGAAATTTATAACACCAACTCACCTGCAGGCGAGGTCTATCAGCCAAGTTTGAATTATCAGGATTATTCATTAACCCAAGTTGTATATGACCGTGTTGAGCGAGGTCAGTTGGCAGTCAAGCAGGGCAAATGGACTGAAGAAAACTTTATCAAGCCTTATCAAGATATTCTTGAACAATGGGCTGCCAAGTTCGTGCCGCTACATGCTGCCAATCAAGAACGTGTTGCTTAACTTAAAATACAGATAGAAGATTCAAAATGGCTATTTTATTACCGACCTCAACGGCTGGCAGTTTACCTAAACCTTCGTGGCTCGCAGAACCTGAAAAGCTTTGGTCAGCTTGGAAATTAACAGGGCAAGAATTACTGGACGCAAAACAAGATGCGCTGCGTCTATCACTGCATGAACAACAGCAAGCAGAGATTGATATTGTGAGTGATGGGGAGCAAACCCGTCAGCATTTTGTCACCACCTTTATTGAACACCTTGAAGGTGTCGATTTTGAAAAACGTGAAACAGTCAAAATTCGTGATCGTTATGATGCCAGTGTCCCTTCTGTGGTGGGTGCAGTTTCTAGGCAAAAACCAGTCTTTGTTGAAGATGCCAAATTCCTGCGTTCACTGACAGATCAACCCATCAAATGGGCGTTGCCTGGTCCTATGACCATGATTGATACTTTATACGATGCGCACTACAAGAGCCGTGAAAAACTGGCGTGGGAATTTGCCAAAATCCTGAATCAGGAAGCGCGTGAACTTGAAGCAGCAGGCGTGGATATCATCCAGTTTGATGAACCTGCGTTTAATGTGTTTTTTGATGAGGTGAATGACTGGGGCGTGGCAACATTAGAGCGCGCGTTAGAAGGTTTGAAATGTGAAACAGCCGTGCATATTTGCTATGGCTATGGCATTAAAGCCAATACCGATTGGAAAAAAACACTCGGCTCAGAATGGCGTCAATACGAAGCAGTTTTCCCAAAACTACAGCAGTCTAATTTGGATATTATCTCACTGGAATGTCACAACTCACGTGTTCCGATGGATTTGCTTGAACTTATCCGTGGTAAAAAGGTGATGGTGGGTGCGATTGATGTCGCAACGAATACGATTGAAACAGCCGATGAAGTTGCAGATACATTGCGCAAAGCATTGCAATTTGTCGATGCTGACAAGTTGTACCCATCGACTAACTGTGGAATGGCACCATTGAGTCGTCAGGTTGCACGAGGCAAGTTACAGGCTTTGGCTGCTGGTACGAAGATTATTCGCCAAGAATTATCTAGTTAAGCGTTCGATCAGGCGAAGTGAATTCAAGCCAAGTGAATTTAAGTTAAGTGAATCAGGGATGCTTTTTCAGGCAAAAAGCATCCTTTGAACTTTCTAAAAAAGTTGAGTGTTGGAATACGGTGATGGTTAAAGCAACAGACTTCAAAAATGCAATGTCTTTCTTATCAAGTGCAGTCAATGTAGTGACGACAATGGGAGATGCAGGACGTCATGGTTTTACTGCATCTGCGGTATGTAGCGTGACAGATACACCGCCAACATTATTGGTGTGTATGAACAAATCATCGCGTTCTCATCTCAGTTTTTTAGAGAATAAAGTGCTGTGTGTGAATGTGCTAAATGCAGAACAAGAACATCTTTCTAATGCATTTGCCTCATCAAAATTGAGTTCCGATGAGCGTTTTAAGCAGGCTGAATGGGCAGCTTTGGAAACAGGTGCTCCTATATTAAAAAATGCATTGGTCAGTTTTGATTGTGAAATTTCACAAATTCAAGAAGTGGGGACGCATACTATTTTTATTTGCCCAATTGTTGCTATTCAAAAAAATCAACAAGATCAGGCGTTGGTTTATTTTAATCGTCACTATCATCAAGTTGGTGAAACTGAGTTTGTTTAATTCGCTATAAAATATTGCAATATGCGATAATCAGTTTATACTTGATTTATAGCAAAATGCGATAAAATATTATGCATGTGATCACCCACGCTAGAATTATAGAGGCAATGCACAAGTGGCCACAGGCTGAAACAGCACTCGATGGTTGGTATCGAATTATTAAGGCAAATGATCCGAAAGACTTTGCCGAAATGAAGCAGTTATTTCCAGCAGTTGATAAAGTTGGAAAGTTTCATGTATTCGATATTGGTGGGAATAAGATTCGACTTATTGCTGTTGTGATGTATCAGGCAAAGCGTGTGTATATTCGTCATGTGTTATCCCATAAAGAATATGACAAAGGTCATTGGAAGGAGGATTAGTATGAACGCAATGATTAAACAGGCTGTAGATCACTGGCACTACGTTGCTCCTTTGCTGAGTAAACCAGAAAATGAAAAAGATTTTCATGCACTTGTCGAGGCTTTAGATGAGCTTTTAGATATTGTTGGTGATGATGAAACGCATCCTTTAATGGGGCTGATTCATCAACTCGGTGACTTGGTTTCTGTTTATGAAAATGAACACCTGCCTATTCCTCATGGAGATGGTCGTGCTGCTTTAGCTTTTTTGATGGCGCAACATGGATTAGGTCAATCTGACTTGGCAGAGGTTGCAACTCAATCTGTGATTTCGGAGATTTTAAGCGGCAAACGCCAGTTGAATATTCGTCATATTAAAGCGCTGTCTGAGCGGTTTAAGGTTTCTGCTGATACATTTTTCTAAACGATTTTATATTTTTTAGACATTTTATTTTTAGATATTTAAAAATAAATAGCTCCGAAGATGCCGCTGCATGTCGTTACCCTGAACCCGAAAAAGTTCAAGGCGGACGCGACGCATACTTGCTGGGTTTCCCATACGAGATGGGCATACGCTCTAAATATGCAGAACACAATCCTAAGATTAAAGTATCGGCAGGGATATAGACTCGCTGGCGAACACCTCAGAGTTAGAATTAGTATAACCCATCTCAGTTGCTTGGCAACTCATGTTCACGAATTAACTATAAAGATAGAGCTTGTTTGCATAGCCTTTATGCAAACTTAAGTCAAAAAAACACCACTTAAGTAAGGGCTTCAACTTCTTGCAAAATGGTGCTGAGTAAACGCTCACAATGCTCATAATGCTGCAAAGATTTATTCATAGAAAGAACCTCTTGCATCAACTCTAAAGCCACCACAATAATCAGTTTGCTCGGTTCCATATTGGGCGCTTTACGACGAAACTCATCATAGCGTTCATTCAATAATTGTGCCGCACGCTCTAAATCTTCTCTTTTTTCTTCAGTTGTGGCTAAACGGAAACTATGTCCTAAAACACGTAAATCAATTGGAATTTGAACTGACATATTAACCTTCCTCACTCACTTCGGCAGGGTGGGCAAGTTGTTGAATTTCTTGCGCATGATGATCTTGAGCTGTACCTAAAATTGCAAGACGCTGAATAATGGCTTCCACTTTGGCTTTTGCATGCTCATTTTTTTGTAACAATCTTTCACGTTCTTGTTTGAGTGTCTGAATTTCGTGCTGATTTAAACGCTGATCATTCAGCATTTTTTCTTTTAAAATGCGTAATTCATTGCGCTCAGCCAAAATTTCCTGAAAGCGGTTTTTCAAATCAGTACAGCTTTTTTCCAAACGACTGTAACGGTCTGCCAGTGCTGTCGCATCTTGATTTAACTGCTGTAATTGCGCTTGCGTGCTGCTTAATTGCTCAGTCAGATTCTCAATTTCATCTTGCTTGGCAGTAATGATGCCGTTTCTTTGAACAATTTGAGCATGATGCTGTTCCTCAGCAGTTTGCTTGGCTGTGCTGAGGGCGGCATTTTCACTTTCATAATGATTAATTCGTGTTTTTAAAACACCAATATACGCTTGTAGACGCTGTAATTCTTCTAACATATCGTGGTCGCACAGTATTGCAAACAAAGGTAATATATACGAAGTATAGAGATTGGATAAACGAATGCAAGACGATATTTCAGGTTGGTCGGAATGGTTCCGCAATTTTTCTAACATTGAAGAAATTTCAAGCCCAAGTGAGTTACATGGCTTGCTGACAGGTATAGTTTGTGTGACAAATGCACCAACCGAAACCGAATGGCAGCAGATTTTAGAAACTTTAAATGTGCCAGAATTAGAGCCAGCCGCACTCTCACTTTTAACCGATGAATCAGAAGATGTCGCACATGCCTTGTCTGAAGATGAGTTGGATCATTTGCCGTTGTTGCCAGATGATGAACATCTTTTACAAGAACGTGTGCAAGCTTTGGCGGATTGGTGTGCAGGCGTCGTGCTTGGGTTTGGTTTAGCTTCTGGGCATATTCGTTCAGATGAAATCGAACTGATTGAGCATTTACAAGATGTCGCTGCGGTTGAATTTGAAGATTCAGACAATGATGAAGAAGGCGAAGAAAGCTATCAGGAATTGTATGAATTTGTACGTTTGATTCCTGTGAGTTTATCTGTAGGACGTAAAAAAGTGCCTGTAGAAGAAAGCTCTTTATTGCAAAACTTACATGCTAAGTCGCGTCAACAAACCGTACAAACAACACAAAACGCAAGTGCTGTTGTTGAAATGTTTACGCCACACCGTCCGAGTTAATCGGGCGTTGTGTGCCTAAGTTAAGTCGGTGTAAGGTGCTTTAAGTCATTACAACAATCATATTTTCATCATTTTATATATGTAGACCGTATTTATGAAAAAACTGACTCAAGTCGAATTTAAAGAACGTCGTGATCAACTTGCAGAACTGATGGGACCCAATAGTGTCGCAATTATTGCAACCAGTCCTGTGGCAATGCGTAATCGTGATGCAGATTATAAATATCGTGCCGACAGCAGTTTTTTCTATTTAACAGGTTTTGCTGAACCTGAAGCAGTTGCGGTGATTGAAACCTATGAATCAATTGATGAAGGTTATACCTACACGTTGTTCTGCCGTGAACGTAACCGTGAAATGGAAATCTGGAATGGTTATCGCGCAGGTTTAGAAGGTGCAATTGAGCTGTTTGAGGCAGATGAGTCTTTTGCAATTGCGCAATTAGATGCAGAAATCATCGCCAAAATTGTCAATAAAGACACGTTGTACTATCGCTTGGGGCATCAGACTGAATTTGATGTACGTGTTGCGGCATGGAACCAACAAGCTGATGCACAACATCGTCAAGGCAATACTGCACCTGCCAAAATTGTTCAGTTAGATCGTTTGCTGGATGAAATGCGTTTGCATAAAACTGAGTCTGAATTGGAACTGATGCAAATTGCTTCAAATATTAGTGCAGAAGCACATACTCGTGCCATGCAAACAGTAAAAGCAGGCATGATGGAATATGAGCTAGAAGCTGAACTGAATTATATTTTTGGTAAAAATGGCTGCGTACCTGCCTATAACAGTATTGTCGGTGGTGGTGAAAATGCCTGCATTTTGCATTATGTCGAAAATGACAAAGTGCTTAAAGATGGCGATTTAGTCCTGATTGATGCAGCCTGTGAATATCAGTGCTATGCCTCAGATATTACCCGTACTTTTCCCGTGAATGGTCAATTCAGTCCAGAACAAAAAGCACTGTATAACATTGTATTGGATGCGCAAATTGCAGCAATTGAAGCTGTACAAATTGGTAACTCCTATAAAGAACCACACCATGTTGCGGTGCGTATTTTGGTGCAAGGTTTGCTTGATCTAGGCATTATGCAGGGCAATTTAGAAGAAATTATTGCTTCGGAAAGTTATCGCCAGTTTTATATGCACGGTACAGGGCATTGGTTGGGCATGGATGTGCATGATGTCGGCAGCTATAAACACGGTGAAGACTGGCGTGTTTATGAAGAAGGTATGGTGGTGACCGTTGAACCGGGTCTATACATTGCACCCGATGATGAAACGGTAGATGCTAAATGGCGTGGTATAGGTATCCGTATTGAAGATGATATTGTTGCGACTGCGAACGGGCCATTGAATCTGACTTCAAAAGTGGTGAAAACCGTAGAAGAGATTGAAGCATTGATGGCAAAAGCTAAATCTGCTTAATTGGGTCTAATCAAAGCTGGTCAAGTGATCAGCTTTTTTATTAGAAAGCGCGTGTAAATTTTGAGTATGTAAATAATTTTTAGTCTTTGATCCGCTTTTTTGCTTCATCATAAACAATGTTATCAGCACGCTTTCCAACGGTAATGAGCAAAATAACGACCTGATCATCTTTGACCTGATAAATAAGTCGGACACCCGCTTTTAATAATTTGATTTTATAGCAGCCAGCAAGATCACCTTTAAGCATGTTCTTTGGAATATGTGGCTGCTCAATGACTTTGGCTAATTTTTTCTTGAATTGGTCGCGGATAGCACTCGGAAGCTTTTCCCATTCTGCAGTGAAGTCCTTATGACGTAAAAGATTATAAGTCATCTAATGTGACTTCCTCGAACATCTCTTTAGGATCATTCATGCGTTTACGGACAAGTGCCAATAGTTCAGCATCTTCTTCTGAAAGCAACGCTTTCTGTACTGGAAGCTTTCCAGTCGTTGCCACATATTCAAGAATATTGGTAAAGAAATCGGTAGGTGAGATACCTTGTTCTTTAAGGATTGAATAAGATTTTTCTTTAAGGGCTTCATCGACCCTGAAATTAACAGTAGCCATCACTTCTCTCAGTTATTGAATGTATGGAAATATTGTAATGCAATATGCATTACAAAGATAGTTTGTATAATAACCATTATGTGAGATCATTTTTATCGTTGAGCTTATTCTAAAATCAATCATCAGCCATCAATAATACTAAGTATTGAATTTATCTTCTCTTGTATCATACATGGCTCGGAGCAAGAAGATGAGGGACTAATAATTATAGTTTGAATTGGACATTTGCAAGAAGTCTAATCATCTTCCATAGCTTCAACACTAATTCATTATAAAAATAAATGACTTTGCGGTAAGATAAAATCCATTACAGATTATACGTATTTCGATTGAATCTTTTGAAGTCGAATACCTCATAAAAAGGATCAAGGCATGCAACAAGAAGTGATCATTGTAGGCGGTGGTATGGTCGGGCTAAGCTTAGCCTTGATGTTGGCTAAGTCAAACATTGCAGTGAAGTTGCTAGAAGCGATTCAATACCCCAATTATGACGATGCCAGCCTTGCGCCGTATCATTCCAGTTTTGATGCACGTAACAGTGCCTTGTCGCGTCGCAGCGTACAAATTTACCAAGAGCTAGGTTTATGGGATGCCTTGCAAGAACATGCTACGCCTATTTTAGAAGTTCAAATTACCGAACAAGATAGTTTTGGCAAGGCACGTTTATTGGCCGAACAAGAAAAAGTCGAAAGCTTTGGTCAGGTGATTGAAAATGCATGGTTAGGTCGAGTGTTGTTGACCGAAGTACGTAAACAACCTTTGATTGAATTGATTGATGGTGTGCAGGTCACCAGTCTTAAACAAGATGCAGATTTTGCCTATATTGAAGCGGTACGTGGTCAGGAACAATTACAGCTTGCTGCCAAACTACTGATTGCTGCCGATGGTCGTGATTCTTTCTGCCGTAAAGCCTTGGGCATTGGTGCATCGGAACATGATTATGACCAAGTAGCGATTGTGACCACAGTGCAAACCTCCAAGCCGCATGCGCATGTGGGTTTTGAGCGTTTTAGTCACTTAGGGCCTTTGGCGTTGCTGCCCCTGCCAGGTGAATATCGCCGTTCTGTGGTGTGGCCTGTGCCAAAAGGTACAGAACATGAATGGATTGGCGATGAAAATGATCAACACTTTTTAAATGCCTTGCAACAAGCCTATGGTGACCGTGCAGGGAAGTTTGAAAAAACAGGACGTCGTTTTAGTTTTCCATTGTCACAAGTTCTGGCAGAAAAACAGGCGGTTGGTCGCGTTGTACTGATGGGTAATGCAGCGCATACCATTCACCCAGTCGCAGGGCAGGGCTTTAACTTGTGTATGCGAGATGCTTACGTATTATTGCGTTATCTCACCGAACAGGCGGCACAGTCAGCAGATTTAGGCGATGCTGCAATGCTGCGTGACTATGAACAATCGCGTTTGAAAGATCAACAGCGAGTCATTAAATTCTGTGACAGCGTGGTACGTGGATTTAGCAATCAAAACCCAATCCTGAAATTTATGCGTAATACAGGCTTAGTCGCGTTTGATACCATTCCAGGCATTAAACCTTTGGTCGCCAATTATGCCATGGGGTTAAAAGCATGATCACAGCAAATCAACAAACGCAAGTGTTAGATGTCGTCATTATTGGTGGCGGCTTGGTGGGAGGCTTAACTGCACTTTTATTGGCACAAGGGGGTGTGCAGGCTACAGTTTTAGATGCCGCACCTATTTTAGATGCAGAGAAAACCCTTGCAGTTGCCAATCCGCGTGTATTGGCTTTAAGTCAGGCCACCATCCACCTGTTAAAAACAGTCAATGTCTGGTCTAAACTGGCGCGACATATGCCGTATAGCGGCATGCAGGTTTGGAATAAAAATGGCTATGGCGAAATTAACTTTGGGGCAAGTAACGAACGTACACCCGCTATTGAGCAGGCTCTGGGTTCAATGGTCGAGCCAAGCATTTTAAATCTAGCGATTCAGCAGCAAATGTTGCAACAAGTGCAAGATTATCGAACGCAAGTCAAAGTGACCCGTTTAGAGCGTGGTGTTGGCGTTTGGCACATTTATTTGGCCGATGGTACACAATTACAGACTAAGCTAGTCATTGGCGCAGATGGTGCTAACTCCTTTGTGCGCGAACAAGCCTTTATTGATTTTGATGTGTTGGATTATCGTCAGGCAGGTCTAACCTGTGCAATTCGTACTGCGCAGCCGCATCAGCATGTTGCACGTCAAATTTTCTTAGAAACTGGTCCTTTGGCCTATTTACCGATGGCAAGTTTACACGCCGAGCAGGAAGGGCATTGGCAGTCGATTGTTTGGACTTTGCCTGATGACTATGCCGAAGAATATGCCAAACTGAATGATGACGACTTTACCCAACTTTTGACTCGTGAAAGTCATCACATGCTTGGGGAAGTCTTAGAGGCAACCCCACGTGCTATTTTCCCACTGAAAGCACGTGCAGCGCAGCGTTATGTGCAAGATGGTTTGGCACTTATTGGTGATGCCGCGCATGTAATTCATCCGCTTGCAGGGCAGGGCGTGAATATTGGTTGTCTGGATGCAGCCGTACTGTGCGATGTGTTGTTGCATGATTTCAAACGTGGTGTTTGGGCGCATGAGCAAACTTTAAAGCGTTACGAGCATCGTCGTAAAGGACAAAATGATGCCATGATGCATAGTATGTCTGCGATTGGCTGGATGGAAACCACCACTTTATTCCCTATGGTGTGGGCACGTAACTTTGGTTTAAAACAGGTGGAGCAGCTGCCTGCGTTAAAAGATGCCTTTATGTCACAAGCCAGTGGATTAAGCCTGCTTAAAGACACACGCTACGCGGTTTAAAGCAAAACAGTCGTTTTTTGTACGGTCATACATACCTGATTACGAATTTGGTTAAAAAAGATACGTTTTTTTTAATCTAGACTCTATGCGAAAGGCCAAGAGATTGCTAAATTTCATCGTAATTCATAACCAGTTTTCACTTGGACTAAATTGAAGTCATTTGTGGGGAGATTAAGATGACGGACATGAACGATTACGATGATGTAGAAGATTCAACTGTAGACGAAGATGAAGCGAAAGCGGCTGAAAAAGGTGCAGCAGAATCAGAAGAAGGTGCTGTAGATGGTGATCTTGCAGAAGCAGAAACTCTCACTGTAACTGCCAAACTAAAACAGCGTCAGGCATTGGAAGATGAAGTGGCTGCATTCTTGGCGCGTGGCGGAAAAATTACCGAAGTGCCACCAGATGAGTCTGCGCGCGACTAATCTGTTGAACGTGCTTGCTGAACTTGTTGATTGAATTTATTCGTTGAACTGTTGAGTGAGTTAGGGCGGGATGCTTACTATGCAGGCTGCTCTAATGTTTATCACTTCAAGATAAAAAAAGCATCACCTTGTATAAAGGGTGATGCTTTTTTTATGCGCGATGATCGTCATCACTGTTATTGCTCAATCGGCTTATTCAGCTGCTTGGCTTAATTCCAACGCACGTTGATAGGCAATTTTCTTTTTAATCCCTGTTAGATCAGCCGCCAATTGTGATGCTGCTTTTACCGATAAATCTTGCAACAAACGCTGCAATAATTGATCTAATTTTTCTTGTTCCATGTCTTTTTCTTCGCTCGCTCCCCCCACCACCAATACAATTTCACCTTTTTGTTGATGATGATCTGCTGCGATAAATTCAGCCAATTCACCTAAAGTCATTTTTTTAATGGTTTCAAAGGTTTTGGTGATTTCACGGGCAAAGCCAACAGGGCGATCTGCACCAAACACGGCAGCCATATCTTTGACTGAATCTAAAATTCGATGTGGTGCTTCATAAAAAATCAGGGTTTGGGTTTCATCTTTTAGCTTTTCAAGTTGTTGTAATCGCTGTGACTGTTTAGAAGCGAGAAATCCCTGAAAACTAAAGCGATCACTTGGTAAGCCAACCGCACTGAGCGCTGCAATGGCTGCACATGCACCCGGCACAGGAATCACACGAATACCATTGGCTTGTGCTGCACGAACCAGTTTAAAACCTGGGTCGCTAATCAGTGGTGTACCTGCATCGCTAATGAGCGCAATATCTTCGCCATTGAGTAATTTTTGGACTAAAATATCAATCTTGTTGCTTTCGTTGTGTTCATGGCAGGCTGTAAGCGGAGTTGAAATATTAAAATGTTTCATTAATTGTGCAGAGGTGCGGGTATCTTCAGCGGCAATTAGGCTGACCGATTTGAGCACATCAATTGAACGGTAGCTCATATCATCTAAGTGACCAATTGGGGTAGCAACAACAAATAACTGGGCACTCATTGAGTTTTCTCCGTGGGAAATAGCAAACTAAAATAAAAATGATGGAACACGAAACAACAGCAGTATTGGCTTGCGTCTGATACAAGTTACAGACCAAGCGCTTATTCTACCTGAATTGCAGTCTGGCGTGTGAAACTCGCGTCATCGCACTTCAGCGAATACTACGATTGCGCACCATAACAAAATAAAAAAAATCGGATATAGCATGAATCAAAAAACACTGCAGCAAAGCATTGGCACATGGGCAGAGCAGACGGCTTGGCAATATTTACATCAACACGGTTGGCGTATGCTGGAGCAGAATTATCACAGTGTTTTTGGTGAAATAGATGGTATTTTTATTCAAGCAGAACAACTGATTTTTGTAGAAGTTAAAGCGCGTTCGCAAACTGGCTATGGCAAAGCCTACGAAGTGGTGTCTGCATCTAAGCAGCGTAAAATTATGAAAACCGCCATGCAGTTTTTAACAGAATATCCACACTATTCAGAATATTATTGTCGTTTTGATGTGATTTGCTTTGATTTTTCTCAGCAATTTGCAAAAACAGTACAGCAAGACTTTTCCAAATTCCCGTATGATTTGCAATGGATTGAAAATGCTTTTACTTTTGATGCAGACTTGATTAATCTTTGAGTGAAATTTAAAGCAAAAGCATCAGTCGGTGTATTGTTGATCGTGCAAATCTAAGGATGAAATGCACAGCACAAGCCAGAATTGAAAGAAAATAATAGGAGTCTTGCTGAGTGTTCAAGCGTATTGCAGTGACCTTGCTGTGTGTAGCAAGTTTATCGGGTTGTGCAAGTTTTATTTCAAGTGGCACAGGCACTGCGCCAGTGGGTACAGAAAGTGGTGCACGCTCACTTGGGCAAGTGTTTATAGATAACTCTATTGAACGTACTGCAAAAATTAATTTATATAAACTGGATTCACGTTTTAAACAATCACGTGTCAATATAGAAAGTTTTCATGGCAATGTGTTGTTGACAGGGCAAGTGCCTGACGCGCATTTAAAACAGTTGGCAGAAGACAATGTGCGTGCCATGAGTGATGTAAAAACCATCCACAATTATATTACAGTGGGTAATCAAATCAGCTATAGCACCATTATGCAGGACACCACGGTTACTGCAAATACCCGTGGTTTGATTATGAAAGCACCTGTGGTGTCAGACAGCAAAGTGCGTGTTCATACCGAAGATGGTGTGTTGTATGTGATGGGACGTTTAAACAATGCAGAATTGCAGGATTTAAACCAAGTGCTACAACAAGTGGGCAATGTCACTAAAATTATTACCCTGATTGATAATATTGAGCTACAACCGAGCAACAATGCGAACTTTGTCAGCCCAATGGTTGCTCCAGAAACACAAACGCCAGTCGCGATTGACCCAGATCAGGTTGAACCGACACATGTTCAATAATGTGGAACACTGGTTTAAACAACTGAATAAAACTTTAGAACAGGCGAAACGTATTTATGAAGAATTTCGCCTGTATGATTTGGGCAGCTATGCGCTGAACCGTTTAACGCCACGTCAGGGTTATACCGTTCAAAGCAATATTGCTTATGGTTTACGCGCACGGCATCGTTTGGATTTGTACCGCACCATAACACCACGCCCGCAGCGTCCACTCATGGTGTTTGTGCATGGTGGGGCATGGTCACGTGGCGATAAGCAGGATTATCGTTTTGTGGGCGAAGCTTTTGCAAAAGAAGGCTTTGATGTTGCGGTGATGAACTATCAACTCGCGCCACAGCATATTTTTCCCACCTATATTGATGATTTAACTCTTGCACTGAATTACTTGACTCAGCAGCAACACAAACTGGGTATTTCTACGGCACAGGTGGTATTGATGGGACATTCGGCTGGGGCATTTAATGTGATGTCCTTGTTGTACCATCCCCAGCCCTATGCTTTAAGCTGTAAAGATCACATTCGTGCGATTATTGGTTTGGCAGGGCCTTATCATTTTGATTATAAGGATGATCCGCTATGTGCCGATGCCTTTGATCAAGAGGTGCCGTATCAGGATGTGATGCCGTATTATTTTGTGGAGCCGAATTCAGTCAAACACTATTTATTGGTGGCAGAAAAAGATCAAATTGTGGGGGCAAGTAATGCCACAGACTTCGACCACGTATTAAAGAAATATGGCAATCATAGTGAAATTATTGTCATTCCAAAAACAGGGCATGTCAGTGTTATGGCATCGGTGTCGAGTTTGTTTAGTCGTTTCTTTGCGACCAAACGCCAAATTATGCGTGCTTTAGATCTGGCACTTAAAGATGCGTGATGTTGATTGATCTTCTGTGGAAAATGGTAATTAAAAAAACCGTTGCAGCTTATGGGGTGCAACGGTTTTTTAAATGCAAGATTGCGAATTAGACTTATAGCCAAGCTTTGGTGTCATCTGCCACAGGCGTGCCTTGGGTCACATGCATAATCATGGCATGGGCGATACTGCCTTTAAATGGAATATCAGGCAGTTGATCAAACTTAAAGAACTGTGCATCACGAATTTCTTCTTCCTGTAACTGAATTTCACCGCCTGCATATTCAGCTTTAAAGGCGATCATTAAGTTACTTGGAAAAGGCCACGGCTGGCTGGCAAGATACTGAATATTTTTAAGTTGTACGCCAACTTCTTCAAAAGTTTCACGACGTACTGCTTCTTCGAGTGTTTCACCCACTTCAACAAAGCCTGCGATTAAACCGTAAATGGGCAGTTTATTGCGTGCATTACGCGCCAATAAGACTTCATCTTCACCACGAGTAATCACGGTAATGACACATGGATTTACGCGCGGATATTGGTGATAGCCACAAGCCGGGCAGACCATGGCATATTGAGTCGCATGGACTTCGGTTTTATGACCGCAATGGCTGCAGAATTTGTGGTTGCGACGCCATTCGAGTAACTGAATAGCACGGCTGGCTTGTTCAAACTGTTGGGTGTTCCAGACTTGTAAAAGTTGTCGGATAGGCACCAGTTGAAAGCCTTCAGGAATGGATTCATCTTCAAGCAGATCTCGGGCAATCACTTGATCACCCGAGCTAAAACTTAAATCACTTGCCAACTTTTCCACACGTGGTAATTGGAAGTTTTCATCGACCAAAAGTTGTTGTTGCTGAAAAATATATGCAAGTGAGAGTTCAGTCATTAGGCTACAGTTTTCAATTTTTCACTACTGTCCAATGCTACCTTAAACATGCTTTGTAGAACAGGTTGTTTGTTCTTTAAATTGTCAATCAGCATGTCTGCACTGGCAAGCGTATCTAAGATATTGTTGACTTGTTCAGCAGTTAAGTTTTGTCCTGCTTCGACTTGTGCATGCACAAAATCTGCAGATACTTTCAGTGCTTTTTGACCACTTTCAGCATTCAAGAACAACATTGCCCCTGCAACTTCACGAATTTGCGCTGAAGTATGCTCTAAATCTGCAACACTTTGAGTTTGTAGGTGCTGTGTCAGTGTTTGCGTGATTAAGTCAATCAGTAACTTGGTTTCAGTCAGCAAGGCTTCGTGTGCTTCATCTAAACGATCTAGCGAAATGTTCATGTTATTCACACGTAACTGCAAACGGCTAGAGGTGTGGTGACGTTCAAGCACACCGATTGAGTTCATGGCCGATAAAATCACGTTCATTAATTGCTGGGCAAAGTTTTCATCTTTGAGTAATTCAGGACGGCTTAATGATTCAGCTTGGCGTTGTAAGTCCAAATGCGCTTCATTTAAGTTCAAGACTTTAAACAAGTTTGCTAACTCTGTTAATTTGCCTTGTAATTCCAGCGTTTTTTCAGGACTCATGTTTTGATAGTTGTATTCAATATCATTGCGAATTTGTGTCATTTCTGTGGTGACCAAATCGCTAATGGTATGCATGGTGTCAAAATCTGGACCATATAAATGACGGCTGAATACTTGGAGCTGCATGTCGGTGAGTAAGTCTTCACCAATATTCATTTGACTGCGAATATGTTGAGAAATTTCATCTTCTTGACTAATACACAGGCTCAACACATTCGCAAGATCAGACAAGCTGGCGGTAAAGCTTTCTGGCGTAGCAAAGTATTGACGCATATTGTGCTCAATACTAATAAAAGTACGCAAACGTGGCTCATTCAACAACAAGTTATCAATATGGTTAAAGGCAACGTGTACTAAGCCCCAATATTGCTGACTCGGATGTTGTTCTGCCAAACCTGCCAAATACGTTCCTACCAGTTTAATCGCTTGAAGATCCATGGCAGATTCTTCTTGCTTGAGCAGCTTATGTAATGACAGTTTATATAAGCGATGCACATAAGCCGACTTTTCTAAAGAAGGCACTTGCGGCAATTGGAAACTTGGAGTGATGCAGTCCAATAAAGTTTCAATATGCTGACCTTCCTGAGTCAATGGTTTACCCAATGCCAATTCTAAACGGTTTAAAGTGTCGAGTAGGAATTGTGGAATTTTAACTTCACGTAGGCAAATAAACTCAATATAACGCTTGAGCATGGTGGTGCCTTCGCTAAGTGCAATGACTTCCAGCGTGTTGATATTGCTTGGATTCCCCATAATTTTACGCATCAGCTCTGCTGAGTATTGCGCAATTTTTGCCAAGCTTTCCATATCAATTAAGGCTAAAACCTGAGCACACTGTTCAAACTGATTCAGTGCATCATCAATCCCAAAAGGCAAAGTTTGATCTTCTGCTAAGGTGCTTACTGCGGATTCAACCAGTTTGATAGAATTATCAACCTCATTTTTTATTATCAGTAAGGCAGTTGGATCAAAATGTATAGAGGTTTGGTAAGACATGGATCTGCACCTTTCCTAGTGTTTTATCTGTTTGTTGGTTCTTTGCAAAATACACAAAGTCCTATTTGCTTTAACTATAACTGAACTGGCAAATCTTTAAATACATAAAATTACAAAACTCGTAGATTTTATTTGGCAAAAAAGCAAGGTTTACCGTGTTTTTCTTCAAATTGTTTGACCCAATTCTCATGTGCAGCCAATTCTTCTTCTGATGGCAGAATCACAGCAAGATCAATATCAATACTTAAACGATCACTTTGACGTTGCTGTTCTTCGCTTGCAGACAGAGCATCCATATCAAAGGCGACTTGTCCGCCAGTCATTGCCAAGTAAACATCGGCTAGAATTTCAGCATCTAGTAATGCGCCGTGGAACGTACGGTCACGCGCAGGAATTTCATAGCGTCTGACGAGCGCATCGAGTGAGTTTTTTTGCCCAGGATGCTTACTTTTTGCCATGAGCAGTGAGTCGGTCACTTCGCATACTTCGGACAAATTGCCCAACCCCGCACGACTGAACTCCATATCTAAGAAGTTCATATCGAAGGTGGCGTTATGCGCAATAATTTCTGCACCTTTAAGATATTGATACAGCACATCGGCAATTTCGGCAAACTTGGGTTTGTCTTTTAAGAACTCATCTGAAATACCGTGAATGTTTTCTGATTCACCGACCAGTTTTTCAGGCTGAATATAAATGTGGATGGAACTGCCCGTGAGTTTACGGTTAATCATTTCCAGCGCACCGACTTCAATAATTCGGTCACCATCTTGATAGTAAAAACCTGTGGTTTCAGTATCTAGAATCAATTGGCGTGGACCATGTAAGCTTAGCGTGGCAGGGGTAATCACAATGTGTGGATGATTGGAAAGATCATTTACTGCTGCTGTATCGGCTTCAACGGCATTGATTGCAGTTTCAATTGTTGTTTCTGTTTCTGTTTCTGTTTCTGTTTCTGTTTCTGTTTCTGTTTCTGTTTCTGTTTCTGTTTCTGTTTCTGTTTCTGTTTCTGTTTCTGTTTCTGTGGCTAGGCGTGTGGTTGGCGTCTGCATTATTTCAAGATCGACCTTGACCTGATGATTGTTGTGTACGTCGATTTCTACAGGACGATGCAGCGTACTTGTTTCAATTTCTACATCTTCTTCGATCAAGTCAAAACCGAAAGGATCGTCGAGCAACCAATCAGATTCCGCTTTTTTTTTATCATTTGGGGTAAGCTCGAGCGCAGGGCGAATGTGTTGAGCCGTATTTGTAGTTAAGGTTTTCTGAATTTGATCTGCACCTAAATTGGCAAGCTGATCTGCCATTTCATTGCCTACATGTCCTGCATGACCTTTAATCCAGTGCCATTCAATTTCACGCCCTTGACAGGTGGCATCTAATTTTTGCCAAAGGTCAGGGTTTTTGACATCTTTCCAGTTTTTCTTTTTCCAGCCGTGAATCCACTCGGTAATGCCTTGTTTGACGTAATTGGAGTCAGTCCAAATAATCAGCTTGGCATCCATTGGGCAAAATAAAATGCCTTCAATCGCTGCAGTCAATTCCATACGGTTATTGGTGGTTTGAGCTTCGCCACCATATAATTTATGTTCTTCTTGTTCGGTAACAATATACGCACCCCAGCCACCCAAGCCAGGATTACCACGACAAGCACCATCAACATATAAAGTGATTGTTTGAGACATAAATCAGATCCGCAGGTTGTGCAAAATAAATCAAAATGAAAAGCTATTGTATATCGCAAATTCGGTTTAGACGTGTAAATCCTGTCTATTTTTTAATTTCTTGTAACATTTATAGACGAAACGCGCTAAATTAATGCCTTGTGTCGTTGTCTAGCTCTACTACAATGGCAAGTCTAAAAAATAATTTATATACGAGTTGTTTGGATTTTTTTATGTATAAACCAACCACGCGCATGTGGCAGCCGACTTTACCTTCATTTTTAAAAATTACAGTTTTAGGTTCAGCATTGGCTGCCCTTGGCTTGATGACGGGCTGTAGCTCGACGCAGGGTGCGAGCAAGCCACTCACTTCAAGTCAGGTCGGTTCGGGTTATTTAGATGCCAGTACTTTAGATGCTCTGGAAGATTTACTCTCTGCAACCGATATGCGCGCGGTAGAAGGTGACCGTTTATTAATTTTAAAACACGGTGATGTCTGGAAGCGTATGACCGTTGGTTTCAAAATGGATTTAAACCATTGGAACCCACGTATTGAAGCGCAGCGAGGCTGGTTTATTTCACGTCAACCGTATTTGGATCGTTTAAGTGCGCGTGCGTCACGTTATTTGTATCACACTGTTAAAGAAGCTGAACGTCGTGGTATGCCAACTGAATTGGCGTTGTTACCTGTGATTGAAAGTTCCTATGACCCTGCAGCAACCAGTAGCGCAGCTGCCGCAGGTTTATGGCAGTTCATTCCAAGTACAGGGCGTATTTACGGCTTAAAACAAACTTCGATGTACGATGGTCGCCGAGATGTCGTGGAGTCGACTCGTGCTGCCTATGAGTTTTTGGGCAGTTTGTATAATCAGTTTGGTTCTTGGGAATTGGCATTGGCGGCTTATAACGCAGGCCCGGGTCGTATTCAACAAGCCATTAACCGCAATAAAGCTGCAGGTTTACCAACCGATTATTGGTCTTTAAAACTGCCGCAAGAAACCATGAACTATGTGCCGCGTTTCTTGGCGGTAGCACAAATTATTAAAAGCCCGCATGCTTATGGCGTGTCTTTACCCCCAATTGCCAACCGTCCACACTTCCGTGAAATTAATGTGGGCGCGGTGAATTTAAATGATGTGGCCAATATTACCGGTCTCAGCCGTGCCGAACTGTATTCGCTTAACCCTGGACATCGTGGGGATCGGATTGACACCCAAAGTCCAATGCGTATTTTGATTCCTGCAGATTTAAGCCCAACAGTCGATGCACGATTGAAAAAACTACAAGGTGGTGGCGGTTTATGGGCAAGCAATAGCAGCAACACACCATCGTTTTCATCTTCTGGTGTGACCATTACACCATCTAAATCTGAGCCACCTGCGTTAACGACCAGTACAACAACCAGAACGACTACAGGCAAGCCTGCTGCCTCTACGGCAGTCACAACTACCACTACACCAAGCACAGCATCGACTACAGCCAGTGTTTCAAAACCAGCAACGACTACGCCTACACGTTTGTCACGTACGCCACAAGGTTCGGACGCTTTGGCAGCATTTGCTGCGGGTAGCGATATTCCAAGTGCGCCGCGTATTCCTGTTGCTGTTACACCTGCTGCCAATATTCAGCCTGTGCGGATTGAACCACCAATTTCCAATACTGAGCGTGAGCAAATTCTTGCAGCAGTGCAGGCAGAAGGTAGCAATAAAACTGTAGAAGAAGTGTTGCAGCCTGTGGCTTCTAAAGCAGAACAAGAACAACTTGTGGCTGAGTTAAAACAAATTGCGCCTCAAGGCACTGAAATTGTTGATCCATACGATGGAAAAATTAAGCTGACCGCTATTCAGACCAGTCTGTCTGTTGCAGAGCAGCAAGGTAAAGAATTAACCAAAGGTTTTGCTTACCCGAAAAGTGTGGCAGAAAATACGCGCCTAGATTCAGAAGAAGCAAAGCGTAACCAAGGTAAGAATTATGTGCGTACGGAGTCTGAAGTGGTGGTCGTACCACCAAAAGGCAAACGTACCACGTACACCGTGTTAGCGGGGGACACCTTGGCCAGTATTGCCATGAAAAATGGCTTGAACTGGCGTGATATTGCCAAGTGGAACCAAATTGCTCCAGATGCAACTTTGTATGTGGGCACCAGTATTTATTTATACGACGCCAAGCCACAAGTACAGGCAGAGCCTGCTAAGCCAAAAACCATGCCTGAGCAATACGTGGTGCAAGCCAATGATACCTTAACAGGTGTCGCCAGTCAGTTTGGTTTAACTGTAAAACAATTGGCAGATTTTAATAACTTAAGCACCACCAGTGGCTTATTTGTAGGGCAGCGTCTAAGTTTAAAAGAAACGGCTGCATCTAAAGCCAAAGCAGAAGCCGACAAAAAAGCCGCAGAACAGGCTGCAAAAATCGCAACCAAAACTTACGTAGTGAAGCGTGGCGAATACTTAAAACTGATTGCAGACCGTTATGCCTTGTCAAATCAGGAATTGGCTGATTTAACTCCAGGTTTAAACGCGAACAGTAGCTTATTGGTTGGGCAACGCATTAATGTGCCTGTAAATGAAGTGACTGCACAAAAAACGGAAGCGAGCAAAGCTGAAGCCAGTAAGTCAGAAACAAAAGCAGCAGAGCCAAACTATTCGACTGAAAACTACCAAGTACAGCGTGGTGATACTTTATCGAGCATTGCCAACCAAGCCAAAATTTCTTTGGCAGAGCTCGCCAGTTTAAATAATATAAGCACGCAAAGCGGTGTGCGCATTGGTCAAACCCTCAAAGTGCCTGCAGGTGTCAATGTGCCTGAGCGTTATACGGTACAACGTGGCGATACCTTATCGGCGATTTCGACAAAATATAATCTCAGCCAAGACTATATTGCAGACTTAAACAATCTAAGCCGTAACAGTGGTTTAAGAGCAGGACAAATTCTTAAACTCACGGGTGATGTTCCTGAGAAAAAAGCCCAAGTTGAAGCGGTGGCTGAAACCACCAATGATATTCACGTGGTCAAAGCAGGGGAAACTTTAAGCAGTATTGCGCGCCAATATAAATTGCAATTGAATTATTTGGCAGAGCTGAATGATCTTTCACGTACTGCCAATGTCCGCATTGGACAACGCTTAAAAGTCGATGCCAGCGCTGCAAAAAATGAAGTAAAAACAGAGGTCGTAAGTGCTGCGAAAAGCAGCAGTAGTAAAGCCACCGAAACTTATACCGTTAAAAGTGGTGAGTCTTTAAATTCGATTGCCAGCCGTGTGGGTGTGTCGGTTGCAGAATTGGCGAGTTTAAATAACTTAACGCCACGTTCAGGTTTACGCATTGGACAAAATATTCAAGTTCCCAAAACCGTAACTGAATATAAAGTGAAACGTGGGGATACGCTGATTGGCTTATCCAGTCGTTATGGCATCGACACCAAAGCATTGGCAGATTTAAATGATATGCAGCCAAATACTCAATTGCGTATTGGCGATGTGATTAAAGTCCCGAATCTGTAAAGTTTAATCCTGAGGATGTCATGTTTTGACGGCATCCTCAGGAATACTGCACAAGGAGCTGTGTGCATGTCATTTGCCATAAAAAAGACACATCAATATCTGGGCTGTATTTTAGGTTGTGTGGTCTTGCCGCAGTTTGGATGGGCTGCGTTACAAACCACGCCCTATATTGCCGTACATAGCCAGCCTCAGTATGTGGGGCGCTCGGCTATGCCTTATGCCAACCCGCAAGCGCCCAAAGGTGGCGATTTAATTCGTGCCAGTAATGGCACTTTTGATAATTTAAATGACATGAATGGCAAGGGCAGCTCAACCGATGGGGTGAGTTTTATATTCGATTCACTCATGAGCAGTTCTTTAGATGAGCCGGGGGTGATGTATCCCTTATTGGCAGAAAAAGTCAGCTATGACCCCAAGCAAACTGCATTTGTCATTTTTCATTTAAATCCTAAAGCTAAATTTAGTGATGGCAGCCCAGTTACAGCAGATGATGTGAAATTCAGTTTTGATGCTTTTCAGACCAAGTCTAATCCAGGTTTGCAAATGTATTTATCCGATTTAGATAAAACCACGGTCTTGTCTAAGCATCAGGTTAAAGTCAGTTTTAAATCCACTAACAATGCAGAAATGCCGCTGATTTTGTCGCAAATGCCAATCTATTCTAAAAAAGACTGGCAAAAGCGTGACTTTACCCGCATCACACTAGAACCGATTTTAGGTTCAGGGCCGTATCTTATTGAGCGGATTGATGCAGGGCGCAGCATTACTTATAAGCGTAATCCAAATTATTGGGGCAAAGATTTACCCGTAAATAAAGGGCGCTATAATTTTGACCGCCTGAAGTATGTTTATTATCGCAATCTGGATATTGCCTTCGAAGGGTTTAAGTCGGGGCAATACACGTTGCATGAAGAATATACCGCACGAAAATGGGTCACTGAATATCGTTTTCCTGCTGTGAATGCGGGCATGGTGGTCAAGCATAAATTTCAGCACCAAAACCCAATTCCGACCCAAAGTTTTGTTTTTAATACCCGCAGACATGCGTTTCAGGATATTCGTTTTAGGCAGGCTTTAACCTACGCTTATGATTTTGAATGGCAAAACAAAGCCTTGTTCTATGGGCAATATCGCCGTTTGCAAAGTTATTTTTCTAACAGTGAATTAGAAGCCAAAGGCACACCTTCAGCCGCAGAATTGTCTGTTTTAAAACCCTATTTGGCCAAGCTGCATCCTATTCAACGCCAAGGCGTATTGCAAAATTGGCAGTATCCTGTGACTGATGCCAGTGGCTTTAACCGTAACGGCTTGCTTAAAGCCCGTGAATTGCTTTTGAAAGCGGGTTATCGTTTTCAGCAAGGTAAATTGGTCGATGCCAAAGGCAAAGCCATTCAAATTGAATTTTTAATTCATCAGGATGGTTTGCAACGCACATTAGTGCCTTTTGTGCGCAATATGAAACGTCTGGGCGTTACGGTAAATATTCGGCATGTCGATGTGCCGCAATATATTGAACGCATGCGCCGTGCCGATTTTGATATGACCACCAGTGTCATGCCGCAATCTTTAAGTCCAGGCAATGAGCAAGCACAGCTTTGGAGTAGTGCTGCCGCAGATCAACCAGGAAACTATAATTACGCAGGCATTAAAAACCCAGTAATTGATGAAGTGGTACAACAGTTGATTCGTGCGCCTAATCGTGAACAATTGATTGTGCGTACCAAAGTTTTGGATCGTTTATTGCGTGCGGGGTATTATCAAATTCCAACCTATGGCAAAGGTGAAAACTGGTATGCCTATTGGAATATGTATCGTCAGCCCGCCATCAAACCTAAACTATCGGCAGGAATTGATTATTGGTGGAGTGATGCTGCCCAAGCCAAGAAAGTTGCACATTATTTACGTCAACAATAACGATTTTAAAACTCAAGCATGACAGTGTTTGCGATAAACCAGAACATTGCCAAAAGGTAAGTACATGGGCACATACATACTCAAAAGATTGCTCCTGATTATTCCAACCTTGTTTTTCATTTTATTGATTAACTTTGTGGTGATTCAAATTGCACCGGGCGGTCCAGTCGAACAGGCGATTCAGCAAGCCGAAGCCTTTCAGGGCATGGGGGCGACAGGCGGTGAAACTGCTGCAACCTCCAATAGCAGCAATTATCAAGGTGCTAAAGGTTTAAGTGATGAAATGGTCGCAAAAATCGAAGCGCAATATGGATTCGATAAACCTGCACATGAACGCTTTTGGCAAATGCTCACCAGCTATGTGCAGTTCGATTTTGGCACCAGCTTTTTTAAAGATAAACCTGTGACCCAATTGTTATGGGAAAAATTACCTGTATCGCTATCTTTAGGTTTATGGAGCACCTTGCTGATTTATTTAATTTCTATTCCTTTAGGCATTAAAAAAGCCCGTCAGCATGGCTTGTTGTTTGATAAAGCCACTTCTATTTTGTTGGCGATTGGCTATGCCATTCCTGCGTTTGCCTTTGCTATTTTACTGATTGTATTTTTTGCAGGCGGTTCATATTTTCAGTGGTTTCCTTTACAGGGTTTGGTGTCTGAAAACTTTGCTCAATTGAGTCTGTGGGGAAAAATCACCGATTATTTTTGGCACATGACTTTGCCTTTATTGGCGATGGTGATTGGTGGTTTTGCAGGGCTGACCTATCTGACCAAATATTCATTTATGGAAGAATTAAACAAACAATATGTGTTGGCGGCACGTTCTAAAGGTCTTACTGAATCGCGTGTGTTATATGGGCATGTGTTTCGTAATGCCATGCTAATTGTAATTGCAGGTTTGCCCGAAGCGTTGGTGGGTATTTTCTTTGTCGGGAACTTGTTCATCGAAATTATTTTTAATTTGGATGGATTAGGCCTGCTTGGTTTTGAGGCGATTGTACAGCGTGATTATCCTGTAATTTTTGGCACTTTGTTTATTTTTACCTTATTGGGCTTAATTCTACGCTTAATCAGCGATGTGTTATATCAGGTGATTGACCCACGTATTAGTTTTGAATCGCGAGGGGCAAAATAATGTCACCGATCATGCAGGCGCGTGTGCAGCGTTTTAAACAGAATAAATTGGGTTTGGGTTGTTTCATTGTCTTTATCATTATTTTTGTGTTGTCTTTGGCGGCAGAACTGATTGCCAATGATAAACCGTTATTGGTCAAATATGAGCAATCTTTATATCTGCCAGTGTTCAAGGCTTATCCTGAAACGACCTTTGGCGGTGTATTTGAAACCGAAGCAGATTATAAAGACCCAGTGGTGCAACAACTGATTGCAGACCGAGGATGGGCAGTTTGGCCGCTCATTGAGTTTTCTTACCAGACCCCGAATTTAGATTTGGCCGTTCCTGTACCTTCTGCACCAACTGCACAAAATTGGCTAGGTACAGATGACCAAGGGCGCGATGTGTTGGCGCGAATTTTATATGGCTTGCGTGTATCGCTGTTATTTGGCTTTGCATTGACTTTTGCATCGGCAGCTTTGGGCATTTTGGTCGGGGCAATTCAGGGCTACTATGGCGGCTGGGTCGATTTAATTGGTCAGCGCGTTTTAGAGGTGTGGGGCGGTTTACCGATGCTGTTCATGGTGATGATTTTGGTCAGCATGTTTACCCCAAGTGTGTATTGGCTATTTGTGATTATGCTGTTATTTGGCTGGACGACACTGGTCGGCTTGGTTCGAGCAGAATTTTTACGCGCCCGAAATTTTGACTATGTCCGTGCAGCGCGAAGTTTAGGCGTAACCGATCGTACCATTATGTTTCGGCATATTTTACCCAATGCCATGAGTTCGAGTTTGTCGCAGTTGCCATTTATGCTAACCGCCAATATTACAGCTTTAACCGCACTGGATTTTTTAGGTTACGGCTTATCGCCCGATGCAGCATCTTTAGGGGAGTTGTTGTTACAAGGTAAAAATAATTTAAATGCACCGTGGTTGGCATTGTCAGGCTTTTTTACCTTAGCAATTGTGCTGTCCTTGTTAATTTATATTGGGGAGGCGACCCGTGATGCATTCGATCCAAGACGTTAATTCTTCAACTGCATCACAGCCTGCAGTATTGCTAACAGTCAGTCATCTGCGTATTCAGCAGCAACAGGTTTTATTGCACGATTTAAACTTTGAGCTGCATGCAGGCGAAACCATTGCTTTGGTTGGTGAAAGTGGTTCTGGAAAATCTATTAGTAGTTTGGCATTGCTGGGTTTATTGCCCGAACATTTACAGGTGCAAGGTCAGGCAGTCTTTGCAGAACAAGATTTACTTCGCCTTAAACCGCAACAATTGCGACAAGTTCGTGGTCAAAAAATTGCCATGATTTTTCAGGAACCAATGACGGCTTTAAATCCGTTGCATCGAGTGGAAAAAATTATTGGTGAAAGTTTATTACTCCAAGGTTGGAGCAAAGAAAAAACGCGTGCCCGGGTGCTGCAATTACTTGCAGATGTCGGCATTCCACAGCCTGAAGAAAAACTAAAGCGTTATCCACATGAATTATCTGGGGGGCAACGTCAGCGAGTGATGATCGCAATGGCGTTGGCACTCGATCCCGATATTTTAATTGCTGATGAACCAACTACGGCTTTAGATGTGACTTTGCAGGCGCAGATTTTGGATTTATTAAAAAGCCTGCAAGTGCGTCGTAATATGGCCATGATTTTGATCAGCCACGATTTGAATTTAGTCAAACACTATGCAGATCGGGTAATTGTAATGAATCAGGGGCGGGTCGAAGAACAGGGCAGTGTGGCAGATATTTTTAATAGACCGCAGCAAGCCTATACCCAAAACTTGTTGAATCATGATTTTGGTGAAGCTTTGCAGGTTGATGAGTTGCCGACCATTTTGGAGTTGGAGCAGGTTGCTGTGAAATTCCCGATTAAACAAGGCTTGCTGAATCGGGTTAAAGATTATGTGGTTGCGGTTGAGCCGTTAAGCTTGCAACTTCCGCAAGGTCAATCTATTGGTATTGTCGGTGAAAGTGGTTCGGGTAAAAGTTCATTGGCACTTGCAATTGCACGATTGATTGAAAGTGAGGGAAAAATTGAACTACTTGGGCAAGATCTGAATCAACTGAATGAACGCCAATTGCGTCCCTTACGTCAGCAGTTTCAAATTGTATTTCAAGACCCGTTTAGCAGCTTAAATCCACGTTTAAATGTGGAGCAAACCATTGGTGAGGGTTTGGCATTGCAACAATTGTCCAAGCCTGAAATCATCCAGCGCATTGATGAAGCTCTAAGCAAAGTGGAATTGCCTGTGAGTTTTAAACAACGCTATCCGCATGAATTGTCGGGTGGGCAACGACAACGGATTGCATTAGCACGCGCGTTGGTGCTGCGTCCTAAACTGTTAATTATGGATGAGCCGACTTCTGCCTTAGACCGTACCACGCAACGTGCTGTCGTGCAGCTGTTACGCCGTTTGCAGCAGCAAGAACAGATGAGCTATTTGTTTATTAGCCACGATTTGCAAGTGGTGAAAGCACTGTGTCAAAAAGTGTTGGTGCTGCATCAAGCGAAAGTCATGGAATTTCAAGATACTGTACAGTTATTTAGCCATCCGCAAACAGAATATACCCGTCAATTGATTGCTGCAAGTGAGTATTAAACCTTCAATATTTTTAAACAGCTATTTCGGCTGGCTGACTTGTTTTACCATTTTGACAATAAGATTTGTCAAAATGGCATTGACCTGTTCCGAAAAATCTTTAGAGTAAAAAAGACCAATAAAACACAATACGGAACAGTGTATGAGCCATCTTGCCGAAACAATTCAGATTCGTAATACCATGTTTAAAAATCGCATCATTAAAGGCGCGATGAGTGAGGCGCTTGCCAACACGGCAGGGCAGCCGAATAGCCTGCATTTAGGTCTATATGAAGCATGGGCAAAAGGTGGTTTGGGCTGTGCCATCACTGGCAACGTAATGGTCGATTTACGTGCCAAAAATGAACCGGGTGTTGTGGGAATTGAATCAGACCGAGATATAGAAAAGCTCAAACAGTGGGCAGAAGTTGGTAAACGTTATGGCATGGTGCAATTGGTACAGTTGTCACATCCTGGGCGGCAATGTCCGAAAGGTTTGAATAAAGAAACGGTTGCACCTTCGGCTGTGCCTTTTAGTCCAAGTTTAGCTTTGAGTTTTGGTACACCACGTGAACTACATGAAGATGAAATCCTCGATATTATTCAGCGTTTTGCCAAAGCTGCACAGATTTGTGAGCAAGCGGGCTTTGAAGGGATTCAACTGCATGGTGCGCATGGCTATTTGATCAGCCAGTTTTTATCGCCACTGACCAATAAACGCCAAGACCAATGGGGCGGCAATATTGAAAACCGTATGCGCTTTTTGATGCAAATTTATCAAGCGGTACGTGCAGCGACCTCAGACAATTTTATTGTATCAGTCAAACTAAACTCTGCAGATTTTCAACGTGGCGGCATCACTGAAGAAGAAGTGATTAGCGTGTTTACAGCCATGGATGAAGCAGGTATAGATATGATTGAAATTTCAGGTGGTACTTATGAAGCACCCGCGATGGCAGGCTCTAAAGCTGATAAACGTAAACCAAGTACCATTGCCCGTGAAGCCTATTTTTTATCTTTTGCGGAATTGATTCGCAGTCAGGTGAAATGCCACTTAATGGTGACAGGTGGTTTTAGAACGGTAGTTGCCATGAATGCTGCTTTGGACAGTGGTGCATGTGACTTTATTGGGATCGCCCGACCATTTGCGGTAGAAACCGATTTAGCCAACCGTTTGTTGGCGGGTCAAGATGTACGTTACGGGGTCGATAAAATTAAAACTGGTATCCCGATGATTGATAAAATGGCAATTATGGAAATTATTTGGTATGCCGCGCAGTTCAAAGCAATTGCACAAGGCAAGCGTCCAAACCCAAAACTCTCGCCTTTAAAAGTCTTTTTCAAATATTTAAAAGGCAATTTAACTGCGGTGATTAAAGGACAGGTCAACTCACGTAAATCAGCTTGATTCGTATTTTTCAAACCTCAGTGGACGGATTCAAAGCTTAAACTATGGTTTTTGAATCAGTCCGCACAGATTGAAATATAAAACTAATGCGTTAGATAGCAAAAAGCCCAAGTCATATTGATTGGGCTTTTTGTTGAGATGTAAACATCTCGAATATGGCGTCCCTACGGGGATTCGAACCCCGGTTACCGCCGTGAAAGGGCGATGTCCTAGGCCTCTAGACGATAGGGACAAATAGAAGTTTATATTTTTAAACCATGTAACAACCAATGCAGTTGTTGAGAATATGGCGTCCCTACGGGGATTCGAACCCCGGTTACCGCCGTGAAAGGGCGATGTCCTAGGCCTCTAGACGATAGGGACTTAAAAAAATATCTACTTCTGAAATTGGCGTCCCTACGGGGATTCGAACCCCGGTTACCGCCGTGAAAGGGCGATGTCCTAGGCCTCTAGACGATAGGGACGTTTCAGAGGTGGGCGTATAATAGGGCGTATAAGGGGGGGTGTCAAACGCTTTTCTGCAATAATTCTGAAAAAAATGTTCAACTGAATAAAATTAAAACTATTCTGCTGTCGTGATACGTTTGAAGCGGTAAAAATCATGCTTTTCAAGTTATTTTTAAATGGACACATTTATTAGAGCAGCATGATTTTCTTTGTATTTTGCAGTATTCATTGCTAATCAACACAACTCAAAAAACAAGGCAATCCGAAGATCGCCCCTATTGTTTTACATCATCGCTAAAAAAGCATTATGATTTTTTGTGATAAATCATGTAATAACTGAGATAGCACAACACAATAAAAATCATACAGCCAATAAAACCTGCCAGCATTTCAGGGTCAAACACCATACTTAAGCAAGTAATAAAACAGAACACAAAACCTAAAATAGGCACTATTGGAAATAGCGGTGCAGCAAAACCTAAGTCCTGCACGGTTTTACCTTGTTTATACCATTGGCGACGGAAGTTAAACTGGCTTAAACAAATGCTCATCCAGACCACGACCATGGTAAATGCAGCCACACCCAAGAGGTTTTTAAAGATGGTTTCAGGCGCAAATTGTTCAGACAATAAACCTGGCATTGCACCGAGCATGGTGACCATGACTGCAATATAAGGAATACCACGCGCATTCACCTTAGAAAAAATCTGTGGTAATTGCTTTTGGTGTGAGAGCGACCACATCATTCGTGAAGCTGCAAATAAACCTGAGTTCGCTGCAGAGAGTAACGCTGTGATAATCACAAAACGAATAATATCTTCCGCATAAGGAATACCAATCTGATTAAACACCGTTACAAAAGGACTGCTGCTTACACCTTCTGCAGCCAAACCTGCAGCCTGATGTGGTAGCAAGGCACTAATCACCACAATGGTACCTACAAAGAAAATCAACAGACGGAAAATTGCGGTATTGATTGCTTTAGGCACGTTTTTGGCAGGGTCTTTGGTTTCACCTGCGGCAACACCAATCAACTCTGTGCCTGAAAAGGCGAAATTAACAATTAACATGGTGGCAAAAATAGGGAATAGCCCTTCAGGAAACCAACCTTGTGCGGTTAAATTGCTAAATAAAGGTGCAGAGGTATAACCTTGATAAGACACAGCACCTAAAATTGCCATTAAACCCAAAACGATAAAGGCAATGACAGTCACGACTTTGACCAAAGATAGCCAAAACTCAGATTCTGCAAACAAGCGCGTGGAAATCATATTCAAACCAAATACAACGCCACCAAAAATCAGTGTCCAAATCCACATGGAAATATGCGGGAACCATTCCTGCATTAGCAACGCAGCGGCGGTAAATTCTGTGCCTAAAGTGACCGACCACGTGAGCCAATATAACCAAGTGATGGTATAGCCCGTGCCAGGTCCAATATATTGTTTGGCGTATGCCCCAAATGAACCTGAAACAGGCATGTGTACGGCAAGCTCGCCCAAACACAGCATCACCATATAGGCAATTAAACCACCAAAAATATAAGCGATGATGGCGCCAACGGGGCCTGTTTGTGCAATGACTTCACCTGAGCCTAAAAATAGACCTGTGCCAATAGCACCGCCCAGTGAAATCATAACCAAATGTCGAGTGCTCATCGCACGTTTTAAAGGCATAGTATTGCCTTGATGCACAGCATCATTTTGATGATTCGATGACGGCATAAGTGATAGGAGAAAAAATGAAATGAAGCGAAGTATTGTAGAGAAAAACTACAAATCTGCAATCTTGAAATAATAAATTTGGATTAGAAATGATCGTATAGCACGATAAATGGCGTCCCTACGGGGATTCGAACCCCGGTTACCGCCGTGAAAGGGCGATGTCCTAGGCCTCTAGACGATAGGGACGTTGCGAGGTGATGCGTATATTATGAATTTTTAGCGACAGTGTCAAACCTGAATCTAAAAAAACTGCCGCACTATTTGTTATTTGCTTAAAAAATAATACATCTTTAAAAATAAATCAGTGCATGTAAATTTGAATACGGTGCATCATTTTAATGATCAGGGGTTTGATATTGCTTTTCAGTGGTTGTTGTTTGTGTGGCTGCGGGTTGAGTGCTTGGTTTAGGTTGAGCAGGCTCACGATTCACAATATAAAGATACAACGCAGAAGGCGCGAGAATGACCAAAACCAAGACAATTTTTTTCAACATGGCAGAATCAATAACACAAATTGGAATATTGCCATTATAACCAAAGCCAGCTCAAAAGACTGCATGCATAAAAGCTGACTCGCAGTAAAAATCATTTTGATGCTCAGTCTTGTGGTTGAAAAGCACGAATCAAAACCACAACACTAAAAAGAAAACAGGACGACAAACGCAGTCTGTCATCCTGTAAACATCTCAATGTTCGAGTACAAATCGTATTATTGATCTGTGTTGAGTAAGTTCTCTACCATGTGCGGCGCAAGTTTATTTAGAATAAAACAAAACAGCTCTGCAGTTTTTTGCGTATCGTATAAAGCTGAATGAGCTTCTTTGCCATCAAACTCAATACCTGCCTGAATGCATGATTTTGCCAGCACCGTTTGACCAAACATCACCGCACTTAAAGTCACTGTATCAAACACTGAAAAGCTGTGGAATGGGTTTTGGTTTTTCGTGCCTGTGCGGGCAATGGCTGCTTGTACAAAGCCTAAATCGAAATGCGCATTGTGACCGACCAAAATGGCATGGGTACAATTCTGTTGGCGACGCACTTCATTGACTGATTTGAAAATCCGTTTTAATGCGGTTTTTTCATCTTCAGCCATAGCCATACGCATAGGGTTGAAAGGATCAATCCCAATAAAGTCCAACGAACGACGGTCTAAATTTGCCCCTTCAAACGGGTTGATATGCGCATGATACGCTTCACCTGGTACAAATTTGCCATCCGCATCATAAATAATTGGAATGGCAGCAATTTCCAACAAAGCATCGGTTTGGGCATTAAAGCCTGCGGTTTCCACATCGACCACCACAGGCAAAAAACCACGAAAACGTTGCCCCATCACGGGCAAAGTTGTATCTGTCACACTTTTCTCCATTGAATGGTTTTACCCGCATATAACGGAATAATTTGTTCACCATCCAAGTAGTCTAAACTGGTTGGAATGATTTGCTCTTCTTTCACCAAAGTAATGGTGTTGGTATTACGCGGCAAACCATAAAAATCTGCACCAAAGAAGCTTGCAAAGCCTTCTAAGCGGTCAATACGTCCAACTTGATCAAAAGCTTGTGCATAAAGCTCAATTGCCGTAGGCGCACTATAGCAGCCTGCACAGCCACATGCATTTTCTTTGGCATTTTTTGAGTGCGGTGCGCTATCTGTCCCTAAGAAAAATTTAGGATTTCCGCTAGTTGCGACTTCTAATAAGGTTTGTTGATGGGTTTGACGCTTTAAAATAGGCAAACAATAGAAATGCGGTTTTACGCCACCTACTAACATATCATTACGGTTAAATAATAAATGTTGTGGGGTAATGGTTGCTGCGACATTACGGCCTTGTTCTAAAACAAATTGCGCTGCTTCAGAGGTCGTAATGTGTTCAAGCACCAATTTTAAGTTTGGAAATTGTTGTAATAATGGTGAAAGCACTTCATCTAAGAAACGTTTTTCACGGTCAAAAATATCGACATGATTGTGCGTGACTTCGCCGTGCAGTAATAATGGCACTTGTTGTTCTTCAAGTTGCTCAATCACCGCATATACTTTACGAATGTCGCTCACCCCATTGTCTGAATTGGTGGTCGCGCCAGCAGGGTAAAGTTTAATGGCATTCACATGCGCAGAGGCTTTAATTTTCTTGACTTCTTCGGGAGAGGTTTGATCGGTAAAATACAACACCATACGCGGATCAAAATTTACACCTTCAGGGACGTGTGCCATGATGCGTTCACGATACGCTTCCGCTTCTTCTACCGTTTTTACTGGTGGAACAAGGTTAGGCATACAAATTGCGCGTGAAAATTGCTTGGCAAGATCGGGAACAGTACGTTGTAGTGCTAAACCATCACGTAAATGAGCATGCCAGTCATCTGGCTGGATAAGAGTAATCGTATTCAAGGCGCTGCCAGTCTGAAAAATAAAACAGATGATAATCTATAAATGTTAAAATGGTAACGTCGAAAGCCATAAAAAATAGAAATGCCTGAATTAATTGTTTCGACATTGTGTTATTTTTAAACCACTAAAAAAATTATATTCAGGTTGTTACAGTTTTGCTGTGCAACAATCGTGATTAAATGGAATTTAAAGCATCCATGGAATACAAATATAAGTTAGCCAAGCTACAGTACGACAAAGAAAAAAATGAAGAGTTGATTAAACGTCAACGTAAACGTGCGGGGCAGGTTTTTCCGAAACAACTGGAAGTTGAGTTTTGGCAACAGCATCTTGAACAAGCTCGGCACAACATTAACCAATATTTTTGGTCGGGCGTACTCATCTACTTTATTATCACCGTGCTGATGATTACTGGGGATTATTGGATTATTGATCGTAATTTTTTTAAACACGATTTTATCCACTCTTTACTAGGCTTGGTCAATGGCGCGTTTTGCTTACTGACCCTGTTCTTTTTTGCCCATTATAAAATTTTGCGCCCGTATTATGCCTATGCCGCCATGGCTATGATTTTTTGGGCCATTGTGTCGATGACCTGGCTGACCATGACGGTGCATACCGAAGTGTTTAGACACCAAGCCATGATGATCATCAGCATGATTTATATTATGGGTTTTGTACTGACGGGGGTGAAGCCGTTTCACATGCTGCTGACTGGGTTAATGGCGGCTGTGGTTGCCATGATTATGCTATTAACCTTGTATATTCCAATTGATGTGATGGTGATGGGGCGGGTGTTGGTTGGCAGTACGGTAGTGGGTTTTTTAATCAGTAAAATGCTGTGTACCCGTGAGCGGATGATTTTTTTGGTCATGCACCAAGCCCGACTTAGTGAAAAAATTAACCGTATTCATGCTGAAGAATTGTTGCATTTAAGTCAGCATGACGCGCTGACTAAAGTATCCAACAGACGTACTTTTGATGAAATGCTGGACAGCTATTTCGAACAGGCACGGCATGATGAAGTGCCATTGTCTTTACTCTTTATCGATGTCGATTTTTTTAAAAAATATAACGATCATTATGGGCATCAAAAGGGAGATGAAGTCATTTCAGCGATTGCCAAATCCATTAAAGACTCAATTCGTCACATGGATTTTGTTGCGCGTTATGGTGGTGAAGAATTTGTGGTGTTATTGCCAGAAACCGATGCGCATGGTGCGTATGCTGTGGCTTCCAATATTTTTAAAGCGGTTGAGCGTTTAGCGATTCCACATAGTCAATCTTTGGTTGACAGTAATGTCACCATCAGTTTGGGCTTTACCGTCTATAAAGGTGAGGCGGACATTTTTAAAAGCGATTTCTTACAACGTGCAGACCAAGCCTTGTACCGTGCGAAACAGTTGGGACGTAATCAAATTTATTACCACACTTTGCAGGTGGAAGAAGTGCTGTAAATTTTTCTATTGCAGCTTTCATTTAGTATGAATTGTTTAGTCCTCATGTTTAAACAAACATAAAAAAGCCGCTCAATTTGAGCGGCTTTCGATTTCACAAAATCATCACCAAGTGATTATTTGTTTTTGTCTTTCAATTGTGGCACTGCAGAACCTGAACCAATCGACAATAAGCCAGAATTGGTATAAAGACCCAATTTAGCGCGTGTATCGGTAATGTCTAGGTTACGCATAGTTAACTGACCAATACGATCCATTGGCGTAAACATTGAATCACCTTTCTCCATAGTTAAACGCTCAGCTTCATAAGTGAGGTTCGGAGATTCAGTGTTCATAATGGTATAGTCATTACCACGACGTAATTCTAAAGTCACTGTACCAGTAATTGCTTTAGCCACCCAACGCTGCGCAGTTTCACGTAACATTAACGCTTGAGAATCGAACCAACGACCTTGATACAATAAACGACCTAAACGTAAACCGTTAATGCGGTATTGTTCAATAGTATCTTCGTTGTGAATACCCGTAACCAAACGCTCATAAGCAATGTGCAATAACGCCATGCCTGGTGCTTCATAAATACCGCGAGATTTTGCTTCAATAATACGGTTTTCGATTTGGTCAGACATCCCCAAACCATGACGACCACCAATACGGTTCGCTTCAAGAATCAACTCAACAGGGTTTTCAAAACGCTGACCGTTTAATGCAACTGGCATACCTTCTTCAAAGGTAACCGACACTTCTTCGGCTTTAACTTCAACGTCATCTTTCCAGAACGCCACGCCCATGATTGGATCAACGATTTTGATGCCAGCATCTAGGTACTCAAGGTCTTTCGCTTCGTGTGTTGCACCTAGCATGTTTGAGTCAGTTGAATAAGCTTTTTCTTTTGACATTTTATAGTCAAAACCATTGTCGATAAGGAATTGTGACATTTCCGCACGACCGCCTAATTCATCAATAAAGGTTTGGTCTAACCACGGCTTATAAATTTTAAGCGCAGGATTAGTCAATAAACCATAACGATAGAAACGCTCAATATCGTTACCTTTATAGGTTGAACCATCACCCCAGATGTTTACGTCATCTTCTTTCATGGCAGTCACTAGCATTGTACCTGTTACTGCACGACCAAGCGGGGTGGTGTTAAAGTAAGGTATACCGCCTGTGCTGATATGGAATGCACCACATTGGATGGCAGCAATACCTTCCAAAGCCAACTGCATACGGCAGTCAACCAAGACTGCTTTTACCGCACCGTATTCTTCGGCTTTCTTTGGAATGGCATCATAGTCATCTTCATCTGGCTGACCCAAGTTTGCGGTATACGCATATGGTTCAGCGCCTTTTTGCTTCATCCACAATAAAGCAGCTGAAGTATCTAGACCACCAGAAAAGGCGATACCGACTTTTTTGCCTACTGGTACATTCTGCAAGATAGTTGCATTATCAGTCATTGCTAGTCCTAACTTTTTTAAAATAGGCACCACATTTGGTGGCCAAGGAGAATTCTAAACTGCAAATTATAGCACTCTTTAAAATGCTTGTTTTCGTTAAAAAAGCGCATTTGATAAAAAAATCAGGTTCAGGCTTAAATTTTCATTTAGAAATGGCAAACTTGGTATAGATGTTGAAGATCAAAACCTGCAATTGGGATGGTGCAGAATAAAATCACTTTTACTTTTGGGCGGTTTTATATCAAGTTTATATCAAGAATAGTTAGGGTCTATTGCCAAGTTTCATAACGCAATCTGAGAAAGTTTTAGCCACATGAGCAAGAACAAAGCACTGCTTTGTTTGCTGCGCAAGGGGACAAGCATATTTTTTGCTGCTATTGCGTTATGAGTCAGTCATTTAGAATGATTAAATTTCCTGCCTCATGCCTTATATCAGCTAAAAAACCTTGCGAGATATATCTCTCACGTCGCAAACATAGAAGAAGTGTCAACAGACCCTATAAATTGACGTTTGCGCCACACAGTCGAACTTTAGAGTCATAAACAGTTTATAAAAATCGGTTAAAGTATTCATGCAACAAGTTGCAAAGCTCATTATATAAGGACTCATCATGACAACTCGCTATGCAAATATTCTAAAACCATTACATTTAGGATTTACCACCATTAAAAACCGTGTCGTGATGGGTTCAATGCACACGGGTTTGGAAGATCGTTTTTATAATTATCCAAAACTGGCTGCTTATTTTGGCGAACGTGCCAAAGGTGGCGTGGGTTTAATTATTACAGGTGGTATTTCACCTAACCGTCAAGGCTGGTTATTGCCTGCGGGCGGTACTATGAATACATTGGGCGATGTTGCACCACATCGATTAGTGACACATGCCGTACATAAGCATGGTGCGAAAATTTTAATGCAAATTCTGCATTCAGGACGCTATGGTTATCAACCATTTGTGGTGTCTGCAAGTCCGATTAAATCTCCAATTTCACCATTTAAACCACGTAAAATGAGTGAAAGACAAATTTTAAATACCATTGAAGATTATGCGAAAACAGCTAGTTTAGCCAAAATGGCAGGCTACGATGGTGTCGAAATTATGGGTTCGGAAGGCTATTTACTGAATCAGTTTTTAAGCCGTCATGTGAATCAGCGTGAAGACCAATGGGGCGGTACGATTGAAAACCGTATGCGTTTTGCTTTAGAAGTAGTCAAAGCCATTCGCGCCGAAGTGGGTGAAAAATTTATTATCTGCTTCCGCTTGTCGATGCTGGATTTAGTCCACGATGGCAATACCATGCACGAAGTGATTACCGTTGCCAAAGCCTTAGAGCATGCGGGTGTGAACTTGCTCAATACAGGGATTGGCTGGCATGAAGCGCGCATTCCAACCATCGTGACTTCTGTGCCACGCGCAGCTTTTGTTGATTACACCGCAGAAGTGAAAAAACACGTTGAGATTCCTGTAATTGCATCCAACCGTATTAATATGCCTGATACTGCAGAAGAAATATTGGCAGCGGGTAAAGCTGATATGATTCAAATGGCACGACCATTGTTGGCAGATGCGTTTTGGGTCAATAAAACTGCGACCAATCGTGTCAATGAAATTAACACCTGTATTGCCTGTAACCAAGCGTGTTTAGATCATACCTTTAAAAATCAGCGTGCGACTTGTTTGGTCAATCCGCGTGCAGCCTATGAAACTGAATTGGTCTATGAAAAAACCAAGCAACCGAAGCGTATTGCAGTTGTCGGTGGTGGTGTTGCGGGAATGTCTGCTGCTACAGTTGCTGCTAGTCGTGGGCACCATGTGACTTTATTTGAAGCCAGCAACGAAGTGGGCGGTCAATTCAACTTGGCAAAAGTCGTGCCGGGCAAAGAAGAATTTCACGAAACCATTCGCTACTTTAAAGTGCAAATTGAAAAAACTGGGGTCGATTTGCGTTTAAATACCAAAGTCAACCGCGAGCAACTCGAACGTGAAGGTTTTGATGAAGTGGTCATTGCAACAGGTGTAGTACCACGTGCTTTAAAAATTGAAGGCAGCGATGCACCGCAAGTATTGTCTTATGCAGAAGTATTACGTGGTGCACCTGTTGGACAAAAAGTCGCTGTGATTGGTGCAGGCGGTATCGGTTTTGATGTGTCGGAGTTTTTACTGAAACCTGAACATCAGCCACAACCGCAGCCTTTGGCAGATTGGCAGCGTGAGTGGGGAGTCGATCCGAATCCTAACTATGTGACTGAAGGTGGTATGCTTGCTCCAGAAGTTCATCCCCCAGTCCGTGAAATTTATTTATTGCAACGTAAGACGACAGCTTTAGGTGCAGGTTTGGGTAAAACTTCAGGATGGGTACATCGTGCACAGTTGAAAAAACATGCGGTGCGTATGCTACGTGGTGTGCAATATAAAGCCATCAGCAATGAAGGCTTGTGGATTGAAATGGCAGGTCAAGACCAATTGTTACGTGTAGATAGCATTGTAGTCTGTGCAGGGCAGGAGTCGGTTAAAGATTTAATGCCTGCGGCAGATGAAAATACTTTGGCTAACTATCATATTATTGGTGGTGCAAAGCTTGCTGCAGAGTTAGATGCAAAACGTGCGATTCGTGAAGGGGCTGAATTGGCTGCTAAACTTTAAAAAGTGAGGTGGCTATGCTGTTGTTTTGATGAACTTTAGCGCTGATTTGGTGAAACAATATTCACTTGAGTGCTTGAGTGGTATTTTTTACTTGTCATCAAATCAAAAGCTTCGTATCATGGCCCACATGGAAGCGTGGCAGAGCGGTTTAATGCACCGGTCTTGAAAACCGACGAGGGCGCGAGTCCTCCGTGAGTTCGAATCTCACCGCTTCCGCCAAATATCTAAATAAGCCCTTGTTTTTACAAGGGCTTATTTTTTTCTGTAGTTTTACCCCTCAACCTACCCCTCATAAAATTTTGGATGTGACAAGCAAAAACAGGACGATTCAGGATAAGATAGGAAATGAGTATAAAACGTTAATAATTTTAAACTCATTTATAGCTTTGAAAAGATATTTTTTATTATATAAAAAAAGGTTCACGAATGAACTGAACCGTACCGGGTTTGTCGGAGACTTTTTTATTTAAGTTAGGCCACCTGACCTAACGGGTTAATCTTATCATAGTACATTGCTTCAAACTCAAAAGGTGATACATAACCCAGTGCACTGTGTACACGCTTTTTATTGAACCAATCTACCCAGTTTAGTGTCGCAAGTTGTACATCCGCTAAACCTTGCCAATCCGCTTTTAAATATTCAATCACCTCTGTTTTGTATAAGCCATTCACCGTTTCAGCCAAAGCATTATCGTATGAATCACCGGTCGTACCGACTGATGCTCGTAAGTTTGCTGCTTCTAAACGATTGGTATAACGAATGGAAAGATATTGCACGCCTCTGTCACTATGATGAATCACGTTCTTTGGCATGCCTCGATCATGCAATGCTTGCTCCAGTGCATCGAGCACCATAT
>NZ_VPAP01000029.1:0-26122 GCF_013419195.1 Acinetobacter sp. YH12099 | reverse complement strand
ACTGGCAGTACTTTTATAATCATGAACGACCTCATATGTCAGTAAATGGTTGTCCACCTATTTTTAAACAATAACAAGGCTTTAGATTTTCTACCCATTAATTCAATTAAAAATGGGGGTATTACCCAATAAAGATCGCAAAAATAACGGAATAGGCGTAAATTATAACTTTATCAGTAAAGCATTTGTGGTTGCAATGATTTCGAGTTGGGTGCTCTTTACCTTAATGGCTGCATTTATGCAGGCATGGCGCAATGCCTTTCAAAAACAACTCAGCACAAGTGTAGATGTTTATGGCGTGACTTTGGCACGTTTTATTTTTGCCTTGCCTTTTGCACTGGCGTATTTAAGCATTTTACAATGGCAGCAGCCTGTACAAGCAAAACTGCATTTTAGTTCGATGTTTTGGCTGTATATCATTATTGCAGCAGTGTGTCAGATTTTAGCCACAGCTTTAATGGTAAAACTGTTTCAACAGAAAAATTATGCGGTGGGTGTCGGACTTGCCAAAAGTGAAGCAGTTTTAGCCGCAATTGTAGGCGTGATTTTCCTACAAGAACATTTAAGCGCATTGGCTTGGTTAGGTGTTGCGATAGGCGGTATTGCGGTATTTCTACTGAGTAAAGGCAATCAACGTAGTGATTTTTCATTCACAACTTTAGCCATTGGAATCGGTAGTGGACTCAGCTTTGCGGTGACTTCTTTATTGGTGCGTGAAGCCAGTCTAGAGCTGGATTTCTTACCGTTTATTCACCGTGCTGCATGGGTTTTGGTGTGGGTCATTGGCTTACAATGTTTTATCTTATTGGCTTTTTTAGGTATATTTAAACGACATACCTTATATGCCATGTGGCAGCGGGTTGGATTAACTTTTAAAGTGAGCGTCTGCAGTTTTTTAGCATCACTGGGCTGGTTTAGTGCCATGAGTATGCAAACTGTGGCGATTGTGAAAACACTCGGACAAATTGAAATATTATTCAGCTTACTTATTTCAGCGTATTTCTTTAAAGAAAAACTTGCCCGTACCGATCATTGGGGATTGGGATTGGTCGTGTTTGCGGCAATGTTGGTGATTTGGGCGTAGGGTTATATTTCAAAGCTATGTAATTTCAAATTCATGTTATATCCTTTGCATTTGATTTAAGAATCTCAGAAATATAAAAATAAAGATTCTCTATCCGTACAATCTCGTTAGAATACTCACAGCGTATCTTAGAGAATTGTCATGTCTAAACCACAGCAAAAGCAAAAAAACTCAGCCTTAGCAGAATTGATAGAAGAACAAAAACTGCTCTGTGAAGAGTTTGGTTCAGCCTATATTGCAGTGAGTGGCGATGATGTTGTCGCAGTTGCAGTCCAGACCTTAAATAAAGACCCAATTGTGGGCTTGCGTAAAGCGCCAGAAGGTGAAGAAAAAGTTGCGTGGTACATTTATGGCGGTGAATTGGGTGAAGATGACGTGAACTTTGAAACCATGCCTGTACGCGAGCTACAAGATATTTTGCCCGATGTGCTTCCATACTTGGCTTTAGAACAAGGCTACCGCTTTATGATTGATGCTGATGACTATGAAGATGTCTGGAAAGAAGGCGATGAGTCTTAAGCCTATGCGCATGTCGAACATGGCAAAAATATCGGTGAGCATTATGCTTGGACTGCAAAGTCTGAGCGTAATGGCACAAGGTATTCAAGCGCAGCAGTTGGCACTTGAAGCATCATCGATGCCTATTACAATCCAACACGCAGTCGATGGATTGACCCAAACGCAATATCAATATTTGTTAAATCAATACACGCAAATTGTGAATGACAGCAAAAAAATACTGGATGACCCAGCTAGCCAAGCAACGGCAGAACAACAAAAACAGGCATTTTGTGCACGCTATCACGCCTATAAAAATATTGCTGAAATTTCCGAGCACAATCCAAACTTGTATCCTGCACCTGTGATGTTAATGGTGGCAAGGCGTTATTTAGAGCAGCAGCACAACAGTTTCACGGCTTCAGGTATGACTGAACAAGTTTTTTGTGCAGGAGCTACATCTAAATAGTGTGATCTGCCTTATAAGTGAATAGCAAATCTGAAGATTGAAGATGCAGACATATAAAACCCCAAAACTGGGGATCCCTTTTAAGCAGATTGTGAAGTCATACTTCATTTTTTATCAATTTTCATGCAAAACTGACTTTGCAAAGACTGTAGAATCTTTTAACTTGCAGGTAGTGAACTGAGGGATAGGCGACATAGATGAAATGGGATGAAATTGGCGAGCAGCCTTGTTCGATTGCACGAACCTTGTCGGTGATTGGTGACCGTTGGACGATGCTGATTATTCGTAATGCCTTTATGGGCATGCGTCGCTTTGATGATTTTCAACAACATTTGGGCGTAACGCGGCATGTATTGTCAGATCGTTTAAAGCGTTTGGTGGAACATGAAATTTTAGTCAAAGTGCCTTATGTAGAGCGCCAAGAACGTTTTGAATATAAATTGACAGAGAAGGGCTTGGAGCTTTATCCCTTAATGCTGTCTATGGCAAATTGGGCAGATAAATGGATGGATCAAGGTTTAGGTAAGCCTGTGGAATACATCCATAAAAATTGTGCTAAGACGTTTCAACCTGTCGTGGTATGTTCGGAATGTGGTGAAGAACTGCATGCCAAGCAAGTAAAACCACATTTTACCCCAGTGTATTATCAGTACATCCAAGCACAGCAGAATTTAAAACAAGCCTAAATCAGTGCTGTATTAATTAGCAACAGTTTGTCTATAAGCAGTTGGCTGGTTTAGGAATACCCGCTAAACGACTTAAATGCCGTGCCACCAAACCTGTATTAAATTTTTCCTGCAAAACAGCGTTGTTAATCTCTGGGCTTACAGTTTTCATTAAAAATTTGATTAAAGGACGGGTTGCAGGTGAGTGTCCAAATTGCTGATAAAATTGGCGTACAGCGTGCAAAACTTCAAAATGCCAAGCTGTGAGTTCAAGCTCTAAACTTTGCGCCAATTCTTGCGCCACTTGTTCATTCCAGACAGTGTAATCCAGCAAATGTCCATCTTGATCTAATTCTAGTGTCATCTCTTGTTTCATTCACCCTTAAAAATGCTTTGCATTGGTTTCATATCATTACGGCTTGTTATTTAAAGCTGATACAGCGCTGATGTGTTAAACACAGCGTTGCAAAAGCTGCATAATTAATCGGCTGTACATTTTCCGCCAAATGACCATTCAATATTTCTGCATCATTTTCCAGTACATATATTTTGTCTAGCTGGGCACAGAGTGGATGTTGCTGATGCAATACCGCATCACCCATAAGTACAACGCTGTCTTGCGGAGCATACAAGGCATTTAGCTCTGCTAAAATTGTTGCGGTGCTATCAAAGCTCGCTTGGATTAAATATAAATTTGCGTCAGACATGCTTTTCTCTTTAGATGTTTAGATATGGTCAAATGATCAATCAGATTGTTAAACCACCGATCAACCTACCAATATAAAACCCGATCAAAGGTTTGAATCAGCTCCCGATTCAGTTCCACCCATTCAATTTCATGTACCGTATTTTTGATAAACGGCGAGTTAGCATGTTTATTTTCAATCAAAATTGGGCTGAGGTCATAAAACTCAAAGCTATCGACCAAATTGGATGCCACTTTAAAAGCATGTTTTAGTGAATCAAATGCCAGTTCCGACTGTAATAGGCTTAATGCCGCATCTTGTAATAACACTTTGACTTCACAACCAAAAGTTGCCAGTACCATTGTTGCAGACAAGCTTTCATGCACTTGTAAGCTGTTTAAATTGGCCTGACGTAAAACCACGAGTACAGTTTTCACACAATTTACCTTTTAAATGCAACAGATTTACAAAATGCATCGCTTAAAATTGAATCAGGCGTTCTGTGCTTTGCACTGCATCGGCCAGTTCGCCCAAGCCAACCAATTCAAAGCCTGCGGCTAAATTGTGTTGGCTCAGTTGATGGCGTTTGGCATTGTCTGCATCGCTAATACCACGTGCCAGTGCGGCACTTACACATACGGGTAAACGAATAGACAATTTTTGCCATTCTGTTTTGAGGTTGCGTTGATCATCGGGTACCCATTGCAACTCATTCGCTACAGCAACGCCATCTTGATAAAAAAACACACGAAAAGCCTCATTTTTCTGTTGTAAGGCTTGAGCAAGACCGAGTGCATGCCATGCATGAATAGAGGTTGGTGCGGAGGTTATTAGTAATAAGGTGCTCATCAAAATTCACTAATGCAATGTGCCAAGGCGCATTCAGACTTTATAAAAAAAGGTAGTATAAATGATTTTAGTGACTGGTGGTTTAGGCTTTATAGGCTCACACATTGCATTAAGCCTAATGGCTCAAGGGCAAGAGGTCATTATTGTAGATAATTTATCCAATGCAAGTATGCAGACTTTAGAGCGACTTGAATATATTGCAGGGCGTTATGTGCCTTTTTCCAAACTGGATGTAAGAAATACGCCTGCGCTGAACAAAGTTTTTGAACAATATTCGATTATTGCGGTGGTGCATTGTGCAGGGTTTAAATCTTTAGAAGAATCGGTGCTTAAACCACTGGAATATTATAACGATAACGTCAGTTGTATTATGAGTTTATTACGTTCCATGCAACGTACAGGTGTGCGTCGTTTAGTGCATCTTTCAAGTATAGCGGTCTATGGCAAGTCAGGATTGAATCTGGAAGAAAGCCAGAGTTTTAATTACACCTATGCCAATCCGTATGTGAAATCTCAGCAGATGGTTGAAGAAATCATCCGCGATACTTTTAGAACCGATAATGAATGGAATATTGCTATTTTGCGCTTGAGTAATATAGCAGGTGCATTTGAACACGGCATTTTAGGTGAAGTCGTTGCTCCGTTACCTAAAAATATTATTCCTTTGGCGATGCAAGTCGCAGTACAGCAGCGTGAAGCGATTGAATTACGTCAGCAAGCTAATACTGCAGATCAAACTGTAGAACGTAGCTTTGTGCACGTACTCGATGCCTGTGATGCTGTGATTGCAAGCCTGCATTGGTTATTTGAGCAAACGCATAGCTGTGAAGCTTTTAATATTGCGGGAGAAGTGGTTTCAATTCAACAATTACTTGCACGTATTAGTGAAGTCACTGACACTGAAATTGCTACAGTTCCTGCAATTCATTATGAATATCCTGAGTTAGATCAGTTAGGTGCAGTCGTAGATAAGGCACAACAATATTTACACTGGCAGCCAAAACGTAGTCTGGAAAAAATGCTAGAGGATGAATGGCGTTTTTATCAAAATACGCTTAAGCATTAAAAGTAAGCGCTATAAAATTCGTTGAGATGCGATTCACGAAGCCTCATAGCTGAAACAGATACAATGCAACGGAATTATTGATAATAATTATCATTTACTAGGCTGTCTGTTTTTTATAAGATCGAGATAAGAGCACATGACATCATTGAAATCACGAAGGAATGAGGCTGAACATGCAAACACGTATTGAACATGACACCATGGGTGAGGTTGAAGTTCCGAATGACGCGCTTTGGGGCGCACAAACTCAGCGCAGCTTACAAAATTTTAAAATCGGCAATGAGCGTTTACCACGCGCCATGATTCGCGCTATGGGTTTGGTTAAAAAAGCTGCGGCAATAACCAATGCAAACTTAGGGCAAATCCCGCAAGAGTTGGCGCAGTACATTGTCGGTGCAGCAGATGAAGTCATTGCAGGGCAGTGGGACAGTCAATTTCCTTTGGTGGTGTGGCAAACAGGTTCGGGTACGCAAAGTAACATGAACTGCAATGAAGTGATTGCCAATATCGCCAATCAAAAACTGGGGAATCCTTTAGGTGCACAAAAGCCTGTACATCCGAATGATCATGTCAACCGCGCCCAATCGACCAATGATTCTTTTCCAACTGCAATTCATGTAGCAGCGAGTTTGCAAATTAATGAACTGCTCATTCCTGCAGTAAAGGGTTTGCGTGATACGTTGCATGCCAAAAGTGAAGAATTTTCTGAAATTGTCAAAATTGGACGTACACATTTACAAGATGCAACGCCATTAACTTTAGGGCAGGAATTTAGTGGCTATGTATCGCAGCTAGATCATGGTTTAAAACGTCTAGAACAGGCTTTAACAGGCTTGTATGAGTTGCCATTGGGCGGTACAGCAGTCGGTACAGGCTTAAATGCACATCCTGATTATGCGGTACAGGCAGCGGAGCAATTGGCACAGCTAACAGGCTTAGCATTTGTGACTGCACCAAATAAGTTTGAGGCTTTGGCGGGGCGTGATGCTGCGGTATTTGCTTCAGGTGCATTAAAAACTTTGGCGGTGAGTTTAAATAAAATTGCCAATGATATTCGCTGGTTAGCCAGTGGCCCGCGTTGTGGTTTTGGTGAGTTGCGTATTCCAGAAAATGAACCTGGTTCAAGTATTATGCCGGGTAAGGTTAATCCAACACAAAGCGAAGCGATGACCATGGTAGTTGCACAGGTATTGGGCAATGACACCACGATTAACGTGGCAGGTGCATCGGGCAATTTTGAGCTGAATGTATTTATGCCAGTGATCGCATATAACTTATTGCAATCTATTCAACTCTTGGGCGATGCATGTAATAGCTTTAATGAGCATTGCGCCGTTGGCATTCAAGCAAACCGTGAAAAAATAGATCACTTTTTGCATGATTCACTCATGTTAGTGACCGCTTTGAATCCTGTAATTGGTTATGAGAATGCAGCGGAGGTGGCAAAAACAGCTTATAAGGAAAATAAAACCTTAAAGCAAGTTGCAGTAGAGCTGAATTTGGTCACAGCAGAGCAGTTTGATGAAGTGGTACGTCCTGAACAGATGATTGCTCCGAATACCAAATAGTCAGTTTTAAGTAAATTGAGAGGTCTGTGTTTGTCTGCTCAAGATGACAGATAAACACAGACTTTGTTTATAAAAATCAGTGAAACTTTGAAGTATTCTTTCTTATTAAAATTATGTTGTGTATAATTACACAATGAACAGCAAAGACATTATTAAGCGTCTTGAGCAGGAAGGCTGGTACAAAGTGGGTGGTAAAGGCGACCATGAAAAGTATAAGCATCCTGAAAAGCCTGGACATGTTGTGGTACCACATCCACGTAAAGATATGCCAATAGGAACTCTACGCAATATATATAAACAGGCTGGTTGGGAGTGGAGGTAAAAATGTTATATCCAGTATATGTTCACAAAGATGAAGATAGCGCATACGGTTTAACCTTTCCTGACTTTGATGGATGCTTTAGCGCAGCAGATGAGATGCAAGATATTCAGCGCATGGCACAGGAAGCGGTTGAAGTTCACTTTGATGGTGAAGATATTCCGTTACCAGAACCATCAAGCCCAGAGCAATGGTTAGGTGATGAGCGATTTGAGGGGGGTTTTTGGTTGTTAGTTGATATTGATACAACAAAAGTAAATACAAAGTCTATTCGTATTAATATCAGCATGCCAGAAGCTTTAGTGAAACGTATTGATGCTGTTGCAAAAAAACAACATTTAAGCCGTTCGGCATTCTTAGCTAAAAGCGCGGAAATGGCGTTGCATTAATCAAGTAAAATATACTAAACCCAGCCTAAATGCTGGGTTTTCTATTGCACCTAATTTGAATGTAGAGGGGTAATTCATCCTAATACGATTTTAAATTTATGTGTTGGTTTAAAGACATAATTTGCATAACGGCAGAATAGGCTGCTACAAGGTGCTATCTAAATGTAATAGTTAAAAACCCGTCATTTAGTCGCATTAACCACTTTTAGATGCTTTCTTTTATGTCCGTTCCTTATTCAACTTACATTGATTAAGCTGCCATAATTGCTAGAATACGCAATACTTCAAAATACTGTTTTGCTAAAGTTTTGCATTTATTTTGCAAAATTTAATTTTTTTATAAGCAACTCAATATCTTAACTACGGAAATTTTCAATGCTCTCAATTTATTTAACAGATGTTCAGCAACACGTGCAATTTAAAGATTACCCGGGTGAGCAGCCTGTTAAATTTATCTTGAATTTTAAAAAGATTTTTCCAAGTGTAATGGAGCTTTTACTACCTGTATTGCCTGAAAATGAAAATCTGGAAGAAATGACGTGGGAATCAACCACTGCAGATTTAGAGTTATTTAAATTGCTGCTCAGTGGGTGGGGCGTGATTGAATTACGTTTAAATGCGCTCAGTCAGTTCAAGGGCAAGACATTTGCAGATCAGTTAGTGAAACAAGCCCAACAAAAACGTAAAGATTTCGCCAAAGCACAACAACAATTACAAACTGTGGAGCTAGATTACTTATTTATGCATGAAACACATGCCTTAATTGATGCTGAATTGGTAGAAGTAGGTGAAAAGTTCTATTTGCCAATTTTGCGTGATTTATGGAAAGGCAAAGTATCTACAAAAGTATTGGAAGCGAAGTTTTAAGAACAAACCCATATTAAAAAGCTGTCTCGGCGGCTTTTATTTTTTATAGAATCATACAAGACGATTAGCAACCACTTGCAAATTCAAGATTAATTCAAAATAGCCTAAGCAAAGATTTTAGAAATTTCCTCTCTTAAGAAATAATGCCTTGAATTTTCCTGTAAATCTTTATGCCAATACATCCCCATATTAATTACAGGCAAGTCTACAGGCACATCAAAAATATTCAATTTTTGGCTCATATTCAAATGCTTTAAAATCATTTTAGGAATAGTTAGTATGGCTTGAGGATGCTGCTGTAAAATCTGTAACGCCGTAGAATAGTGCTGACAACGTAAAAAAACCTGCCGTGATAATTGCTTTTGATGCAAATAAATATCTTCTAGCAACATACCTGTACGCCGTGATGAAACCCCAATATGTGCAGAAGATAAATAAAGTGCAGTATTCATTTCTTGTTGTGAACTACAGACCACAAATTGGTCTTGAACTAAGGATTGAAACTGAATTTTATCGCCAAAGTTTTGTTCTAAATCAATTACAAAATCAATTTGTTGTGTTGCTAAATCTGCCAAAACCGTTTTGCGGTCTAATTTGTGGCTCAGAAATTGAATATCCAAGTTCAACTTTTGAAAATGTGCCACCAATTTAGGAAAAATAATCGGTTCAATTTCATCATGGATAGCAATTTTGAGCGATTGCAACATATTCGGCTCAAATTGCTGTTTCTGTATTGCAATACTTTGAATCGCCAACAAGGCATTTTTAATAGTCGGATAAATTTGCTCGGCAAAAGGCGTAGGCAGCATTTTATTGCCACTTCGCACCAGTAAATCATCTTGTAAATGTTGTCTTAAACGCTGCAAAGCATGACTGGCGGCAGATTGGCTAATACACAAAATTTGTGCAGCTTTGGAAATACTGCGCTGCTCATAAATTGCAACAAACATCGGGTATAAATTGATGTCTAAACGATGAAAAACGGTAAGATCAACTTTTGCATTGTTATGAACATGATTCATAGTGTTTTATTGAATTAAATCATTTTGTTCATATTACTTTTCAAGTTAAGGTGTTGTAAAGCAATGAATACAAATTTTAAGGGATTTGAACCATGTTTGAGCTATCTGCACGCGCCAAAGACTATATAGAACGTACCAAAGCCTTTATTGCCAAAGAAATTGAGCCGATTGAAGCTGAATTCTGGGCAGAAGTTCACGAATTAAATCAGGGTGGTGACTGGACTAAATGGCAATGGCCAGCACAATTAGAACAATTAAAAGCCAAAGCCAAAGCTGCAGGTTTATGGAATATGTTTTTACCTTGTCCAGAATTAGGACAAGGTTTGTCGGTACAAGAATATGCACACATTGCAGAGTTGAGTGGACGCAGTTTGATTGCGCCAACCGTATTTAACTGTAATGCACCCGACAGCGGCAACATGGAAGTTTTATGGCGCTATGGTTCTGAAGCACAAAAGGCAGAATGGCTGACACCGCTGCTTGAAGGTAAAATTCGTTCTGTGTTTTGTATGACTGAACCTGCAGTGGCTTCCAGTGATGCGACCAATATGCAGGCAACAGCAGTCGTAGACGGCGATGAAATTGTCTTGAATGGTCGTAAATGGTGGTCTTCAGGTTTGGGCGATCCAAATGCCAAAATTATTATTTTTATGGCGCATACACCCGATGAAACCAAAGACCGTCATCATCAACACTCTATGGTTTTAGTCCCTGTGGATACTGCGGGCGTTAAAATTCAACGCATGTTACCTGTATTTGGTGATTACGACGCGCCACACGGTCATGGCGAAGTCAGTTTTGATAACGTGCGTGTGCCTGTTGCCAACTTTATTGGCGGTGCAGGACAAGGTTTTGAAATTGCACAAGGTCGTTTAGGTCCGGGGCGTATTCACCATTGTATGCGTTGTATTGGTGCAGCCGAAAAATCTTTGGAGTTGATGATTGACCGTGGCATGAGTCGTACCGCATTTGGCAAGGAAATTCTGAAACTCGGTGGCAATTTGGAGCGTGTAGCGGAAGCACGTGTGGCGATTGACCAAGCACGTTTATTAACTCTCTATGCAGCCTATAAAATGGATACTTTAGGCAATATGGCAGCACTTACCGAAATTTCTGCCATTAAAGTGGTTGCACCAAGTGTCTTGGAAAAAGTAGTTGATATGGCGATGCAGATTCATGGTGGTGCAGGCGTATCTAGAGATACACCGTTGACAGGTTTCTTTGCCCAAGCGCGTAGTTTACGTCTTGCCGATGGACCAGACGAAGTACACAAAGGCATGATTGCCAAACTTGAGTTGGCTAAACGTGGTTATCGTAGCAGCCGCAAAAAATAAGTCAGTTGCGAATTTTTTATTGTGTCGCTTGGTAGTGTATTCGGCAATATTTCTGATATTGCCGATACATCTCAAGAGAACACGGAAAATCTATGTTAGATTAAAAAAATTGGAAAATTAGGGAAAAATAATGTCAGTTATTGATGTAGGCGGCACAGTACGCGAAGGCGAAGAACTCGATATTCAGGCAGTGACAGCATGGTTAAAACAACAAAATGTCGATGTCGTAGAACCTGTAGAAGTCACACAATATTCAGGCGGTGCATCGAACTGGACATATCGCCTTAAGTACAGCAATGCTGATTTAATTTTGCGTCGTCCGCCCAAAGGTACTAAAGCTAAATCTGCACATGACATGGCGCGTGAATATCATGTGCAAAAGAATTTAGCCCCGTTTTATCCTGTGTTACCTGAAATGGTGGCGTTGTGTCAGGATGAAGCTGTAATTGGCTGCGATTTTTACGTGATGCAACGTATTGAAGGCATTATCCCACGTGCAAAATTGCCACCAGAGCTTGATTTTAGCGAAACTCAAGTACATGAACTTTGTGTAAATGTCATTGATAAACTGATTGAGCTGCATCAAGTACCTTATGCAGGAACTGAGCTAGAAAAATTAGGGAAAGGTGATGGTTATTGCCGACGTCAGGTAGAAGGTTGGGATGCACGCTATGCCAAAGCACATACCATCAACGTGCCATCTTTTAAATATGTGCGTAAATGGTTGTTAGACCATATTCCTGTAGATTCAAAAACCTGCATTATTCATAACGACTGGCGTTTTGATAATGTGATTTTAGACCCGAAACATCCGACTCAAGTGATTGGCGTTTTGGACTGGGAAATGGCAACACTGGGCGATCCACTCATGGATTTAGGCTCGGCTTTGGCATATTGGGTTGAAGATACCGATAATCAAATTTTTAAAGCCACCCGTCGTCAACCAACGCACTTAAAAGGCATGTTCACACGTCAGCAAGTGGTGGACTATTATTTGCAAAAAACAGGCTTGAGCACCGATAACTGGACATTCTATGAAGTGTTTGGAATTTTCCGTTTAGCGGTGATCGCCCAGCAAATTTATTATCGTTATTTCCACAAGCAAACCAATAATCCTGCATTTAAGGATTTCTGGATTGTCATTCATGCTTTGCATATTCGTGCCTTAAAGTTAATTGGTTTACAAAAACTGGAAGCAAATGAACTAGCACAAAAATATATCGCCAAATTTAAGGAATTGATGCCGAAATGACCACCATTTATTTAATTCGTCATGGGCAAGCATCTTTTGGGGCAGAAAGTTATGATCAACTTTCGCCTAATGGTGAGTTACAAGCCAAATTGCTCGGACGTTATTTTGATCGCATTTTAAAAGAAGCACCCTATGTGGTGGCTGGTTCAATGCAGCGCCATCAGCAAACTGCACAACTGGCTTTGGCAGAATGTTTTCCTGAGGTCGAAATTCATACCGACAGCGCATGGAACGAGTTTAATCATCAACAGGTTTTCGCGCAGTATGAACCGCGTTTTAATCAACCTGAATTGATGAAAGAAGATGTCGCCAAAGAGGTCAATCCTCGTGCATATTTGGCAAAAATTTTTGAAGGTGCGATAGAACGCTGGACGGGCGGTGAATATCACCATGAATATGAAGAATCTTGGCCGCATTTTAAACAGCGTGTCGAAGATGCATTGCAGCATTTATGTGATGACTTAGCCCAAAAACAACCACGATATGCTGTGGTATTTACTTCTGGTGGTGTGATTTCTGTGGCTGCAGGTAAAATTTTAGGCTTAACGCCCAATAAAACCTTTGCATTGAACTGGGCAATTACTAACTCAAGTATCACCACTTTACGTTTGGTCGGCAGTGAACCACAACTGTTAAGCTTGAATGAACATCATTTTATTAAAGCTGAAAACTCAAATTTATTGACTTGGATTTAAGGATCAAACCATGACAAAAACAATTCTAATTACAGGTGCAAGTTCAGGTATTGGTGCGGGTATGGCACGTGAATTTGCTCAAATGGGTTATAACCTTGCAATTTGCGCCCGACGTTTAGAGCGTTTGGAAACGCTGAAACAAGAACTGGAAAGCCAGTTTGGTATTCGTGTTATTGCAAAAACGCTGGATGTCACCAATTATGATCAGGTGTTTCAGGTGTTTCGTGAATTTAAACAAGATTTTGGACAAATTGACCGCATTATTGTCAATGCAGGCGTGGGCGAAGGACGTCGCATTGGTAAAGGTAATTTTGCCATCAACAAAGCCACAGTAGAAACCAACTTTATTTCAGCTTTGGCGCAGTGTGAAGCCGCGGTTGAAATTTTCCGTGAGCAAAACTCAGGGCATTTGGTGATGATTTCATCTATGAGTGCCATTCGTGGTATGCCAAAACATCTTACTGCTTACGGTGCAAGTAAAGCTGCAGTAGCACATTTAGCAGAAGGAATTCGTGCAGAATTAATTGATACACCTATTCAAGTTACGACTATTTTCCCTGGTTATATTCGTACCGAAATCAACGAAGGTGCAAAAAAACTGCCTTTTGAAGTTGATGAAAAAACAGGTTCACGCTTACTTGCTGCAGAAATTGAAAAAGCGCCAATTAAAGCCTATGTACCTAAATGGCCATGGTTGCCATTGGGCTTAGCTATGAAAGTTTTACCATTAAAATTGGTCAATAAACTCGGCTAAATAGCAGCGATATCATAGTATTTGAATAGCATCCTGAAATTTAAAGCTGATGATGAATGCAATCACTTTAAATGACACGATGCTATTTTTATATTTGAGTCTCTACTTTTGTTTGGGTTTAAAATTTGTATTTTCGGTTTTCGTATTTAAGAGTGAAATGTGATGTGGCTTAGAACAGCAACCCTTGCCTTAATTCCCGCTTTGGTGATTCAGGGAAGTCGTGTTAAAAAGAACAAGATCCGATTGCCTGAAGCCGAAGGCGCACGAGAAGGTATTACAGGGGAAGGGCAAACGCTGTCATTATTGATTTTAGGCGATTCTGCCGCTGCAGGCGTTGGGGTAGCACATCAAAATGATGCGCTTTTAGGTGCGGTGATTTCTGCTTTGCAGCATCAGTACCAAGTACATTGGCGTTTAGAGGCGCAGTCTGGAGATACTACCTCACAAGTCATTCAAAAAACGAAAAAACTGGTAAATCAAAAATATGATGTTGTGGTTACTTCTGTTGGTGTCAACGATGTAACACGCTTAATGTCGGCACAGACTTGGATTAAACAACAGCAACATTTTTATCAACTTATTCAAGCGAAATTCCAACCTGAATTAATCATTGCTACGGGGGTTCCACCAATGCATTTATTTCCCGCATTGCCCAATCCATTATCTTGGCTATTTGGACAATACGCAAAACAAATGAACTTACAATTAGAAAAAATGATTGCACAACAAGAAGATATGCAGTGGATTGAATATGATATTCGAAAATATCAATCCATGAATTTAGAAATGGCAAAAGATGGTTTTCATCCAAGTAAAGAAATTTACCAGATTTGGGGGAAAGAAGTCTCGGATAGGATTTTGGAGTGGTTTTAGGTAAATTAACTTAAATAATGGTATAGTGTTAACAATCGTCAACACTAAATTATAATTAAATCATCAAGCAGAATGAAAATATGAAGAAACATCCCAATAAACATATTCGCGAAGCAATTGAATATGCGATTGAAAACGGCTGGGATGTTATCGATTCAGGTAAATCAGCACATGCAAAACAAATCTTGCGTAAAGTAAAGCAATGTCATGGAGATGAACTATGAATAACTATCACTTTACTGTTGTGGTACGTGACGCACGTTCTGATCTGTCTGTGCTAGAAGATAAGTTCTTTGAAGCGGGTTGTGATGATGCATTAGTTTGCAGTTATAACGATACAATTTATCTTGAGTTTGACCGTGAAGCTGAAAATGCAGAACAAGCGATTCACTCAGCATTAGACAATATTCGCTCATTAGGATTTCATGATCTGATAGTAGAAGAGCAAGGTTATTCAACTTTGGCAGTAATGGCTGAACGTGCTGGAATGACTCGTCAAGCATTATCTTTATATGCGCAAAATAAACGTGGTGACGGAAACTTTCCACGTCCGATGTATGGACTTGCATCTAGATCTGCAATGTATTTTTGGCCAGAAGTTGCGACATGGTTATTCAATCAAGGGAAGTTACATAAAAATCATTATGAAGTTGCTCGTACTGCAATGTCTTAGCTTAATTTAAAGACCAAAGGTTCAATCTATAAATGTCTGATTCTAAAATAGAAACCCATCCACTCGAACCCTTTTTACCAGCCAATGCCAAGCTGTTAATGCTTGGGAGTTTTCCACCACCTAAAAGCCGTTGGAAAATGGATTTTTATTATCCGAATTATCAAAATGATATGTGGCGAATTTTGGGCTTATGCTTTTTTCAAGATAAAAACTACTTTTTAGATTTAGAAGCTAAAAATTTTCATCTTCATAAAATTATTGATTTTTTAAACACCACTGGCATTGCTATTTCAGATACGGCGCAGCAGGTGATTCGCTTAAAAGGCAATGCATCAGACAAATTTTTACAGATTGAAAAACCAATGGATATTGCAGCACTTTTAAGCAAGATACCTTTATGTCAAAGCATTATGACCACAGGCGATAAAGCGACTGATACACTCATGTTATCTATGCCTGAATCTGCCGAAAAACCTCAAATTGGGCAGGCGACACATTGCTATTTTGCCAAGCGTGAGCTGCATTTATATCGGATGCCTTCATCTTCACGAGCCTATCCTTTAGCTTTAGAGAAAAAGGCAGAAGCGTATTTTAACTTATTTAAAGAAATAGGCTTACTATAAGTAACTTTAAATAATTGTAGACAGTGATGGCAGAGAAAGAAAAATACGCTTCCATAATTAATGTCTATCTATTGTCATTACATCATCCATTCAATAGGGAATAATGAAACTGTTTTCATCATAAAACGCTGAAACTGTGTGGTTTCAGGATCATGATGATACGTTTGAATACTGCCATCTGCCTGATGATCTAACCAAATAATTTGACCGTTTTCGTCTAATTGCAGTTCATACGCAATTTGTGGCAAATAGCGGTCTAAAGATTGAGAAACATCGTTTTGCAATTGTTCAGACTCTAACACCAAGCCACTTCGGTATTTAATTTTGCAGAACGAGGATCAAGGTTAAAAGAACCTACAAAGACCATGCCATCTATATCAAAGAATTTGGCATGTAAACTCGAGGCGTTTTTGCCTTTGGCAGGAATTACGTTACCCGTTGCAACTTCATACCAAGTACGCTTTTTTCGTTCAATATAAGGCTTAAATTCATATAAACGAATACCTGATTTAAGTAAATCTACGCGATACTGCTGATAAAATGCATGTACCAAAGGCACATCATTGGCTAAAAATGAATTGGTCAATACACGTATCTGTATTCCTTTTTCAGCCAGTTGAGTGAGTGTTTTAAGACCATCTTCTGTTGGGACAAAATAGGCAGAAACCAGTTCTAAATGTTGTTTGGGCTCACCCATTAACTTTAACATTTGTTTGTAAATCAGTTGCTCGCCTTGAGCTGTACCCCGAATTTTATTCGGAGAATCTGCCACAAAATGCGCACATACCCACTGTACAGGATGTTGTTCTAATTTGATGCTGACTTCTTCTTGCGCGTTAGCCACACGTTCACGAATTTTATCTTTATATTTGGCATTTAATTCATAGCGATTACGCAATTCTCTCAATTGCAACGCGTTGCCTGTGCCTAATAATTGCTTTACTGAATAGCTTAGTTCGTCATTCCAAAACTCTAAAAACACGGCATTGGTTTGGGGGACAGCACTGCCATAGAATAGAATATCCATATCAGTAAATTGAAAATTTTCACTGGCATCAAAATATTCACGGCTAATATTACGCCCACCTGTCACGGCAATCGCCCCATCGGCAATAATTAGTTTATTGTGCATACGGCGATTGATTTGTTTAAAACGAAACAAATAATCCATCACACGAAAATGCCGATATTTGTACGGATTGAAAATTTTTATTTCAAAATTAGGATGCTGAGCAAGCCGTTTTAAGGTTGGATCAAGTTGCGTACCATTTTGATCATCAATTAATAAACGAACTTTTACACCACGATCTGCTGCTTTGAGCAGTTCAGCCAACATCAACTGACCAATTAAATCATCTTCCCAAATGTAATATTGTAAATCTAAATGGTGCTGTGCTTTTTGAATCAAATATAAACGCGAGGCGATGCTACTAAAGGCATCATTTAGAGAAAGATACGCTGTTAAATTTTGGGATAAATGTGCATCAATTTCCTGACCATTCAGCCAATGATCTACATAATGCTCAACAGGGCTATTTTTGCTCGCTTGATTCATCGGTAAACTGCATCCTGTCAGTAAAATAGCGAAAAAAGCCAACATTCCAAGCCAGTAACAAGGTCTTTGGATCTTCATGATTATTCTTAAGTCATTCTGTATTTATACATGGAGATTATCCTCATGTTAATGCTTGAAACTCTGAATAGAAAGAGGGTATTGTGAGAGTCTGTTGATATTTTATAAATAGCTTGCGAGATATCTCTCTCACATCGCAAACATAGACGAATTGTCAGCAGCCCCTTATCATCTGTTAATGTATTTTTTAGGGATAATTTGCTCATGAAATCACGTGCAGCCGTCGCATTCGGCCCAGGTCAGCCGCTTGAAATTGTTGAAATTGATGTTGCACCGCCGCAGGCTGGAGAAGTCTTGGTCAAAATTACCCACACAGGGGTATGCCATACCGATGCATTTACCTTATCGGGTGAAGATCCTGAAGGTGTTTTCCCTGCAGTTCTTGGCCATGAAGGTGCAGGTATTGTGGTTGAAGTTGGTGAGGGTGTGACCAGTGTTCAACCAGGCGATCATGTGATTCCGCTTTACACAGCAGAATGTGGCGAATGTTTATTCTGTAAATCTGGTAAAACCAACCTATGCGTTTCCGTACGTGCGACACAAGGTAAAGGTTTAATGCCTGATGGCACGACACGTTTTTCTTATAATGGACAACCGATTTATCACTACATGGGCTGTTCAACCTTTAGTGAATATACGGTAGTTGCTGAAGTATCTTTAGCAAAAATTAATCCTGAAGCCAATCATGAGCAAGTTTGCTTATTAGGTTGCGGTGTTACAACTGGTTTAGGTGCAGTTAAAAATACTGCAAAAGTCCAAGAAGGCGATACCGTTGCGGTATTTGGCTTAGGTGGTATTGGTTTAGCAGTTGTGCAAGGTGCGCATAAAGCCAAAGCCAGCCGTATTATCGCCATTGATACCAACCCAGAGAAATTCAAATTGGCAGAACAATTTGGTGCAACCGAATTCTTAAATCCAAAAGATTATGACCGCCCAATTCAGGAAGTCATTGTGGAAAAAACAGGTTGGGGCGTAGATCATTCTTTTGAATGTATTGGAAATACCAATGTGATGCGTTCCGCTTTGGAATGTGCGCATCGTGGTTGGGGACAATCCATTATTATTGGTGTTGCAGGTGCAGGTCAGGAAATTTCAACTCGTCCATTCCAATTGGTGACAGGTCGTACTTGGAAAGGAACTGCGTTTGGTGGTGTAAAAGGTCGTTCGCAATTGCCAGGCATGGTTGAAGAAGCCATGAAGGGTGATATTCAACTCGAACCATTTGTAACGCACACCATGGGGCTAGACCAAATTAATGAAGCCTTTGATTTAATGCATGAGGGTAAATCTATTCGTAGTGTGATTCATTTTGATCAATGATGAGTAACGCGCTTAAATAAAGACCCAACAAAAACCAAGCTTCGGCTTGGTTTTTTTAACCCCTGGATTCGCTAAAACAGCAGCTTAATTTTAATAAATACATCCAATAAAAATTATTTTACAAAAAGGATTGCCAAACGGAACAATACAGCGTATTTTAATTTTAACAGCTCATTTTTTGATGAAAACAAGATGTTAAAGCAACCTTTAATCGCAAACGCTTACTATTACTTTTGGCAGTTTCAATGATTGCCTGAGTCGCGTTCGGGCAAAAGGTTGCCCACCAGTTGATACCTGATCGGCAACCCTGATCAGGTTTTTTTATGTCTGGTGTTTTGAATTTTATAGGTTTTTCGGAGATTTAATCATGTACAACGTTAATTATTCATACTTTAGCAACTTTTATTGGTTTTACTTTAGTCAATCTATGACTCAAACCTTGCAATCCATTAGACCCATAACGCTGAAATAAATGATCGGACTGTAAAAAAGAGAAACAGTCCAAAGGAACAGACCAATGAATGCTTTAAATACTGCTTTACAACAACAGACCAACAATACTGAAATTAGTTTAAGTTTACCGCATCAACTCAAAGCGCAACTCCCACTTTCATCTGCGCTAAAACAACAAATCGCACAACATCGACAGATTATTCAGAACATTTTAGCGGGCACAGACCCTCGCTTATTGGTCATTACAGGACCTTGTTCAATTCATGATCCGCAAGCAGCACTCGAATACGCAGAAAAATTAAAACAATTACAAAGCCAAGTTTCAGATCAAATTTTCTTGGTGATGCGCGCCTATATCGAAAAGCCACGTACTACGGTAGGCTGGAAAGGCTTTTTGTATGACCCAGACTTAGATGGCTCTGCAAACATGCAATTAGGCTTAGAAAAATCACGTGAACTGTATCTACAAATTATAGAAATGGGTTTACCAATTGCTTCTGAAATTTTAAGCCCAATGGCAACGGGATATTTTGATGATGTACTGGCTTGGGGTGCAATTGGCGCACGTACCAGTGAATCACAAATTCACCGTGAAATTTCTAGCGCCATGCCGTATAGCATTGGTTTCAAAAACGGAACTGATGGCTCAATTCAAATTGCATTAGATGCAATTCAATCGGCAAGTCATCCACATCAATTCATGGGAATGAGCCAGTCGGGTTTACCTGCTATTTTGTCATCACAAGGTAATCCACACGCGCATTTAATTTTACGTGGCGCAAATTCAGGGCCAAATTATCAATTGGCAGAAATTGAGAAAATTCAGCACAAAGCCAAAGGGCAGTTGCCTGCATTGATTATTGACTGTAGTCACGGTAACAGCCATAAAGACCCACAACAACAACCGCAAGTCTTGCGTACCATTGTGGCAGAACGTGAACAGACGCAAGTCCGTGGCATCATGTTAGAAAGTCATTTGGTGGATGGAAATCAAAAGATTTCTTGCGAGATGACTTATGGTCAATCTGTTACCGATGGCTGCTTGGGTTGGGATAAGACTGAACAACTGCTTATTGAGGTCGCTGAAAGCTTAAATCGTCAGGTTTTGGCTAAAACTGCATAAAAAATAAAACTCCAGAAACCCAAAAAACCTGAAATTTCAGGTTTTTTGGGTGGGAGAGTATTTAAAAATCAACTCTTCTTAGATTAGTTTTTAAAATAACAATTCTTTTGCTGCTATTAAAAACTAAGCCTGAATATCTGCATTAGGTTGTTTAGCCACAACAAATTTATAGAAAATTAAACTGATTAAGGTCACAACAGCACAGAGCAAATACGCTGCGGTATAGTCATAACCCGCAATAATCCAACCTAGAATTAACGCGCCTAAGGCGATACCAATATCGTAACAACAAAAATACGTAGATGTGGCATGACCAATACGATCTTTAGGGGAGCGTTGAATTGAAATGGTTTGCAGGCAAGGTTGGGCAGACCCGAACCCTACACCAATTAATGCAGCAGCCAACATAAAACCGAATACACTGTGTACCTGACTCAAGACAATTAATCCTAAAGCAAATAATATAATTGCAGGATAAATCACATAACTAGCCCCTTTACGATCATAAATTTTGCCTGTAATTGGGCGCAAAATCATCATCGAAACTGCAAATATCACGAAGAATAAACTCGCATAAGACAGCATATTGCGTGATTCTGCAAAGGTGGAAATAAATGACATAATACTGGCATACGCGAAAGAAACCATCATCGCCATGAGTGATACAGGAATTGCTTTTTTCTCTACAAAATCTTGAAGCCCTAATTTACGTTTAGGTGTTGTTTCAGTTTTTACTTTTTGGGTCGCAATTGGAATCATTAAACAGAAGGCGAAACCTACCCAAACACTGACGGATAGTAAGGTAGAAATACTGGCATAAGAAACACTTTGAATCAGACTTAAACCAATTAAAGGTCCCAATACAATCCCTAAATTTACTGACACCAAAAAATAGCCCATACCTTCACCTTTGCGACTGTCTGGAATAAAGTTATTGGCAATAGGGACGGTAACTGTGGTGACAATGCTGAACCAAATCCCATGTAAAAAACGCAGTACGAGTAGAAACAGTAAACTATCTACAAAAATGTATGCCACGCTACACAGACAAAACATGATTTCAGAAACATATAAGGTTTTCTTTACACCAAATTTTTCAATAATCAAACCGCTAAATGGGCGAATCGCGATTGCAGATAACATAAACAAAGTCATGGCTAAACCTGCCTGTGACAAGCTACCACCCAACTCATTCACAATATAAATAGGCAAAATTGTCGTTTGCGCAAAATAAAATATGAATAAGAACAAGTTATTGAATAAGCAGAGAATAAACGACTTATTCCATAAATGTTCGACATTTATAGCTGACATAACTTAAACCTATATATGGTGAGTGGAGTAGCGTGCAATGTGTACTTTGTTATACAGATGCTTTGTTATTGGAAGTCATCACACAGTAAGATCATGCAAAAAATAATAAACCCATTTATGTGAAAAGTATAGTTATTTAATAAAATTAAAACTAAAATTAGATTTTAATTCTATTTTTTTAATTATTTTATCAAATAAAGATAATTTTATTTATTTCGCAAATTGCAATGCAAAAAAAATCAGCCGAAGCTGATTTCTTTGAATTTGAGCGATTAAACACTACAAATTTAAGGCTTATAAGCCAGATTCATAGTCCGCACTTGATAAAAGCTGTTCCACATCTGCCATATTGTCTGGCTTGATTTTATAAATCCAGCCTTTGCCATACGGTTCATCATTTACAAAGTCAGGGTCATCGTCTAAATTGCTATTTACTTCAACTACTTCGCCTGAAACAGGGGCGTGAATATCTGAAGCTGTTTTAACAGACTCAACCACACCTGCTTGTTCACCCGCAATTACTTTTTGACCAACTTCAGGTGCTTCTACATAGACCAAATCGCCTAAAGCATCTTGTGCATGGTCTGAAATACCTGTGACGACCAAATCACCTTCAATACGCACCCATTCATGTGTTCTTGCATATTTTAATTCAGCAGGGTGATTCATTTGATAACTCCTTAAATTGTATCGAATCTTTTTGCCATGTTTTATACATGCTTTTTGCCAAAAACAAAAGTTTATAAATACGGATCTTTACGCCAATTGCTCGGACTGCGTCCACTCCAGCGTTTAAAAGCACGACTAAAATTAGCCACATCGCTATAACCCAATTCATCGGCAATTTGTTCTAGCGTGTAGTCGGTACGGGAAAGCAGGGAAGTCGCATGTCGATAACGGACTTCATCGACCAAGTTTGAAAATGAAGTACCTTCTGCAGCCAGTTGACGTTTGAGTGTGCGGTCGGACATGTGTAGATAGTCGGCAACATTTTCAATGCTTAAATAATGCTGTTCTGCATGAGTTAAAATATCACGCACCCGCATAGAAATTCGGCGACGTTCACCTAAAGCTGAAAGCTCAGCTTCACATTGATTAATCGCAATTTGACTGGCAATAGGATCGGCATTAATCATTTTTAAGCCCAGATATTGCTTATCAAAACTTAAACCTAAATACGGCTGATCAAAACGGAATTGATGATAAGGAAATTTCGAAAAATACTGATCAAAACCTGCAGGTTTAGGAAAGTCAAAATCGACTTCACCTGTAAAGTGTTCGGTACCTGTCATGGCTTTACTCATGGTAATCATGCCAATAATTAAAGCGATGGCAATTTCTGTGCGTAAAGGTTCCATGTGAATATCACACTGCAATTGCAGACTGGCTTTTTCACCAAAAGTTGAGAAAAACAATTGTAAAAAGGGCATACGCAGTTGAATAAAACGATTGGCTAAAATCAACGCATCACTAATTTCATGCGCAGTCATAATCGCATAGCCAATAAAGCCATGAATGGAAATGCGCATTTGCGTACCAAGATGATAACCGAGCGTCGATTCGCCTGTAAGTTTTAAAGCATGTTTAACCAACTCATTGGCAATAGGTGTAGGAATACGACATTCTGGGTCTGCCAACATTTCGCTATTGAGTTGAAATGGTGCAAATAAGGTATCTGCGTTATAACCCCAACGGGATACAACATCCAAAACCAATAAGCCATAAACCCCTGGAACACCTTGTTCCTGACGTGCTGATATTGTTTTCATGCATGTTCCATTGCATTTGCTAATTTTATTTTAATTTGCCTTAGCGACTGTCATCTATGCATATCTTAGTTTGCCAAACGGCGACATAAGAACGTAGATGACATATTGCATCTTGGCATGAAAATTAAAGAAATTCTATGGAAATTGTTAGACAAAACAGGCTTTGACTATATGCGATAAATCTGCATTTCATCAAAGCCTGAGTTACAGCAAAGTTGCTGGAGATGCTAATTTTTATCAGTCGATGGTTTTACGATTTTATCTTGTTCAATTAAAAAACCACCTGTTTGACGCTGCCAAAGTTGTGCATAAATTCCGTTCATAGCCACCAGTTCATCATGCGTACCTTGTTCTGCAATACGTCCTTGATCGAGCACAATTAAACGATCCATTTGTGCAATGGTAGATAGTCTGTGTGCAATCGCGATTACAGTTTTACCTTGCATGAGTTCATCGAGGCTCGATTGAATTGCCGCTTCAACCTCAGAGTCGAGCGCACTGGTGGCTTCATCTAAAATTAAAATAGGCGCATCTTTTAAGAAAACACGGGCAATAGCAATACGTTGACGTTGTCCACCTGAAAGTTTAACACCCCGTTCGCCCACGTAGGCTTCATAGCCTTTTTTGCCACGTAAATCGGTCAATTGTGGAATAAATTCTTCGGCTTTGGCTTTGCGTACAGCTTCAAACATTTCTGCTTCAGTCGCGTCAGGACGACCATATTTAATATTTTCAGCCACAGTACGGTGTAATAGCGAAGTATCTTGAGTCACAAGTGCAATATTTTTACGCAAACTGTCTTGGGTCACATCTTCAATATTTTGCCCATCAATCATAATTGAGCCGTGTTTAAGCTCATAAAAATGTAAAAGCAATTGAATTAAGGTCGATTTACCTGCGCCTGAACGTCCCACGATACCAATTTTTTCGCCTGCACGAATATGCAGATTAAACTGATCAATCACGTTTTTACTGTTATAAGCAAAACTGACATCTTTAAACTGAATTTCGCCCTGAGCAACTTGTAATGGTTTTGCATCGGCTTTGTCTTGAATCGCAATTGGACGTCCGAGAGTTTTCATACCATCTTGAATGGTGCCGACATTTTCAAACAGGGCAGAGGTCTGCCACATCATAAACTCGGCAATACTGTTGAGTTTAAGAATCATGGCTGTAGTGGCAGCAATAATCCCCAATTCTGCACGGCCATTTAACCAGAGCCAAATTGCTGTACCTAAAACGCCCACATACAACACCACGCTTAATAAATTGATGCTGATTTCATATTGAGCGCCCAAACGCATTTGTTTATAAACCGTCAACATAAATTCTTGCATCGACGCTTTGGCATATTGGCTTTCGCGACCTGCATGCGCAAATAATTTTACGGTTTGAATATTGGTATAAGCATCGGTCACGCGTCCTGTCATCACCGCACGTGCATCGGCTTGTTCATTAGATACTTTGCTCAAACGCGGAATAAAATAAGCTGCTGCAAGAATAAATAAAGCCAACCATAATAATAACGGCAAAATGAGCATTGGAGAAATTGCGCCCAATACTAGGCTAATCGTAATAAAGTAAATGAATACATAGGCAAGCATATCGCCCAAAATGACCCAAAACTCACGTACTGCTAAGGCGGTTTGCATGACTTTGGCAGAGAGTCTTCCTGCAAAATCATTATGGAAAAAATCCAGACTTTGTTGCAACATTAAATTGTGGAAACGCCAACGCAAACGCATTGGAAAACCACTGTATAACATTTGATGCTTCACAATTGACTGCGCACTGGCAAAAAAGATATTGGCCAATAAAATACAAAACAGCAAAGTAAGGTTCTGCTGATGTTGCGCAAGGAAAGTATCTGGCTGACTTTGACTAAGCCATGTGACTAAATCGCCAATTTTTGCATATAGCAAAGCTTCAAAGCTGGCAGCGCCTGCAGTACATAAAACCAATAACAATAAATATGGACGTACACCTGAAGCTGCTTGCCAAACAAAGGCAAAAAACGTGGTTGGCAAGGGTTCGGTCAAACCTTTATTTGGATAAGGATCTATAAGTTTCTCGAACCACTTGAGCATACGATGTTACCTTGATGACTAAACCTAAATTTAAAGATAGATAAATTTAAGACAGTAAAAACAAAAAACTTAGGATAAAGTTAAGAGCATTCCTGTGAATATTTCTTAACTTATAGTGATACAGCTTGTAGGTCTAGTTTACGCCATAACACAGCAAATGTTGAAAATAGAAATATAGATGATTAATTTGCATACAAAATCACGTTATAGATTCACTTTTATACATAAAGCTGCAACACATCAAAAATTATCCATCCACAAAAAGCGTATTGGTTCACATTTTTAATGATATTTCATCGAACCAATAGCATATAAACATTTAATTTTAATGAAAAAATTAATTTAAATTCAACATTGATTGCTATAATCACGCCCATTTTTAGCACAACCGTGCTGTAAATTGGTTTTAAGTTGATATTTTTATGATGCGTAATTTTTTAGGTGCAATTGCACTATATTTGGGATTTATTTTTCCTGCTCAAGCCATGCCATTTGATCCATTGATTGGTACATGGAAAGTCATTGATGATCATACAGGGCATTATGTTGCAGAAATTGTGATTCGTAAGAACTCTAAAACTTCGGAATATAGTGCTGTAATGGTAATCCCCCCTAAAAATAATTGAGTTTAAAAGTAGAAAATCGAATAACCTTGATTTAAGGAGATTTTCTATGAAAACATCTAAGTATTCAGACAGCTTGATCATGAGTATCTTGAAGCAAGCTGAAGCAGGAAC
>NZ_VPAP01000028.1:0-28611 GCF_013419195.1 Acinetobacter sp. YH12099 | reverse complement strand
CTGGCAGTACTTTTATAATCATGAACGACCTCATATGTCAGTAAATGGTTGTCCACCTATTTTTAAACAATAACAAGGCTTTAGATTTTCTACCCATTAATTCAATTAAAAATGGGGGTATTACCTAATTACTCGAAATTTGTTATCGGTAGGCACAATTCAATTAGAGGTATGCAGTAAATGCCAAGGCAACTTAAAGAATCAGCCCATAAAAGGCATGCAGGCATTAGAAGGCTTGGTAGCAAATTCAAATCCAAAACAATTTTCGCAAGGACAATGGATTAACCCGAAAGATGGTTATGTCTATAAAATTGATGCTCAATTAAATGCGGCGAATAATCAAATGAAAGTATATGGCAAAGCCAAGAGCGCGAATGCGATTAGCACGATGACTTGGAAAAAACTTTAACAGATTGTACGGCGTATTTTTGAAGCTACTTGATTGAAAGATTGAGTAGCTTTTTATCTTTTTGTGAATGATAAGATAAATTGAGACACCGAACACTCCAAATAAACCCATATATATCAATTGCTTAATATATTCATGTTATTCACCAATTAAAATGTCTATGCGATAAACCATTTAAAATGGCCTGTTTTTAACTGCAAGAGTCAAGAACAGGATTTAAATTTCTTTGTTCAATAACAACTTTCTGAGCTTTACGACTCGGCATACTTTTCTTGGCACGGGAACTTTTATTTTGTTTTTCCAACTCTTCATGTTGTTGCTGGATATGGGCCAGAACCGCACCTAATCTTTTATTCTTAACTACTTCATTCTGCTGCAGTCTAGCCAGTTTATTGAAAATACTGTAGTTGATCTTCCGTCCTTCGTGCATGATGGCCACAGTACCATCTGGATACTCTAAAAATGTTATGTATTGCCCAACAAGTTTGTGGTTCAGTGGTGTTGGCTCAAGCATATAAATACACTTGTCATACGTGATAGTCAGATTCTTCGTGACCTTACGCGGTTCCTGCCAGGTAAAAATATCCTCTAGCTCAGCATCAGATTCCGTTAAAGGTCGATGCAAGTTCTTCGAGTTTCTCGCACACTTGGCAAACTTCTGATTGAACTGCTCAATGAAGCAGGGCAGCCAAGCATTGGCCTCGGTAATTGAGCAGATGCCTTCCAAACGCATTTCCTTGATCAGGCGATCCTGCAGAGTTCTGTTGGCGCGTTCCACACGTCCTTTGGCCTGTGGTGAGTTGGCAAAGATAATATCAATAGTGAGACTACTGAGTACGCGTCCAAATTGCGTAATCTTGGTGTCTTTCTTGCTGCTTTGATTGACTCTAAAAACTGAGTGCTTATCACTGTAAAATGCTAAAGGTTTACCATGCTGTTCGACATACAGGCGTGTTGAAATCATATAGTCAAAGGCTGATTCTGATTCACAGAAGCGTAAATGCTGCAATTTACCAGTTGCATCATCGATAAATACCAGCAAACAGCACTTAGGTGCTCGTCCTTCAAACCAGTCATGATGTGAGCCATCGATTTGGACCAATTCACCATAACAGTCTCGATTATAACGAGGCTGATACGGGCGTTTCAGACGTTTATGACGAGGAATCCATAAATTGGCTGCAATCATCCAAGAACGCAGGGTTTCTACCGAAATATCAAATCCATGAATGGTAGTCAGCTTTTCATGTGCTAAAGTGGGACCGAAACCACGAGCAGCATGTGCTAATGCAGCAGGACCTTGAGCTTTATATTTTTGCAATAAGCGTCTGATCTGACGTTCTGAGATATGTAATAACTGAGCAGCCTGGGACTGGGTTATGCGTTGATCACAGATTTCCTGCAAGACCGACAATCTTTTAAGTTCTTTATCCGACATAGATACCAACATAACAAACCGTCCGCTAAGAAAATCGCAAAAGTGCGTATTCTAAAAGCGGACATTTTTACTTTGGAGAAACCGGACATTTCTATTTTGGAGTTACAATTCAATTGCGTATAATCTATATTATGTTAAATAAGATATCTAAAGACAGCACCCGATTTAGTTGCGTTACCGCAACTCATTTTGATCGTTGGTGCTGCACCTGACAGTTTCGATCATAAACGATCTTGCCGTCAAGTGTATCCTAAATAACATAATATAAGTTATGCCGAAATCAGAACACTACTCGATTTGCGTGCAAGCAAGCTTACGCAAATCTGCGTGGCTATGACATCAATATCATTATTGATAAGACTTGATCTCAGCCATAATTTTTTGAATGGATGCTCTATCGTGAATTTGTAAATAATCTCTTATGTAGATGAGTTTATTTATATTTTTTTGAAGTACGTCTTGTTGTTCAGGATCAGCTAATTTCATCTGTCTGCTTAATTTAAATATCAAGCTACAAATACTTTCCCTGACTATTTCATAGTCAATAATTTGATTATATTCAATATGTTGTTGATCAGATAAAGTCTTGTCTAAATGATCTAAATTAAACTGTATGAGTTGTATCATGATATCGATCCCAAGAATTATCCCCTAAAAATTAGGGTTTTAGCTATCTTTTAGTCAAAAGCTATTCTTCTTTTATACCAAATCTAAAAATTCAGATTTAAAGATAAAGTCGCTGTACGTGGCGCACCTAAGAATAAATAATCATCACCATAAAATTCACCTGCATCACGCCAGTATTTCTTATTCAATAAATTATTGATGTTGAAACGTAACTGTGCATCGGTTGTATTCAACTTAAATTGATATGCAGCGCCTAAATCAAAGACACTATAACCGCTCACTTTTGCAGTGCCTTGCTTATTGGCATATTTGCTTGAACTATACTGACCGCCTGCAAGCACTCGTAAACCTTCAATATTGGGTACTTGATAAGTAAGATGTGTTGCAAAACGAACTTTAGGCACGTTTTGCGCTTGATGATTGCCATATTCAACCGCTTCAACCTCATCTAAACGAGCTTTGGTCAATGCTAAAGATGAGCTTAATGCCAGATGATCTGTTAATTCTCCATTCAGCCCTAATTCTAAACCAAGGCTACGTTGCTCACCTTCTTGAACAAAATAACGTTTATCTAAGATCGGCTTAGAGTATTGATTATCTTGACGTAAATCAAAAATAGCTGCGGTTAATAAAAAGTTATGAATCTGCTGTTTTAAACCAATTTCATATTGTTCAGAATGGATTGGTGCTAAGGTTTCTGCACTATTTTCTACAAACCAAGGCGCAGTTTTTCCATCTGACAGCCCTTTTGCATAAGAAGCATACAGAGTTGTTGATTCTGATGGGCTATAACTCACAGCAAATTGTGGTAAAAATTTATCTAAATCCGTATCGCGGGTTTTTATCACCTGTGCACTAAATGTATTGCACGAATATGCTGCCTCACATCCATCTCGGTAATAACCAAAAGGAAATACCGAATAATCATCCACCTTAGATTTACTGTGTGATGCCACCAATCCTAAATTCCAGTCATCATTGAAAGCATAGTTGTATTTTAAACTGGTATTTAGACTATCAATTGTGACGGGCTTGCCCCAGCTTTGGTAACCTAGTAAACGCTCCCATTTCACATTTTGTGGCACTTTGCCATCAAGTAATTGATAACCCGGAACAGATTTTTGTTCTGATCGCTGCGCTTCAAGATCAAACTCAAATTTGGATTGTGCTGTGGCTTTCCAATCCAATGCCAATGCCGCCAAATAACGCTCGCCATCTACATGATCTACATAAGAATCAATCTGTTCATTGACTAAATTAATGCGATAGCCAAATTGGTGATCTTCTCCCAAAAATCCCCCAACGTCCCCTGCTACTGCAAATTGTCCATGTTCATCTGCAGAAAAGCGCAGCGCCTGAATATCTTTAGGTCGCTTAGTGACATAATCGTATCGAGTTGTTGAACGCCATTTTCTGCATAAACCAAAGGTGCCCAACACAGCGGTGACAGAATGATGGTTTTTAAAGACGCAGTTAATACATTCTGTTTGAATTTACGATTGTACATACGAAACCTTGCATTAAAATAAGAGGTGATGCTTGAGGCATTTAGCTGTGCAGATTATGACAATTCGCGTTGAATTAATCGAGTAAAAGTCTGGGTAAATTGCTGTCCTTGCTCTGCAAAAAACCAATTTACATGTCCAACAATCCAATCATAATAAGCAGCATCGGCATGTTTCAGGTTTTGGGTAATTCCGACAAAATATTCAAGCTCTGAAAATGCGAAATCCAAATGCACAATTTTTAGCAACTCTGGCAAAATACTAAAGTCTTGTTGTGGATGTATTTCTGCAAAATACGCTTGTAAAAACGCGCTTAAACCCGCTTCGTCAATATTGATTTGTGATGTATGTTCTAAAGCCAGCCAATCTATAAAGTTACGCTCAATCGTGACCGCAAGGTCATAAAGCGCTGAATTTCGATCCGATAAGCCAAAATCAATCACCGCGGTAATATTGGCATCGGCACTTTGCGTAGACCAAAACAGATTAGAAGCATGCAAATCATTATGCGTCCAAATTTTAGTGACCTGCTGCAATACATGCTTAATTTTATGATGCGTCTGAGATACACGCTCTAAAAAAACGGTGTCTAAGTTTTTATCGGCAAAATAACGGCTCAATTCAGGGCTGTTTTGAATACGTTGCTGAATAGCCGTTACGATATTTTCACTTTCTAAAAGCTGCTGATTTGATACTAAATAACGCGCCGATCTGCCATGTAACTCAGGAAAATCCTGCATGGCGACATGCAATTTGGCAAGCAGACTTCCCACTTTTGCAGCATGTTCTGTATAGAAAAACGGCGTCCAAGATTGCTGATCGACATATAAGTCAAAACCTGCTGCTTTTTCGTAGACTTCATAAGTCCAGTCGCCCATTTCTAAAGCGGTCAGTCCGCAATTCGAGGCAATTAATGTCGCAACAGGAATGTTTTTACTGGCTAAATGTCGCAAAAAAGCATGCTCTTGCAAAATATCTTGCGCATTACGAAATGAACGATGACTGCGTTTAATGAAATACGAGCGACTTCCTATTTTATCTGTACTGACTGCATCCTGCGTGACTTCAATCACTGCGGCAGATGAAAATGGGCGCGGACTGCACCACAAAATTTGAATATTCCCTTGCAAACATGGGTAATACGGTTGCAGGTTGTGTAATTCTGAGACAGTCAGATGTGCCCAATCTTTATGTTCCCAGTCATTCCCCATGCCATGACCTAAATCATGTGTGATTGTGGTCATTTTAGATATTCCTTAACTTGATCAGTATTGTGTAATCGTATATTCCCCATCATCCATCTCAAACAACCATTTTTTAGATGAATATTATCTATTTAATTAACTGTTTTGGCTTGTCGTAAACGTAAATTGACTTCATCTACAATCTGATCTAAACCCGTGTCATAAGCGGCTTCACTCACAAAAGACACCATATTTTGCGTAACTTGCGGTAAATTGTAATCTGCATACCATGACAATGAATTCACTTCTATTTCACGTTCACCCTGCAAAATCACGAATCTTTTTTGCATCCAAGCCTGCAAATTTTCACCCGTATAGGCATCATAAAAAATAATATCGGTCAGATAAAAATCTTTCATCATGTAGGAGTAAGCCACGCTATTTTCTTCTGGCTCATAATTAAAAAAAGGTGTGGTGGTCAGATGAAACTCAACCAGAAAATGACGTTTTAAACGATGATTTTGATATTCCGCTTTGACTTTAATCGGGCAACTGATTTGCGCAAAATCAATTTCATGTTCAGTATTTTGCTTAAAATATTCAGCCAAAGACCAGACCTGATGTTTAATGAAATCCTGCATTAAAAACTCAGGTTCAAGTTGTGAATTGATTAATCCCAACAGTAAAGATTCAACTTCTTCTTTCGTTAAATAAATGTCTTCAACAATATGCATGCCAATCTCTAAATATGCTGCTGCGATAGAAAAATCCTAACGGAAAGGCTTGTATTTGTATAGCTATGCAATCGTAGAGTGTGATCTATATCTAGCAATCAATTATCGACGTAGATTGAATCTTAATCATGTTTTCAGCTATGCTATCAACACATCAAATTTCACTTCAAACACGCCTCGTTGCGTAGGAGTAATCTCATGTCTAAGAAGTTACCTATTTACTTCTCTGACGCTGCTTGGGCGTCATTACAAAAAATCATGGGCAGCGATGGTAAACCCAGCCCTAGCCTTAATGCCCTGCTTGAACAAATTGAATTGCTGAATCAGCATGATTTTCAAGCGCTTGCTAAAAGAAAAACGCTGCATCTTCCCGTAACAATAGAATCCATTCCTGCAGGTTTTCCTTCGCCTGCTCAAGACTATATTGATAAAAATATTGATCTGAATGAATATCTTATTTCTAATGAAAATGCGACCTTTTTAAATGTGGTACGCACCACCTCTATGGTGAATGCAGGGCTTGAATACGGCGATATTGTACTGGTAGATCGCAGTAAAGAAGCCAAACACCGCAGTATTGTGGTCGCATTAATTGACCAAAAAGACCTGACTATTAAACGCTTGATGATTACAGCCAAAATGTCCAAAAGTGAATTGGCTGAACATTTTGGTGAAGACTACGACCCTGCCACTTTGCCCGAAGCTTGGCTCAAGGCAGAAAGCCCCGACTACGACAGCATTTACCTGAAAGATGGGCAAACTTTTGAAGTGTTTGCTGTGGTCACGTGGAATTTGAAAAACCTGATGGTTTAAACACCACAATAATGCATAAAAAAGCCGAATAAGTAAAATAGTCATGAAAGCTTTAGAGCAAGTTTTTGCGCTCATTGACATTAATAATTGTTATGTGAGCTGTGAGCGGTTGTTTCAACCACACCTGAATCATCGTCCTGTGGTGGTGCTTTCCAATAACGATGGCTGCGTGGTGTCACGTTCCGAAGAAGCCAAACGACTTGGCATTAAAATGGCTGTGCCCTTTTACCAAGTTCAAGAATTAATTCAACAACATGATGTTGCGGTCTTTTCAAGTAATTATGCGCTCTATGCAGAAATGTCCAGACGTTTTAATAATATTATTCAAGAATTTGTCAGTGCCAAAGATGTTGAAATTTATTCGATTGATGAAACTTTTATTGAGTTGAGTTCATATTCTCAGCGCGATTTAAACGCACTTGCACAGGAAATTAAAACAACCTTGTGGAAATGGCTGGCTCTTCCTGTTTGTGTTGGTATTGGTCAAAGTAAAACTGAAGCCAAACTAGCCAATCATCTTGCTAAGCGAAACCGCTATTTCAACGGCGTATGTAATTTACTGGATATGGATTTATGCAGCAAAGAAGCCTTGTTTCAACACATTGATGCCGCTGAGGTCTGGGGTGTGGGACGCAAAAACGCTAAAAAATTACAATCATTGGGTATCCGTTCTGTATTTGATCTAGCAACAAGCAATCCAGACCAAATGGAGCGCCAATTTTCTATTTTGATGAAAAAAACCATTCTTGAACTCACAGGTACAGCATGTATTGAACTGGAGCACAATACCGTAAGTAAGCAGCAAATCATCAGCTCACGTTCTTTTGGGCAGCGTGTAACAGATATTCATGCGCTTTCAGAAGCTTTGAGCGATTATTTACAATCTGCTGTGCAAAGGCTCAGAGCTGAAAAAAGTTTATGTGGTTGTATGATCATTTTTGCGCAATCTAACCGTTTTGATCCGCGCCAAGTTTTTTACAATCAATCGGTCACTATTGCTTTCAATGAGCCAACAGATTCTGCTTTGCTCATGAACAAAGCCATGATGAAGCATGTGACAACGCTATTTCAGGAAGGGATTGCCTTTAAAAAATGTGGTGTGATTTTAACGGGACTTGAACCCAAACAAAGCTATATTCACGACCTGCTTACAGATACTGACGCCATTGAAAAACAGGAACAATTACAGCAAGTGTTGGATACCGTGAAAAATAAATTTGGTGTGCAAAAACTCGCCATTGGAGCATGTAAATTGCAAGATCGAACTTGGGCGATGCAGCGCAGCCATTTAAGCCCGAATTATTTTAGCTGGGAAGGTTTATTGGCGCTTGGTGATTAGCAGTGATTTGATTGGGCTAAAAAAGCTCACAATATGAGACCTAATTTAATGCTTAAAAGTACTACAAAGTAGTATACAATTAAACACTACAAAGTAGTATAAAGGTGTTTGATGTATACCATCTGTGAGACTACTTTTTTTACCAATGAATATCCCTACTATTGGACTGAAGAACAATACAATGACTTTAAAATTTTCATTGCCGAGAACCCTACAGCAGGAGATGTAGAACCTGGTACTGGCGGCGTTCGTAAAATTCGATGGGGTGGAAAGAGTAAAGGTAAACAAGGTGGTGTTCGTGTAATTTATTACAACCGTTTAGCAAATGGCGAAATTTGGTTATTGACCTTATATAGTAAAGACACAATTACCCAACTTGAGAAAAAGACACTTAGACAATTAGCGGAGTTACTGAAATGAGTCGTTTATTAAGTGACAAAGAATTGGAAGCTCGAGAAGCAAAACGAGACTTAAATGTTGAATTATTAGAAGGCGTTAAACAAATGCTTGCTAATAACGCAGCAAGAAAAACTGTGATCAATGAAACAGATGTTGCTTTAGCACGAAGAAAGTCTGAACTCACTCAAGATCAATTTGCTAAAATTTTAGGTATCTCTAAACGTACATTGGAATCTTGGGAGCAAGGTGTTAGAAGACCTTCAGGAGCAGCTCAATCACTGATTAAATTGTTTATTTTAGATCCTCAATTTGTTCGTGACCATCTCGCTTAAATGAAATAGCCCTCAACAACGAGGGTTATTATTTTGCCTTTCCTATAGCAACAGCAAATCTTAGATAGCATTTGAAATGCAACACCATGTTGTTGCCATAATACCTGACTCGGACTTTTAAAGCCGAGTCTTTTTCTTGGACGGTGATTCAAATCAGAACAGCGTTCTACTTCTGCAAGATTAGTCTTTATTCAGCCCAACAAACTTGGCACGTGCTTTATGCAGTTTTTTGTAGCTGTCGATTAAACGTAAATGACGATCTAAACCTTCAAGCTGCATATTGGTTTCGGCTAGACCATAGAAACGTACTGTGCCTTCAACAGAACCAATGACTGCATCCATACGTTCATTGCCAAACATACGGCGGAAATTGACAGCATAATCGGCAATATCCATTTCATCATCTAAAATAACTTCAAGCACGACATTCATACATTGATAGAACAAGCCACGTTCTACGGTATTGGTGTTGTATTGTAAGAATGCTTCGACTAAATCTTTAGCTTCTTCAAACTGTTCTAATGCCAAATAAATCAACAATTTTAATTCGAGGATGGTGAGCTGTCCCCAAACGGTATTGTCATCAAATTCAATGCCAATTAAGGTTTTGATTTCGGTATAGTCATCTAGCTCACATTCTTCCAAACGCTCAACTAAAGCTTCAAGTTGCTCATCATCCAAACGGTGCAGATTTAAAATGTCTTCACGGTACAGCAAAGCTTTATTGGTATTATCCCAAATCAGGTCTTCTACCAAATACACTTCTGAATAATCAGGGACTAAAATTCGGCAAGCAATCGCACCTAAATGTTCATAAATCGCCATATAAGATTCTTTGCCCATTTCTTCTAAAATCGCAAATAAAGCCTCAGCTTCTTCGACATTGCTATATTGACCATTGTTGGTGAAATCCCACTCTACAAATTCATGGTCTGCCTGCGCACTAAAGAAACGCCAAGACACCACACCACTAGAATCAATAAAGTGTTCAACATAGTTATTCGGCTCAGTTACCGCATTCGTGCTAAAGGTCGGCTGTGGTAAATCATTTAAACCTTCAAAACTACGCCCTTGCAATAGTTCAGTTAAGCTGCGCTCTAAAGCGACTTTAAAGTTTGGATGTGCACCAAACGAAGCAAAAACACCGCCTGTACGCGGGTTCATTAAGGTCACACACATGACAGGGAATTGACCGCCTAAAGACGCATCTTTCACCAATACTGGGAAACCTTGTTCTTCTAAAGCCTGAATACCTGCCACAATACTTGGATATTTTGCCAAAACTTCTTGCGGTACATCAGGCAGGCTCATTTCTTCCTGAATAATTTCACGCTTCACTGCACGTTCAAAAATTTCAGATAAACACTGCACTTGAGCTTCTGCAAGCGTGTTACCTGCACTCATCCCGTTACTTAAATATAAGTTTTCAATTAAATTTGATGGGAAATATACCGTTTCACCATCGGATTGACGCACAAATGGCAATGAACAAATACCACGTTCAGTATTGCCTGAGTTGGTGTCATATAAATGTGTGCCCAGCAACTCATCTTCAGAATCATAAATTTCTAAGCAATATTCATCTAAAATTTCTTTAGGCAATTCACCATTTGGGCCAGGCTTAAACCATTTTTCATTTGGATAATGCACAAATTCGGCATTGGCAATCTCTTCACCCCAGAACTGATCGTTATAGAAGAAGTTACAGTTCAAACGTTCAATGAATTCACCCAAAGCAGATGCTAATGCACTTTCTTTGGTTGCGCCTTTACCATTGGTAAAACACATTGGCGATTGCGCATCACGAATATGTAATGACCAGACATTTGGCACGATATTACGCCATGAGGCAATCTCAATTTTCATGCCCAAACCTGCCAAAATACCCGACATATTGGCAATAGTTTCTTCAAGCGGTAAATCTTTACCAGCAATAAAAGTCGCTTGAGATGAAGTCAAGTTCGGCATCAGCAAAGCTTGTGCATCGGCATCAATGCTTTCGACTTGCTCAATCACAAACTCAGGGCCTGTTTGCACGACTTTCTTTACGGTACAACGGTCAATAGAACGTAAAATCCCCTGACGGTCTTTTTCAGAAATATCTGCAGGCAATTCCACCTGAATTTTAAAAATCTGTTTATAACGGTTTTCAGGATCGACAATATTGTTTTGAGATAAGCGGATATTATCGGTTGGAATATCACGTGATTGGCAATAAACCTTCACGAAATACGCAGCACACAATGCAGATGACGCAAGGAAATAATCAAATGGGCCTGGCGCAGAACCATCGCCTTTATAACGGATGGGCTGATCGGCAATGACGGTAAAATCGTCAAATTTAGCTTCAAGACGCAAGTTGTCTAAATAATTGACTTTAATTTCCATGCAGACACCTATTGTATGTGCCTACTCAGACACAAAATTATAAAATATTGATTTATAAGCCGAATCAAGAGGGAGAATAAGACTTAAAAAATGAGGTTTGAAGTCATCGCAACTATTTAACAGCGACTCCAGAATATGCGGCAACATTATAAAGTGATTTGGGTGAATTGATAATGCTATAAATACAGATTTACTGAATTTAAGCAAAGTTGCTAATTAATATATACAAACATAATATATTTAAATGTATGGTATATTGTCTTTAGGTTCTAATCTGCTTGATGGTGAAACAACATGAAATATACCGAACTCACTGCTGAAATTTCGTCTAATATCAAATCCATTAAAGAACAATCTCCCGATTTACTTAAAAGCTTTAATGCCCTATCACAAGTTGCGATGAAAGACGGCGTAATTGATGCCAAAACCAAAGAGTTTATTGCGCTTGCAATTGGTGTGGCACAACGCTGTGATGGTTGTATCGGTTTTCACGTCAGAACTTTGGTCAAAATGGGCATGACTTTTGAGGAATTGAATGAAATTTTAGGTATTGCTGTTTATATGGGCGGTGGCCCATCACTCATGTATGCCGCAAACGCCGTGGCAGCATTTAAAGAGTTTTCTCCATCTACAGCCGAATAACAGCATCAAATTATTTACCGAGTCGAAACTATGTTAAATATCCATAATGAATGGGATGAACGCTACAGCCAACATGACCATATTTATGGTGAACAAGCCAATGCGTTCATTCAGGACATTACGCAAAAACTGTCTATTCACGGCAAAACTTTGGGCTTGGCCGAAGGTGAAGGTCGTAACTTGTTATATTTAGCAGCTGTGGCACAAGCCAATGAGCAAGCATTTGAAGCAGATTTATGGGACTACTCGCAAGTTGCTTTAGATAAGGCTCAAGGCTATGCACAGCAACGTGGTTTAAGCCTAAATACACGAAAGCAAGATTTAAGTCAGGTGGATTGGCAAGCCAATCAATATGACAACGTGATTTGCGTATTTGGTCACTTTAACCCTGAAACACAGCAAAAAGTATTGAATGGCGTGCGCGAAACTTTGGTCAACGGCGGTTTATTTGTTGGTGAGCTGTATTCTACTCGTCAGCTAGAATATAAAACGGGCGGCCCACGTGCAGTAGAAATGCTGTACGATCCTATCGAGTTTTTAAGCCATTTTAAACACGATCATCTGATTCATTTCTTTGTGGGCGATGTAGAACGCTCAGAAGGCAAACTGCATCAGGGCAAATCCCACGTCATTCAATTTGCGATTCGTATTCAGAAATAAAAGACTGAATCTTTTACATCAAAAAGCTTGCTCCAATGCAATTAGAGCAAGCTTTTTTGCGCTTTAGATTTGAATATTCAGTTAGATATTTGCTCGGAAATTTTTAAAATCACTCAAACACATCTTTCATAGATTTTGGCATTCCTTGTACCGACTGTAATTCGCCCTGTTTATTTTTCCAAAGCACAACAGGTGTGGCAAAGAACTCGTATTTATCCATCAGTGCCTGATTCTGTTCTAAGGTTTTTTCTACATGTACAGGCACAGTTTTTTGCTCGATCAGCTTTTTTTGTCCGTATTGACGATGGAACTCATTAAAGGTCTGCTGTGGGTTTTTCGCCATTAATAAAGTCGCCGCCTGCCCTTTGCTTTCAGCTCGGATCACCGCCACAATAATGTGTCTTAACTGAACTTTTCCAGATTCCACCCACGGACGTGCCTGCTTCCAAAAGGTATGACAATACGGACAATTCGGGTCTGAAAACACATAGACAATTTTTTCAGCACTGGTTTGCCCATCCTGAATCCAAGTGGCGTGTTCCAGACTTTGCCACACATCTTCAAGTACCGACTTTTTCACATAACGGTCTAAGGCATCAACTGTTAAATTATTGCCTTGTGCATCAAACAAAGTGCCTACAATATAGTATTTCTGATCATTGGAAATAAACACTGTCGCAGGACTTTGTTCAATATGCCCTGCCCAACCTGTCATTTGTGCAGGTGCCTGAATTTGCTGCACAAACTTAAAACCTTCTTTTTCAATGTGCTGTTTTAAGCTGTCCTGTGCTTGCAGCATACTCACACTACTGGCAAGACTCATACCTATCGCCAGTTTCAGCATGTTATTTTTGATGTTTGATGTCATATTGATTGTCCTTAATTTTGGCTTCACGGCGGGTTTTCTTTCAAATCGTTAAGAGCGCATTTATGGATTCGCTTGTATTTTTTTCAGATAATGCTGCAGCATCGGCTTGGTCAATTCACCCATGTGATGATCGACCAATTCTCCTTGTGCATTAAAAAACAAAGTACTTGGCAAACCGAACATATTGAAGTGTTGTCCTAAACGAGCTGCAGGGTCTAATAACACGTGTTCAAACTGAAATCGATGTTTCTGTAAATAGGCTTGAATCTCTGCTGCAAATTCGCCTTGATTGGCAAATACAAAATTGACCTCAGGGAAATCTTGCTGTGCTTGTTGCATAACAGGCATTTCACGATGACAAACTGGACACCAAGTCGCCCAGAGATTAATCACCGTGGGCTGCCCTGAAAATTGAGCTAAATCTTGAGGTTGTTGCGCTAGGTTGTGCAATACTAAATTGGGATAGGCATGCTGCGTCTGCAAAGGTTGGATAAGACTCCAACCTACAACTTGTACTGTAATAAAGAGCGCAACTGCCCATGCCAGAACAACACGTTGAATAGCGCGATTTTTCCAGACAAACCACGCCACACCTGCCATAACTGCGGCAATCAGATGAAAGCCTTTGTCCTGAATTTTTAAAATATCAATCGGGTTGGCAAAGTACAGCTCATAATGCTGCAACACAAAAACTGCCCGCCCAACTAAAGCACCAATCCACAGCGCATTCCATAATGCATCCTGATAACCTGTCCAAGTCTGTGCATTCCATGTATAACGACGCTGAAAAAATTTACCCATTGCAAAGACGACAATCAGTCCTAGCAATAAAAACACCAATGGCCATGGAATCATCAACATGCCTAACTGCAAGACTGCGGATTGAATCATGGCGCAGCCTCTTGCAGTTGATGAATATTTTGAATCAATTGCGCTGCGTTATAAGCACCTGTTAGACGCAATTCACGTTGTTCCCGTTGTGGATCTGCCAAAAATAACAACGTTGGCGGCCCTAAAATCTGCCATTTTTTCAATAAGGCATCTTGTGAAGGATGCTGTTCGGTTAAGTCGAGTTTAATCCGCACCACATGCTTTAAAGCATCTTGCACATCGGTACGAGGAATCACATCACGCTCAATCGGCTGACACGCCACACACCAATCGGCATAGACATCAATCACAATCTTTTGATGAGCATGTGCGGCCAAAGCTGCATTCAACTCTTGTTCTGTGCGTACTTTGATCCATGGCTGTAATTGGTCTGCTTGTACCTGCGCATTGACACTGGCAATACTCTGATTGACATGCCAAATTCCACTACTGGCGATTACTGCCACCAAAGCCAATAACGAAAAACGCTGTGGACGATGTAACACGTGGCGCAAAATTGCAATTAAATATGCAGCGAAGGCAAATAACACCACAGCAAAAGCAACATAGTACCAAGTCACAGAAAATAGCGGACGAGCAAAATACAAAGCCATTGCCAACATGATAAAACCAAAGCTAAATTTTAGCCGTTCCATCCACAAACCTGGCTTTGGCAAATATTTCGCGCCAAACACGCTGGCAATAAGTAAAGGAATTCCCATACCTAAACCGAGCAGGAACAAATATAAACCACCCAATGCTGCTTGATCCAAATGTGAGACGTACAGCAATGCTCCCGCTAAAGGCGCACTCATACATGGCCCGACAATCAGTGCAGAAATCACCCCCATAACGCCCGCACCCAATAAAGTACCGCCTTTTTGATATTGCTGAATACGATCTAAACGCTGTAACACTGCTTGTGGTAATGACAACTGATACAGTCCAAACAGGTTTAAAGCAAAGAGCACAAACAACATAGCAAAAACTGCAATCACTACGGGATTTTGGAACCAACGCTGTACGCTATAACCAATGTGTGACGCAACAACGCCCATCAAGCCATAGACTAGCGCCATACTGACGATAAAGGTGATCGCAATTGCTGCCGCTTTATAGCCTGTATTGCGCTGCACCAAAATGCCAGAAAGAATTGGAATCAGCGGCAATGAACACGGTAAAAAAGCCAGTAATACCCCAAAACCTAAAAAGATAAACGCATTCAGTAACAACCCTTGCCCAGACAATAAATTCAGGAAAAATTGATCATTGTTCCATTGCTGATTCAGACTCGTACTACTGGCTGTTTCCGTATTGCTTGAATTGGCTGATGCAGCGAATGTATTGTCTGTCAATGCCGTATCTGTATTTTCAATCTCTAAGGAATTTGCTAAATCAACGTTTTCTACTGATTCAGGGGTAAGTTTAGGATCAGCTTGTGTTACAGCAACCGCATTTTCAGCAAGCTGTGCTTTGTTTTCTAGCGTTTGCTGTTCAAGTTTGAGTTCTTTTGTCGTTACAGTATTTGCAGTTGTCGTAATTTGTTTTTGTGTACTAGAACCATTGGCTTGATGCTTATCTGCATCATTTAAGTTAGTGTTTAAAGCAGCCTGATTATTCTGATTGAGTTGCTGAAGTAAATTACCTTTGCCCGCACTTAAATTATGCTGTGGCAATAAACCATCGGCATCGGTTTGAATCATTTTACGCTGTACGGGATAACACAAACCATCTTCAGCGCAGCCTTGCCAAGTAATTTGATATTGCTGATTAGGCTTCACCTGAATCTGTGTTGTCACTTGCCCATAATGCACACGTGTCAGCCCGAAAGTCGGATCATCTTTTTCCTGCCCTGCAGGCAATTTAAAAGCAAGCGGCTTTTGAGCCTGACTGACTTTGAATTGATCGTGATATAAATAGTAATGCGGTGCGACATCCCATTTCAGTTCAACCGTTTGTTCAGACAATGACGTCGCCTGAAACTTAAAAGCTTGATCGGACGCTAAAAATTCATTGGCAGCATTGACCCACATCGCACACAGACTCAACACAAAATAAGCAATGACGCGAATAAAAATCATGTATTTATACTAAAAATTAAAAAACTGACTGTATTATCGGTAAGTGTAGATTAAGAGAACATTAATAAAGATTTTTCTTTGTAAACTTGAGCATTGTAGGTGCCTAATCTAAATTTGTGTCGTGATCGAGATGTGTCATATATTGGGCTGACTGTGGTATAGGAGCAAATATGTTCGTCGTTTTGGTGGAAGATGATCCTTATATTGCCCAAAGTATTGTGGCAGCACTCGAATTTTTAAGTATTTCAGTCGAACACGTGAATAACGCGCGCGATGCCGATTACTTCATACGTCATAGTGCGGTAGATCTGTGCCTGCTCGATTTAGGTCTGCCTGACCAAGATGGTTTACAGTTACTCGAAAACTGGCGTAAAGATGCCATTCATATTCCAGTATTGGTATTAACCGCGCGGAATCATACTCAAGACTGCGTACAGGCGCTCAACTTAGGAGCAGATGACTACCTAACTAAACCTTTTGAATTAAATGAACTGATTGCCCGTGTATATGCATTAAGCCGCCGTCATCGTGGTTATTCATCGAACCAACTGCAAAGTGGTCAGTTACACATGAACCTCGATACACAAGAAGTCAGTTGGCATTCACAAAACATTCAGCTTTCACGCCGTGAATATAGCCTATTGGAAACCTTTTTACGGCATCCGAACCAAATCTTAAAAAATGAAGAACTGATAGATAAAGTGTATGGCTTTCAAGACAGTATCGAAAGCAATGCCTTAAATGTGCATATCTACCATTTACGGCATAAAATCCACCCCGATTTTATTCAAACGGTGCGTGGTGTCGGCTACATCTTTAAACCTGAGCTGCTGACATGAAAAACTACAGTCTGAAATGGCGTTTGGTATCGACCATCAGCTGTGCATTTATTTTGCTGTGGGTGATTGTCTTTGCATGGCTCTACCATGACTTGGAACAACGCTTACAAAATACGCTGGATGAACGACTTTCTACCTCAGCCCGTATGGTCGCCCGCCTGATTCAGCAACTGCCCCTAGAACAACTCACAGAAAGTTTGCATGCCGAATCAGAAAATGCCTTGCTACATAGTTTAATTGCTTGTGAAGTCTCTATTTTCCGTGCCGATGTTTCATTACCACAGCATGTGATTGCACGCACTCAAGGCGCACCGAAAAATTTAAAAAACCAACAAGTCGGTTTCAGCACATGGACAGAAAATGGACTGCAATGGCGTAGTTATGTACTGCGTGAAGGTGAAGTTCAGGTGGTGGTGGCTGAAAAAATTCAATTACGGCAAAACCTACTTAAACAAATTTTACAGTCGGTACTGATTCCTTTACTGCTTACTTTGATTATTTGTATTTTGCTAATTTTGTGGATTATCCGTCTGGAGTTTTTACCGCTCGATCACATCACCCGCCACTTAATTCAGAAAAAACAATCTTTAGATGAAGCTTCTCGTTATTTAATTGAACTGAGATCACAAAAAATTCCTAAAGAAATTCAGCCTTTTGTCGATAACTTATTGATGCTGATTGAACGCCTACATAAAAGTCTGGAACACGAAAAAAACTTTAGTGCATTTGCTGCGCATGAACTGCGCACGCCGTTAACGGCTATTAAAACGCATGTGCAACTGAGCCAATTGATGTTGAATCAAACCGCATCTGCCCAAGATACAGCCAAAGTCATCGACAATTTAAAACACGCAGAACGCAGCATCCAACGTTATCAACAACTTTTGGAACAACTGTTATTGCTCAGTCAAACTGAAGCAGGTATTCAAGCGGCACATAGCCATGCAGATATGCGTAGCGTATTAGAAACAGTCTTGTCGGAACTGACTGTGGAATATCCCAATTTATCAGCGAAATTACAGATTGATTGGGCGAGTTTGGTAGCACAACACATTAATATTCCAGCGCCTGCGTTGCACATGGTACTGAAAAACTTGATTCAAAATGCTTATTTGCATGCAGAGGATGCGCCAAACATTCAAATTTATATGCAAGACCTGCAATTGATCATTGCAGACCAAGGCAAAAGCCTGAATGAAGATGATTTTACCATTCTGACTCAGCGTTTTTGGCGTAAATCTGCGCATAAACAAGGCTATGGCTTAGGTCTAACTCTAGTCAAAGTATTATTAGAGCAATATGGCTACCTACTTCAATTTCAGGCTAACCAACCGCAAGGTTTAAAAGTGATTGTCAGTTTTGATGCAGCACCTTCTGCAACAGAGAAACAACAGACGGATTAAGCTTTTCTGAGCTTTAACAGCAAATAAAGCAAGATTCAGAACAAGATCACTTAACTTTTGCCAATACCGAACATATTGCTCTACTTTACGATAACGCCATTTTTAAGGTGATTTTTGAAATAAAAGGTCAATGCGTTCTAAAATTTTATCTATGATGTAGATGCTGCGGGCTATTGAGTAGAAGAACATTGGCTAGAAAAAAATTGCTGAAACTTTCATCACCGTTTTTTTGTTCGATACCACGTCATATTTTTAAATGAGGTAGATATCCGTGCAGATCGTGCATGTGCTTGGTCTTGTGATCAATCTACAACTTAATTAAAGTGTACATAAAACCAACAGCACCCCACTCAAAATATAATACGCAGCGTAGGAGCATCTATTCCAGACTAAAATATAGATAAATATATCAAATCAAAGCATTCCATTTAAGCTCATGTTTTATTTAAATAAAGTTGAATTTTTAAAATATCTTATTATCGAAATGATCTTTCTATCGAATCCATAACCACTTGAACGATGATCACAAAACGTATTAGATGATCCACTGCAGTTTGTGTGGTCATCTACTTTGAATGAACTGAAAAAATGGAATCGCCATTTTTTATAAACAGCAACGAAATATCATGCTATAAAGAAATGCGATATTGATGTTGGTTGTTTTCTGGCTTTGACATTCCGAATCAAACCAGTTCAAGTCACTCGCTTGATCAGTCGTTACAGAAAACAAATGAATAGATTTGGTCAGTTGTTTTAGAATATAAAAATCAGCAAAAAAAACTAAAAATGTAATTTTTTAACATTGCGAATTCCCTGCAAAGTTTTCATTATAGAGCCTCATTTTGGCACACGCTTTCTACGTCAAATTAAACAAATTACAAAAAAAATGTGGAATTTTATGCCATAATTAGCAAACTTTGCAGACATCTTGCAAAGTATTATTGCAATTATTTATTGGAGCAAGCGGAATGAGTTCGACCATTTTGGTTATTCATGGACCGAATCTAAATTTGCTAGGAAAGCGTGAACCCGAAGTTTATGGTTACCTCACTCTTGAGGATATAAATCAACAGCTCATTTCACAAGCGCAAAAAGCATCAATTTCTATAGATACTTTCCAAAGTAATTGGGAAGGCGCAATTGTAGACCGAATTCATCAAGCCGCGTTAGATGGCACACAATATATCATTATTAACCCTGCTGCATTAACGCATACCTCTGTTGCGGTACGTGATGCCTTGTTAGGGGTCGCTATTCCATTTCTTGAAGTCCATTTGTCGAATGTGCATGCACGTGAGGCGTTTAGACATCATTCATATTTATCAGACAAAGCCATTGGTGTGATTTGCGGTTTAGGCGCAAAAGGCTATGCCGCAGCACTCGACTTTGTTCTTGAAAAAATTCAACCTACTACACAATCTTAAACTAGGAATACTGTCCATGGATATTCGTAAAATCAAGAAACTCATCGACTTGATGATTGAATCTGACTTACAGGCGATTGAAGTTAAAGAAGGCGATCAGTCGATTGCATTAACTCGTCGCAGTCCAGTAGTAGCGGCAGCAGTTCCCGCAATGCCTGCACCTTCTGCAGAAGTACCATCTGCACCTAAATCTTCACCACGTGGTGCTGTTGAAACTTCTCCAATGGTTGGCGTGTTCTATGCAGCACCAAGCCCAGGTGAAGCACCATTTATTAAAGTGGGTCAAACTGTTTCTGCTGGTGAAACGCTTGGCATTATCGAAGCAATGAAAATCATGAACCCAATTGAAGCAACTCAAAGTGGCGTGATTGAAGAAATTCTAGTTAAAAATGGCGAAGTGATTCAATTTGGTCAACCACTCTTCCGCTACCGCGCTTAAGACCTCGGGGATTCACAATGTTGCAAAAAGTTTTAATTGCAAACCGTGGTGAGATTGCCCTGCGCATCACCCGAGCTTGCAAAACTTTAGGGATCAAAACCGTGGGTATCTATTCAGATGCCGATAAAGACCTGATGCACTTACGCTTTTGTGATGAAGCCGTGTGTATTGGTCCGGGTGCGAGCAGTGAAAGTTACCTGAATATTCCTGCAATTATTACTGCAGCAGAAATTACAGGTGCAGATGCCATTCACCCTGGTTATGGTTTCCTTGCCGAAAATGCCGAATTTGCTGAAATTGTAGAAAGTTCAGGTTTCATTTTCATTGGTCCACGCCCTGAGCATATTCGCTTAATGGGTAACAAAGTTTCTGCAATTACTGCAATGCGTAAAGCTGGCGTACCAACTGTACCGGGTTCAGCACACGCCGTTACACCACACAATGCTTTAGCTGAAGCCAAAGAAATTGGTTTCCCGCTCATTGTAAAAGCGGCTGCTGGTGGTGGTGGTCGTGGTATGCGTATTGTAGAGCGCGTAGACACCCTGCTTGAATCAGTTCAAGCGGCTCAACGTGATGCAGAAATGTGGTTTGGTGATGACACGGTCTATATGGAACGTTTCTTACAAAAGCCACGTCACGTAGAAGTACAAGTATTGGCTGATGGTAATGGTCACGCGATTCACCTTTATGACCGCGACTGTTCTTTACAACGTCGTCACCAAAAAGTTCTTGAAGAAGCGCCAGCACCTAACTTACCAGAACAAGCACGTGCCGATATTTTAGAAGCGTGTGTTAATGCATGTAAGTTAATGCAATACCGTGGTGCAGGTACTTTCGAATTCTTATTTGAAGATGACGAATACTTCTTCATTGAAATGAATACCCGTGTTCAAGTTGAGCACCCTGTAACTGAAATGGTGACAGGCATTGACATCATTGAACAACAATTGCGTATTGCTGCAGGTCTAGGTTTAGACATTGAGCAAGATCAGGTTGAAATTCGTGGTCACGCAATCGAATGTCGTATTAACGCAGAAGACCCAACCACCTTCGTACCTTCACCGGGTAAAATTGAACACTTCTATGCCCCAGGTGGTGCAGGTGTTCGTGTAGATTCACACATCTACGAAGGTTATAGCATTCCGCCGTATTACGACTCAATGATTGCTAAACTGATTGTGCATGGTAAAGATCGTGAAACCAGTATTGCGCGTATGCGTCAAGCCTTGGATGAAACTATCTTAACAGGAATTAAAACCAACATTCCTTTGCACAAAGACTTGATTCTGCAAGATAAAAACTTCTGCAAACAAGCAATGGATATTCACTATCTTGAAAAGCATTTGCTAAAGCAACTTGCTGGCAATGAAGAAGAAAAAGCATAAGTAATTAAGGTTGCTTAAGTTTAAAATAAAGAGCTGATGATTCAACGTCAGCTCTTTTTTATTGTTGAGAATAAAAGCTAAACCGTTAATCTATGCAGATCAGTATGAATAAAAAACCAATACTCCAAATGGAGTATTGGTTTAAAAATTGATTTAAAAACTGAGATCATTTTAGATCATCGAATGATGCAAAATACTAGACAAGATTAATCTAAAAACTCAGTCATTAATGCCAATACTTCTGCTGTTTTTTCGGCATGCAACCAATGCCCTGCATGAGCGACTGTTTCAACTTTTGCGTGAGGAAACTGTGCTTGAATAGCGGCATAATGCTCAGGTAACTCAATATAAGGTGAATTACCGCCACGAATAAACAAAGTATTGACATCACTATGCACCGTCTGCCATGACAAAATTTCGGCATAATGTTCATGTAGCGCATTTAAGTTAAATAACCATTGCCCTTTGCTAAATGACTTCATCAAAAATTGCACAACCATTTCTTCTTGAAGATGCTCACGCATAATTTCCATTGCCGCTTGGCGACTTTCAACTTGTGCATCTTGCACAGCAAACAAGGCTGTAAAAATTTGATCGTGACGATTTTCAGGATAAGTAAAAGGACAAATATCCAATAAAACCAATTGCTGTAAACGCCCAGCAGCCAGAGGAGCTAAAGTCATTGCAACTTTACCGCCCATTGAATGCCCAACCACAGAAAACTGTTCGATATTCAAGCTGTTCAACGTTTCTAAAACATCTTGTGCCATTGCTGCATAATTCATGTCATCACAATGCGCAGACTTACCATGATTGCGCACATCTAATTGAATTACGGTGCGCTGTTCTTGAAATGCACGTGCGAGCATGCCTAAATTACTCAAACTACCAAATAAACCATGAATAAAAACCAAAGGTGGCAATGTAGATTCAGGCTGATTTTGCGTGATTTGATAATTTAACAACATAAAATAGACTCTAAACTTGAATTCAAATGATTGATCTATTTAATGAGTTTTGAGTTTATAAATCAAATTTTATATGTGCTTTTTACGGTGAAACTTATAATATTGCTTAGGCTATTTGTGTGAGCCTAAGCAATAACATACAAGATGAACTTTTCTTAAAATTTTATTTAAAGTAATTCAAAGGCAACTTCAAATAACGAATACCATTGGCCTCAGGTTGTGGAAACTTGCCTGCATCCATATTGATTTGAATGGATGGCAGAATCAATTTAGGCATCGTTAAAGTGGCGTCACGTTGGGTTCGCATTTCAATAAACTCAGCTTTGCTTACCCCTGTATGAATATGAATATTCTGCTCTTTTTGAGTTTTGAGCAGCGTTTCGTGTTCATATTTTTCACGTGATTCTGGTAGATAATCATGGCATAAGAACACACGTGTTTCTTCAGGCAATGCATATAGTGTTTGCACAGAATCGTACAACTGCCCTGCACTGCCTTTCGGGAAATCACAACGTGCCGTACCATAATCAGGCATAAACAAAGTATCACCTACAAATACAGCATCACCGATCACATAGCTTAAACAAGCAGGCGTATGCCCCGGTGTAGGGATGTTATAGGCTTGTAATTCACCAATCATAAAAGTTTCATGATCGTCAAACAGATAATCAAATGATTGGTGTGAATTGAAATATTTAATATCCAAGTTATAGATGGCACTAAATGTTTCTTGCACAATCGAAATTTTATGGCTCATGGCAATTTTACCACCCAACTGCTCTTTTAAATATTGAGAAGCTGTCAGGTGGTCGGCATGCACATGCGTTTCTAAAATCCATTCAACCGTTAATTCATTTTTTTGGATGTAAGCAATGATTTCATCGGCATGAATTGTTGAAGTAGTCGCAGATGCAGGGTCATAATCCAACACGCTGTCAATAATGGCACATTGACGCGTTACAGGATCACTTACCACATAACTGAATGTATTAGTATTTTCATCAAAAAAATGCTGAATATCTGCGTGCATCTTATGCTCCTGCAACCTTACGATGAATGAGAATCCCCACCAACATTGCAACAATGAAATAGATTGCTTGATAATAACCTAAACCAATCAAGGTTAGACTTGGCGCTGGACAAATTCCTGCAACGCCCCAACCGATACCAAAAATAAAACTACCTGTGATCAGTTTAGAGTCAATTTGAGTTTGTTTAGGCAAATCAATTGGTTCATTTAAAATGGTTTTTGGTTCAGCTTGGCGCATAATTCTTTGGAATGGAATAAAGGCAACCGCAATTGCACCCATCATAACAAATGCCAGACTTGCATCCCATGTACCGAAAAGATCGAGGAAGTTTAAAACTTTTTCAGGATTCGACATACCAGAAAGAATCAATCCAGCTGAAAAAATACCACCGAAAACAAAGGCTAAGAAATTTTTCATTTAGAATGCTCCTGTGATATGGCGGATAACATAAACGGTAATAAAGCCAGCTAACATAAAGGTAGCTGTTGCTGCAATGGAGCGCTTAGATAAACGACTCATGCCACAAATACCATGTCCACTGGTACAACCCGAACCCAAACGAGTACCGAAACCAACCAACAATCCCGCCACAATCATCATCAATGGGCTTGCATTCAATTCAACTTTAGGTTGAGCCACGATGCCATAGAAAAAAGGCACAATGAAAATACCTAACACAAACCACAATGCAGGCGTTTTGAACAGCGTTTGCGGATTTAATACTTGAGCCAGTAAACCACTAATGCCTGCAATACGACCATGAACATATAAATAGCCCACGACTGCAAGACCAAGCAATCCACCACCGATTAATGCCAGCAGATAATCATGCATTTTGAACACCCAAAACAATATATGTTTTTATAATATATTATTGTAATTATTATTCAACTATTCTCTTGTAAGTTTTGTAAACTTCATCTGACTATTCGTCTATGTTTGCGATGTGAGAGAGATTTCGCAAGTTTTTGGCTGATATTAAGTCATAAGGCAGAAAATTTAGTCATTCTAAATGACTGCCTCATAACGTAATAAAGATATATCAAAATAGACAGCAACGACAAAAGTTGAGGGCATTAGACTCATTTGTGAGCAAGCGCAATAAGTTCTTTTTTATGCCGACGAATTACACGTTTAGCAGCATCTAACATAATGCGATTGGTAGTCTCATCATCACCAAAGTCAATAGGTTTAGCTGGACACATTGGACGAGCTTTTCGATCTTCGATTGTGTAGTCTTTAAGACGCTTACCCATACTGCACCTCTCAGAATTTCTTAACTTTCACTAATATAACATAAAATTTAGTTTGTTAAAAAATCATCAATACGAGTTTTTAATTACCCTATTTATTGCTTAAAGATAACTTTTTTTGTTATTAAATGGTCGCTTGGAACAAGAATCACTGAGATGAAACGAATAGGAATAGTTGCTACATTCATACAAGAACAAGCATCTGTGTGCTTTGGACTCAAAACAATATAAAGTTCAACATATCATGCATCTACAATATCTACAAAATTAGCATTTAAAACTTTTGCCAAATCGCTTGGTGTTAAACCAATATCTAATCCCCGCTTCCCTCCACTCACATACATAGTTGCAAGCTGTTGAGCGGATGCATCAATCACTGTTTTCAGTTGTTTCTTCTGCCCAATTGGACTAATGCCCCCAACCAAATAACCTGTCAAACGCTCAGCATCTTTAGGATCAGCCATGTGTACTTTTTTACACTGAAAAGCAGCCGCAACTTTTTTAAGATTTAATTGGTAATGGACAGGTAAAATCGCCACAAAATAATGCTTATCATCACTGACCAATAAAGTTTTAAATACTTCTGTGACATCTAAGCCTAACTTCTCCGCAGCTTCTAAACCAAAACTTTTAGTATTATGATCATGTTCATATTCATGCATAGAAAATTGAATTTTCTTGGCTTTTAAAAGTTTAGCTGCTGGAGTCATTGAAAAAATACTGTAAAAAACGATGCTCAAATTATACGCTTGATTGAGATTAAAAGTGAATTCGCTTAGGCCATTTTTAAATATAAAAGTAACTATCGAAAAAATAGCCTAAAATCATTAACTTGGTTTACGTGAATTTTCAACCAACACGTTAGCTAAGCGCTGTGCATGCGCAATCACGCGATCCAACCAACGTTGTGCCGCCAACAACTCTAAACCTGTCGCAGCATTGAGCTGATTCACGGCAATATATTGCAGCACTTTTTCACGGTTTTCGGCACGTTGATCTTCTGTCCATTTTTTCAAATTAGATAATTCGGTATTTAGACTTAGTACATGTTTATGCACATCAAAATCATCCATTTCTTTTAGATGTTCATCAAGAATTTGTACAAAATCTAAGCCAACTTGATAAATTGCAGGTTGGGTGCGTATTTCTTTTGCTAAAGTAATATTTTCCAAATCACTTCGTAAAACACGTAAATACACCATCAAACGAAGCATCGCCATTAAACGCTGTTGATCGGCTTCATTTTCTGAAATCGACATTTCTTCCAAATAGCGTTGGACTTGAATGAGTACTTCATCTAGCTGTAATAAACGTACTTTTGAAGGTAATCTTCCCTCTTGGATAGCCAGTTTTAGCATCACCAAAACGTCATACAAACTATGGTAAATCACCTTTGATGCAGCATGAATAGCCAAGGCGGGCACAGATAAACTCGCTTGATCGAGATAACATAAAACCGATTGAGTTTGATCTGGGATAATTTTCATAATCAGTTTTTCGAACTGACGGATAAAAGGCAAAATAATCAAAGTACCAGAAATACTGAATGCTGTATGAAATGCAGCAACAATCACCACATTGTCCCATGTTGCCATAAGACGTTGATTTTGTGTTAGCTCAAGAAATAACGGTTTTAAAATAATAAAAGCAAAAATGGCTGAAATGATGTTAAAAATCACATGAACCGCTGCAGTACGTTTGGCATTTGCAGTTGAACCAATTACAGCAATAATGGCTGTCGCCACCGTACCAATATTCTGTCCAATCACCAAACCTAAAGCCTGTTGCAAATCAATCGCACCACTGGCTAATGCTGCTAAGGTCGCGGTAATTGCAGCACTTGAAGATTGCAACAGAATGGTCATGATAATACCGACCAAAACCAAACTGAGTTGCGCAATCAAAGATCTACTTGAAAATACTGATAAATCGACACGTTCAGCAAAACCTGACATGGCAACTTGCAACATATCAATGCCAAGGAAAATCAGACTAAAACCTGCCAATGTCATTCCAAATAATGCAACTCGCCCCTGACTAAATAATTTGAGCATTGCACCCAAACCCAGCAAAGGTAATGCAAAACTGGTGATGGAAAATTTAACACCTAAAAATGCCACCATCCAACCCGTACTGGTTGTGCCAATATTCGCGCCAATAATGACACCAATTGCCTGAGCAAAAGTAAGAATACCCGCACTGACAAAACCAATTGTGGCTAAAGTCGTTGCTGTAGAAGATTGTACAATTAAGGTTAAACCGATGCCTGAAAGCACAGCTTTAATGGGTGAGCCTGTAAATTTAGACAACCAAATACGCAAAGTTTCCCCTGCCATATTTTTTAAGCTGTCTGTCATCATGGTCATACCAATCAAAAATAGACCAATACCACCACATAATTGTACAAAGACTTCTAACACACTTACTCCCTGTGCAATAAGCAATTTTCAAAGTGCTAAAAAGCCGATATTGTACGTACTTTTATCTTAAAATTGCAGTTTATTTGTTCTATTCCAATAGTTTATATTAAATAAAAAACTTGTCATCAATTTGACATATTATTAAACCTAAGGATAGATCGGACTCCATTGGTTTATCCAATCATTCGATAAAACAAAACGAAACCTCTGTATTATGCTGACACGATACAATTCAAATCTGTGAATGGCTTGACTAGGTCAATCGCTCACCTCAAAATCAGTATATATACTCACATACGCCAAAATGACAGATATAGTTTTAATATGATTTTTAATACTTTTAGAAAATATCCATCTATAAAAATATTCAGTATTGGTTGTACTGTTTTAACGCTAGCAGCTTGCTCTCCACTAGGAGGTGGTTCTCTTGCAAAACGCTCAGCTAAACTTTCTACAGGGATCCAAAAGGCTTATGCTGTGCATCCTGATACAGCAAATCGTGTAGCACCAATCATTGTACAAAGTGCAGAACAACATAATGTTGATCCTCTGCTTGTCGCTGCAGTTATTAGACAAGAATCGAATTATCGTGCCTATGCTGTTTCACCTTCAGGTGCAGTTGGGTTCACACAAATTATTCCACGTTATTGGCAGCAGACTTGTCCTGGCGATTTATTCCATGAACATACCAATATCAACTGTGGTACATTTATTTTAAATCATTATAAAAATCAGTCGGGTAAATGGCCTAAAGCTTTGGCCTATTACAATGTGGGACCTACTGGCTACAATAGTAATCGAAAAATGAAAAAGCAAGGTAAACGCTACGCGAAACAAGTCAAACAGCACCAAAAAAACTTAAAAGATGCACTTTAATTTTGACTTACTAGCTTAATAAAGTAGCCAATACCCGTTGAATTAAAGCCATCCTCAGATGGTTTTATTTTGCCTTCACTTTTATGTTTCCTTTCTTTTTATAATTTTATTTTTCTAACTTTATTTTCTTTTTGCATAAAAAAACACCCCCAACGTGAGTTGAGGGTGTTCGAATAATGAGCTGGCGATGACTTACTCTCACATGGGTAACCCCACACTACCATCAGCGCGAAGAGGTTTCACTTCTGAGTTCGGGAAGGGATCAGGTGGTTCACTCTTGCTAT
>NZ_VPAP01000027.1:0-29043 GCF_013419195.1 Acinetobacter sp. YH12099 | reverse complement strand
ATTCATATTGAACTGAACAAGGTTGTTGTAACGTTTGACAAGGCGCTGATCTAAGCGAGAGATGTTAAAATTGAAGAGCATGCTCTTCAATTTAACGCAAAACATGGAAATTGTGTAGATACCTATGATTATAAGAGGGGAGAGTTTTCCTATTAAATCTCGTAATACAAACGCTCTTTCGGGAACACAGCTTTGAATATAGAGCCTTGATTTTCTTTAGATTCGACTTCTAAGTGTGCATTATGCTGCATCAAAACGTGCTTCACAATTGCTAAACCTAAACCTGTGCCGCCTGTTTGTCTGCTACGCGCGCTGTCTACACGATAAAAGCGTTCAGTTAAGCGTGGTAAGTGTTTCGGATCAATCCCGATGCCAGTATCTTCTACAGTAAAATAGCCTTGATTGCCATTATCATGCCAGCCAATGGTAATCGTCCCGCCTTTTGGGGTGTATTTAATTGCATTGGTGATTAGGTTGCTAAAGGCGCTGGCCAATTCTACATCTGAACCAATCAGATCATAATGACTGTCAATATTTAAGTTGAGTGTATGTCCATAATCGACGTTATAGGCATGTGCATCGTCAAATAATTGATTCATTAAACTTGGCATTTCAATGATTTGATTTTTGGCGATGGTTTTTTCATTTTCCAGACGTGACAGCAGCAGAAGGTCATTCACTAAAGCATTCATGCGTCGGGTTTGTGACTGCATTTGCTCAAAAGCACGTTTCCAACGCGGGTTAATATCATCCTGATCGGTAAAGGTTTCGATATAACCACTCAGCACCGTTAGCGGAGTGCGTAATTCGTGTGAAATATTATCGACAAAGTCTTTACGCATTTGTTCTAGGTTATGCATACGCGTCATGTCGTAAGCAAATAACAAACGGCTATCGCCACCAAACTGAGTCATTTTGACTTGCACATATTGCCCTTCATGCACGCTAGATTTCATTTTTAAACCGTCAGGTGCTTGATCAATATGATTAAAATATTCAATAAAACTAGGTTGGCGCAAAATAGTGAGGATGTTGCGTCCACGGTCTAAAGGCTGAATACCCAATAGCTTTTCAGCAGCAGGGTTCCACCATTCAATTTGATGATTTTCATCAATCAGCATCACGGCTTCATCCAACGCCACCAATGAAGACTGGGCGCGATCAATCAACCCGACCATTTCGGCCTGAACGATACGTTCCTGACGTTGTGAGCGATAAACATTGAACAGTAATGCACCCCAAATACCATGCAGATTTGGCGGCACATCATAAGGACGATTGGAAATCCAATCATTAACTAAATAGAGGGAGCGCATTTGCTGAAGAAAAAACAGCAAAAAGGCGAGGCTAATACAAATCCCAAAATACCCAATCCCAAAACCAATCAAGCTTGCAATAATTAGGAAAAAGGCCAATAAACGAAAATCTTGTTTGGCAAAAGTCCATAAACTGCTGTAACGAACTTGTTTGAGGTCACGGGCGAGTTCAGGGACTGGGTAAGGTTCGTACATAAAATAATTTTAGCCTAAAGCAACATCCGCACGTGTCGAGAAGCGATAGCCTGTACCACGTACCGTTTGTACAAAACGGTCTACGCCATACGGTTCTAAAACTTTACGTAAACGACGAATATGCACATCAATAGTTCGGTCTTCAATATATACATTCCCGCCCCAGACTTGGTCAAGCAATTGCGCTCGGGTGTAAGCGCGCTCTGGGTGCGTCATAAAGAACGCCAATAGACGATATTCGGTTGGGCCCATTTCTAAAATATTGTCACCAAAACTGACACGCTGGCTGACTGGGTCCAAAATTAAACCGTTGGCATCAATAGTTTTTTCACCGCTTAAGGCATTGGCACGACGTAAGACCGCTTTAATACGTGACACCAGTTCACGGGTCGAGAACGGCTTAGTCATGTAGTCGTCCGCGCCAGCATCTAAACCTTGAACTTTGTGATCTTCTTCGCCACGTGCAGTGAGCATAATCACAGGAATTTCAGCAAGGTTGTCATCGCGTTTTAGGCGACGGCACAAGTCTACACCGCTGACACCGCCTGGCATCATCCAATCAAGCAAGATAAGCGCTGGACGTTGATCGACAATCATCTGATGAGCTTGTTTTGCATCTTCTGCTTGTAAGCACTGAAAGCCTGCCATATCTAAAGAGGTATGGATCATCTCCCGAATTGGAAGTTCGTCATCGACGATTAAAATGTAGTCATCTTTCACAACGCAATATCCTATAGATGTTAACGGTGGACCGTTTTATTTATGACAGGCTTATTACAAAGATTAATTATGACAGTATCATTGCAGAAAGGGTTGAATGGGCTATTTTTGCAATAATTTGTGACAAAATAGTGTCGATTTGATGAAAAAACTGAACAGGTTCAGTCAAAGTAAATAGGGTCTGCTGACACTTCGTCTATGTTTGCGACGTGAGAGATATATCTCGCAAGATTTTTTAGCTGATATAAGGCATGAGGCAGGAAATTTAGTTATTCTAAGTGACTGACTCATAACGCAATAGCGGCAAAAAAATATGCTCGTTCCGAAGGACTGTAGCTAAAACTTTCTCAGATTGCGTTATGAAACTTGGCAATAGACCCACTATTCCCTGCCTGATCTGCTCAGTTTTAGCCTACAGCGCAAGCCATTTATGAAATGTCAGCAGACCCCTCTGAATTTGAAAAATATTATGAATATTTTTCGATTTTATGACAATGTCGAAGAATCTTTCACAAAAGCTTGCTCTTTTTCCGAAAAGGTCTGTAATAACGATAAAAATACAATACGGCAAGAAGACAAGACATCTTCCATGGATTGTTTGAAATCGCTCATCACCCAGCGAATCGCAATTTGGGTGACATAACCATTTAAGCCTGTCGCTACCAGTGAAATTTCTCGGTTGGGGCGGTCTAAATGCGGCATCATCAGCATGACAAAGGCCTGAATCATGCGGTCAAAACGCGACATAGTTTCGTGAATGGTGGCTTGGTTATGTAGTTCTTGCACCAGCATGGCATCAATATAAATAATACGTGCCATTTGCGGGTTATTTTTTAGCGTGGTCAGTAAAGCAGTCAGTCCTGCATCAATCATTTTTTTAGGATCAGCCGAGGCTTGCATAATGGCTTGCATGACATTTTGCTGCAATTCATCAATCAGTTTTAAAAAAATAGTCTGAAATAGTTCTTCGCTTTTTTTAAAGGATTCGTAAAAGTAACGCTCGGTCAGTTTGGCTTCGGTACAAATATCTTTGACAGTCACGGCAAAAAAACCATGCGTACCATAGGCCTGAATACCCGCTTCAATCAGTTTTTCCCGACGTGCCTGTTTGCGTTCAGTTAAAGACAGACCTTTAAACTGACGTTCTTTTTGTTGTTTCTGGGGCTGTTGTTGTGTATCTGCGTGGATGGGCAGTTGTTCTGTCATCTTCACTTGAGCCAAATAAATTCGTTAATGGGTTTTATATTAGCAATAATTATCTGTTAAACCTATGTTTTCATATTTGTTTGCGATATTCGTTTTGACTTATATTGACAATAGTTATTGTCAAAATTATATTGAAAGCGATATAACTGCACAGCCCTACAGAAAAACAAGCAGGTCTGAACTGTGCAGGCAACATACTCAAGGAAACCACATGAAAAATTTTAAAAATAAAGTTGCCGCAATTACAGGTGCAGGCTCGGGGATTGGACAGCAACTGGCAGTGCTTTTGGCACAGCAAGGCTGTCATTTATCGCTTAGTGATGTGAATGAACAAGGTTTGGCCCAAACTGTAGACTTGTTAAAAGACAGCAATGTGCGTGTGACCATTAAAAAGGTGGATGTATCTCAACTGGAGCAAATGCGTGCTTGGGCGGCAGAAACTGTGCGAGACCACGGCTCGGTCAATATGATTTTTAATAATGCAGGCGTGGCTTTGGGTTCTACTGTAGAGGGTGCAACTTACGAAGAGCTGGAGTGGATTGTGGGGATTAACTTTTGGGGCGTGGTATATGGCACCAAAGAATTTTTGCCTTTAATCAAACAAACGGGAGATGGTCATATCATTAACATTTCCAGTTTATTTGGTTTAACTGCACAGCCAACGCAGTCGGCTTATAACGCAACCAAATTTGCGGTGCGCGGTTTTACCGAGTCTTTGCGTCAGGAATTGGATTTGGAAAATTGTGGTGTGAGTGCGTTGAGCGTGCATCCAGGCGGGATTCGTACCAATATTGCCAACAATGCTAAAATGAACGACAGCATGCGCACTTTGGGCATGAATCCTGAAAAATCGGCACGTGCTTTTAATAAATTATTGCGTTGCCCGCCTGAAGAAGCGGCGCGCCAAATTTTAGGAGCGGTACAAAAAGACAAGCGCCGTTTATTGATTGGTAATGATGCCAAAACTTTGGATTTAATCCAGCGTATTGTTCCAACGGGTTATCAGAAAGTTACCGCATGGGCGACTAAGTTGGGCAAGAAACGCGGTTAATCTAACTTACAAATATAAAAGACCATTCAGACCAAAACCTGAATGGTTTTTTTCTTCCAGACAAATTGATAATATGCACCTTGACCGATGCACAGACTCACAAATGCCAAGGCATAGGCATACCAAATTCCTTGCAAACCCCACCACTGACTGAAGAAATAAGCACACGGTACTTCAATTAAAACAATCGCTAAAATATTGATGATCATTGGAACATTGACCGTGCCACTGGCGCGCATAATGGAGGCAAAAATTGCACTGGCACCAAAAAATAAAATGGCCCATAACACAATAAATAAGAGCTGCTGACCCAGTACCACCACCGCAGGATCGGTAATAAACAACGCCATCAGATATTTAGAAAATAAATAACCCAAGGTGACTAAAATACCTGTAATCAGCAAATTCATGCCTAAGGCTGTACGGGTCACTTTAGCCAGTAATTCGGCTTTGCCTGCACCAATGGCTTGTGCAGCAAAAATTGAAGCGGCAATTGCAATAGATAGCGCAGGAAATTGAATATAGTTCAACACCTGATTAACTGCGCCATAGGCGGCAGTGGCCTCAGCACCATGCCGATTGACCAAACCGACAATCACCAAACCTGCCATAGAGGTAGTGACCATTTGTAAGCCTGTGGGAATCCCTAAGCGTAAAATCACCTTGCTTAAATTGGGTTGATGCCGAATTTGACGTAGTAGATGCACATCCATTTTTAAGGGATGATTCTTTTTATTCAGGTAAATCACCAAAAAAATTAAAACAGCCAGATAGCCCAGAATGGTGGCAATTGCAGGGGCAATAATGCCCAAGCGAGGAAAGCCAAAATAACCTGCAATCAGGATGGGGGTAATCACCAATCCCATTAAACTAGTCAAACTCAGGGCAATGAGTGGCGTAAGGCTATCGCCCACTCCACGTAAAATAGAGGTATAAATAATATAAACAAACAGCAGTGGGCTGCCTGCCAACATCCATTGCACATACGGCAGGGATAGATGCATCACTTTAGGGTCTGTGCCTAATAATATTAAAATTTGTTCGGCAAAAATCACCCCCAAACAGGCAATGAAACTGCCGCCAATTAGGGTCATAAATAAAGTCGAACCGACAATACAACGCACTTTTTCGACATTTTGTGCGCCCCACGCTTGCCCGACCAACACGGTCGATCCTGCCGAAAGCCCAATCACAAAGGCCATCAGGCAAAAAATAATGGGAAAAAATACCGACACCGCAGCAATGGCTTCCACACCGAGCATTTGCCCGACAAAAATCGTGTTAATGGTGCCCGAAAGATTTTGTAAAATATTGGTGGCAATCAGTGGCAATAGAAACACCAAAAAGGTTTTCCAAAGCTGAGGGTGATCGACCAGTGCCTGAGGTCTTGCCATGCCAAATCCTGCGCTTCAATATGCGGTTGTTTGAAATTTCACCCTAGCATGATTTGGTCATAAAAAGCCTTAGCTTTTCAGTAACTCAGTGGCATTTGTTGCCGCTTAAATTGCCGATAAAATTTCACCTGCACGCAACAGGGTTTCGGTTTTTTTAGCAAAGCAGAAACGGATTAAACGTAAATCATCGGGTGGGGTTTGATAAAATGCAGACACAGGAATACCGACAATGCCGTGCTCCTCGGCTAGAAAATGGCACATATCGACAGCATTTAAGCCGGGACGGATATTGCTGTAATCTAAATTTTGAAAATAAGTGCCTTGTGCAGGGCTGAATTGAAAGCGTGAATTGGCAATGCCTTGATTAAACAAATCACGTTTGTCCTGATAAAACTTTGCCAGTTCTGCAATATGTTCAGGGTGCTGCTGCATATAATTTGCCAAAGCCACTTGCACAGCGCTAACTCCGCAGAAATTAATAAATTGATAGGCTTGGCGAAAGAGCTGCATTAAGGCAGGTGCAGCCGCACAGTAGCCTGTTTTCCAGCCTGTGACATGAAAAGTTTTACCAAAGGAACCCACGACAAAACTGCGTTCCCTAAGCTCAGGAAAAGACAGTGCAGAGCGGTGTTGATGCGCATCAAAGACCAAATGTTCATAGACTTCATCGGACAGCACCACAATATTATGTTCCTGAATAACATCAATTAAATGCTGCCAATCTTGCGCTGACCATACTGTGCCTGTGGGGTTATGTGGTGTGTTGATGATGATCATGCGGGTTTTGGCATGAATCGCATCTTTGACCATATTCCAGTCCACCTGAAAATGTGGAGCCTGCAGCGGAATATGAACGGCTTTTGCACCCAACAATTTTACACAGGGTGCATAACTGTCATAACTTGGATCAAAAATAATGACTTCATCGCCTGCCTGCAGCACGGTTTGCATGATGCTAAAAATAGCCAGTGTTGCCCCTGGGGTGATGGTAATTTCACTGATCGGGTCAAGCATTAGCTGATCACGCTGTAAAAATTGCTGTGCCAGTTGTTCGCGTAGTGGCAAGTAACCATCGCCCGAAGGATATTGATTGAAGCCTGCGTGTGTGGCTTGGCTTAAAGCATCCAGTAATGCTGCAGGTGGGGGAAAGTCGGGAAAACCCTGCGATAAATTTAAGGCATTCAGTTGTTGTGCCAAGTTAGACATGGTACTAAAAATACTCAGACCTTGAGCAGGCAGTTTCGCGTGAATATCGAGCATAGAGAGTTCTGGTTATGGCAGCAGCTTGTTTTACATCGTAGCGTTTTCAGGAGTGAATGCAAATGGGGGATAGGTATTTTAGGGATTTAAAGATTCATAGACCAGTTTGTTAAATACCCAGAGATATTATCTGCAAGAACTAAAAATGGGAGTGCAATAACTCCCATTTTAGATATTATAAATTGAGATACTAAATTAAATTTCTTCAAATAACTCTTGGGCAAGCTTTCGAGCTAAATCGTCTTTTTCTTTATTTAACTCAGGCAAATTTATAGCATACTGAATTGCTTCACGACCTGAAATTGCTATAGGCCCATAGTCGTCATAATCTTCTCCAGTGTAGGCATTGTAAGCTCTGAAGTCATCTTGAGTAAAATCAACATCACAATGTTGTGCTATATAGATGTATAGCCATGCTTCTTCATCAGTTTTGAACATTTTTTCGTAAAGAAAATATTCAATTGCATCAATATCACCACGATTACACAAGTATAGAACTTGTTTATAGACTGTTTCTGTATCGGCATCCCAATTAATTTCATCTAGATTTAGTGGTGAGTTTTGATTATAAGATTCAAAATATTCAGCTTGTTTTATATATTCTTCATACTGAGCTTTATTTTTCTTAGTTTCGTCAGAATGGATATATTTTTGTTTATTGTTGTCCCATTGGCTTCCAAAATTTGAGCCAGAACGACCATAAGGTGCAATCTGATTAGCTAAATATCGGTAATAAGATCCGATTAAAGCATGAGCATCTACATTGTTTCGTTCTTTTGCATAAGAAAGTATTTTTTCGAAATGTTCTTCTATTTGTGAAAACTCAATATACTCGTCTTCAAATTCTAGATCAGTTACAGGCCCATTTTCAAAATTGATATAGCTTAACCCTTCTCTTAAGCTTCTAAAGTTAATGGCTTCTAAATTTAGCCATAAAAGTTCTCGATAGATAGTTTTAGAAATTGATAAATAAAGTTCTTCTGAAATATCGATTTTCAAGAGATTCTTAAGTTTTATGATAATTGCTGTAATATGCTCGAGTAATGAACGGCCTTCATAATCGTCCCAATGCAGTTCATCTTCGTTATAATTTGAATAATCTGTTTTAGGGGGATTGTTCAATATTTCTAAAGTTAGAGCATCAATTAATTCATGTTGATAATAATCTTCAGAATCATCGTATTCAGATCCGAGTAAAAGGTTTTGAGCAATAAATGCGTTGTAAGTTTTATAGCCTTGATCTAATGCTATTAATTCATAAATATGTGAACGACCAATCTTAACAGAATGTTGTTCTTGAACTTTTTTAGATAATTGAAATGCGAATTCTTGAATAGACATAATTTTCTCTATCTTCAACTCTAAACTCTTATTCAAAGAATTTTTTGGTGTCTTAAGACTTTTAGCAACGCATGTTTAAATGCTAAGAACCAAACGAGTTGATACTTAAGAAAATTAAATTTCAGACATAATTTGATGACTATAAATTTATAGTTTAAATCCCTTTTCTACTCATGCGTAAGTATGGTAGGCGACCTTATTTTTAAGATAATAAATTTTGCCTAAATTTACAACCCGAAAAATAGAAAATAACAAAGTTTAGCTGCCATTAACTCAGCAACCAGATCGTTTGCTCAAGCCAAAGTAATGGGGTGAAATAAAAGACTCGCCTCAAATCAACTCCACCAATGCCCGAATAATCCCCAATCCCAGACCAATAAATGCACCTACCACTACACCATTGACCCGAATCATGTGTAAATCACCACCGACTTCGTTTTCAATTTTGCCAATCATTTCGCGCGAGTCCCATTCATGAATGCGCTCACTAATAAAGCGAATTACTTTTTCACTATATTGATCTGACAAGTTCACCGCAATCGTACTCATTTTTTCATTCAGTAATTGACGTACTGCGGTATTGGCAATGATATTTTCACCGACTTGCTGAATAGCAACACGCAGGTTTTGTGCAATTCCCGAATCAGGTTTTTGTAAATCTTCCTTAATCGCATTGCAGAGAATCACCACTGCACCACTGATAAAATTCAAGACTTGTGGACTGTCTAATAGGGCATTTTTAGTGTCATTTAGACGTAGACTGGCACTGCTGTTGTTATCTGCCAGTTGTAACATCAGTTGTTGCCCAGCCTCTTCAATTTTTTGTCGCCAAGGGTGTTCAGGGTCTGCCAACATAGATTCGACCCGTTGCAGTAAAGAATCTATGGTGCGTTGCTGCACATCAATTCCAATCCAGCTCGCACCTTTGGCCAGTTTCCACACGCCAAGCTCTTTAAACAATTGACGGGTCAATTCACGGCTTTTTTCAGGATGTTTCAGCATCCAGTCATGGGCAAGGTCTAAACCGCGTTGCAGCACATCCTGATGAAAGTCATTTTCCAAAACCGCACGCAGCATTTCACTGGCCAAGTGGTTGACCTGCGTGTTGCGAACCCATTGCACACTGTTGCTTTGAATAAAGCGCCCAATTTGTTCTTGCCCGACAAATTCAAAAATTTTCGGTACAGTCTGCTGAATGACTTGGGTCACTTGCGCATTATTTTGTGGATTCGCCAACCATTTGCCCACGGATAAAGATAAGTCAGTGCTGTGCAGGCTTTTTTGTACCACTTGGGGCGATAAAAAGTTTTCCTGTACGAAACGCCCCATCGACTCGGCAATACGGTCTTTGTTGCGTGGAATAATTTCGGTGTGATCACGTAAGAATTTAGGAATTGGCATTTTGCCAAAAGGATTGCGAAACAGCACCGTAATCGCATACCAGTCTGCCAGACCACCGACCACGCCTGCTTCGGCAGACAGCATTAGTATGTGAATCAACCACGTATATTCAGGCAGTAATTTTGCGGTCAGCATTAATGCCAGCCATGCCAGCACGGCAATCACTAAAGCAATGGTGGCAAAGCGTTTACTGCGTTGCAGGCTCGGAGAGCTATGCTGCGAGCTGCTCGCTAAAGTGTGGTCAGACGCTGTATTCATGCAGGCATCCTTATCTCATTAGGGCGCGGCAGGGGCAGAGGTTGGTGGGGGTAATGGTTGTCCTGTGGGACTTAAACCATATTTTGCCCCCAGTGATTGTAAAATTAGGCTCGCATCAAAGGCATCTTCAGGTGCAGATTTTTGATCTTTAAAACACTGAATGGTGTAAGACACTTGAGTCGGATCGAGGGTCACCACTTGCGGCATATCATAGAATGGGTCAGGCCAGAATGGTGCGCGACGATGATAATATCCATACGGCGAATAGCTATACGGATAGTAACTTGGTGCAGGGTAAACCACGGCTTGTCTAGGTGGTTTCTGGCTACGGTTACTCGGATCATCTAAAACTTTAAAAAAGCGAAAACCGTGTTGCTGCGTGGTTTGTGCTGCTTTCACCAAAGTAATTTCTTCTGCAGTGCCAAAACTCATGTTATGACCCGCTAAAAAACTAATCCGATAGGTTTGCGCATTCAGTGGTGTGGTGCTGTATTGCCCCAACTGCTCAAAGCTGAGAGGTTTAGAGGATGTCGTGGCACAGCCTGTAAACAGCAAACTGCTGGCAAGGGCAAGACCGAGTAGGGAATATTTCATGTGAAAGCTCCTGTACACATCAACCAGCCAAGACAAGCTCGCCAGTTAGAAACTGCTATTGGGTTGGGTTAAAAACTCAAGTTCTTCTGCACTCGAAGGACGTCCCAACACCTGATTCCGATGTGGATAACGTCCAAAACGGTCAATAATCACTTTATGTTTCAGTTCATAGCCCAACACGGTGGGGTCATTCAAACTTTCAAACAACGTTAATGCGACTTCGTGAATACGTTTGGATTCACTGTGCATAAACGGCATATATAGAAAACGACGTTCGGTTGGGTTTAAGTCCTGATCCAATTTTAAGTGAATCATTTCTTGTGCCAACACCAAGGCCATTCCATCTTGGGCAAAGGCACGCGGGTCATTACGGTATAAATTACGTGATAATTGATCTAAAATAATGATTTCAGCCAAACGACCTGCAGGTGTTTCGCGCCATGTCCATAATTCTCCTTGTGCCGCTTGTTGCAGTACATCGGTAAATTTTTCTGCGAGCAGGGCATCAAATTCTGCGCTTTTGACAAACCAGTTCGGTTCTGCAGCAGGAGAAAACCAAAAATCTAAAAAATCTTGATAATTCATACGCTTTATTATTTACCTCTGTTCTTTTGATTATAAAATCACAAATTTAGCATGTCTTATAGTGCAACTTTGTGATAAAAAATTGCCAAATTAAAATTTATTGACGTTGACCACTTTATAAAATGTCAGCATGCCCCAAAATCATCATTTTGTTAGAAAAAACAGCCCAAGCGCATGTGCTGATGCCAAATCAAGTTATACTTGAACGGTAGCAATTTCATCTCAGATCATCTGCATGATAGAGAAAATTGCCACCGACCCAAAATCAGCCTGTGGTTTATGTCGTATTTGTAGTGTATTGGATTAAGCGAGAGTGTAATGAGTCAACCCGAACCAAATGCGCAAGATGTTCTACCAACATGGGTAGACGCTGCGTTGCTTCAAGGGATGTTGCGCGGGATTGAACGCGAAAGTCTGCGTATGCAAAGCGATGGCTTCTTGTCGCAGCAAGCACATCCTCAAGCCTTGGGTTCGGCACTCACACATCCGCATATTACTACGGACTATTCCGAAGCGTTGATGGAGTTCATTACTCCACCGCAAAGCAGCATTCAACACGCGCTTGATTATTTGCGAGATATTCATAGCGTGGTGCATCAGCACTTAGGCGAAGGTGAAAAACTTTGGCCGCTGTCGATGCCATGTATGCTTGATGAAACCGATGACGGTATTCCACTGGCGCAATATGGCAGCTCCAATATTGGGCGCTTTAAAACTTTGTATCGCCGTGGTTTAGGTGTGCGCTATGGTCGCCGTATGCAGACCATTTCAGGGGTGCATTATAATTTATCCTTCCCTGAACATTTATTTGCCGCCTTGCAACAACATGAAAGTGATGAGCAGCTCAAAGCACTGAGTTTGCAAGATTATCGTAGTCATCGTTATTTAGGTTTAATTCGTAACTTTATTCGTTTAACACCATTGGTGATGTTTTTAGTCGGTGCAAGTCCATCGGTTTGTCAGTGTTTTATGACGGGGCGTGAACATCATTTGCTGCCGTTGTTAAGAGGCACGTTGTATTTACCGTATGCGACTGCATTGCGTATGGGTAACTTTGGCTATCAAAACTCGGCGCAGAAAAAACTTGGTATTCATTACAATGATTTAACGGGTTATTTGGATGGTTTGCAAAAAGCCGTAAAAACCCCGTACTTGCCATTTAGCCGCTTAGGTTTAGATGATGCCACGGGTGAGCCAATTCAAATTAATGACCATGTGCTGCAAATTGAAAATGAGTACTATAGTTTAGTGCGCCCAAAACAAGTGCCACAAGAGGGTGAAACCCCATCTCAAGCACTTGCCAATCGTGGTATTGGTTATGTCGAATTACGCGCGGTAGATGTTAATCCGTATAGCCCAATTGGGATAGATGAACATACCGCAGGCTTTTTGGAAGTCTTAGCATTGTATTGTTTGTTGCAAGACAGCCCAGCCTTGTTAGATGCGGAACAAAGCATCATCGAAAAAAATCAGGCCGAAGTGGTCAATCGTGGGCGTGCGCCAAATGCGCACATTCAAGAGAGCGATGTTAAAACCCCAATTGAAGCGTGGGGACAGCAGTATGTCACCGCCATGCAACCTTTGGCTGCTTTACTCGACCAAAGTTATGCGACGCAGCTGTATTCTCAAGCTTTAGAACGCATGATGGTGCGTTTGCATGAAGTCGATGAAACTCTGTCGGCACACATGATTGCCGATACTATTCGTCATGGTGGTACGTGGGGCTTTGGCAGTTATATGGCACAGCAACATGCACATGCGTATGAACAACATACGCTTCGTCCTGAAACACAAACATATTTTGATGAAATTGCAGTGCAATCTATTCAGCAACAACAACAACTTGAACAAGCACAAGGTCTGAGTTTTGCAGACTATGTCGCACAATATAGATAACAGTTCAGGGATTTAAACATGCAATTGAGTTATCGTCTGCTAAGTGGTGTTTTATTTTTAGCCAGTGTCATTGGGATGACATTTGCATTGTATTTGGAGCATGTGCAAGGTTTAGCGCCGTGTCCACTGTGCGTTTTTCAGCGGGTGGGCCTAATTGCATTGGGCTTGGTTTCACTGATTGCCTTTGTGCATAACCCTAAATCTAACGTGGTTAAGCGTATTTATGCGCTGTTCGGCAGTATTGGAATTTTATGGTCGGTGGGTGTGGCAGCACGGCATGTGTGGCTGCAAAACTTACCGCCTGATCAAGTGCCAAGCTGCGGCCCAGGACTGGATTATTTGGTAGATGCTTTACCCATGAAAGCTGTGTTGCAACAAGTGCTGTCGGGTTCAGGTGAATGTGCTGTGATTGATTGGACGTTCTTGGGGCAGTCTTTACCCGTGTGGTCATTGCTGTTCTTTAGCGTGTTGGCACTCATCAGTTTATGGCAATTGCTGCGTAACTATCCGTTTGTGGCATCGACTACATTTGGCAAAGTGAAGAAAAAATAAATTCGGGCTACTTGCTCACTGAATTGATAAAAATGCGTCATCCATAAAATTGCGATGGCGCATTTTTTTTGTGTATCTGTTGATAATCTATCTAAAAATCATCGTGTTGTAGCGTATTTTGAACTGTTTAGACTATGTTAGGTGAGCGCGATGCCTTCTAAGCTTGACCAATCACCAATAAACTCACGAATTTGCTGCTCTGGCACTTCTTCATGCGCAGGATAAAACCATTTCACCAATTGCTCAGCCACACTCGGATGATATTGCAACTGAAAATGGTTCAGACCATAGAACACAGCTTTGTGCGATTCAGGCAGTTTTAATTGAAAACGTGGGTTAGGATGTTCCCCCAAAGCACTTTTTATACTGACTAAATAATCGCCAATGACTTTGCGGGTCAGGTTCTGCTTTTTCTCAAACTCAATGCTGCCTGCCACGAAATAAGCATTAATATGGGTCGGCAAAGGTGCAGGTTTGCGGTTGTCATCGACCTGTCCAATTCGTGCCTGATTATGTTCCCAGTCATCATCTCGCACACTGCCATAGCGCAAATCTAAAATGCCGTTGCTGCGAATATTGACCAGATGCCCGACAATTTTCACAATGGGAAAGCGACCTAATTTTTCCTGTAAATGGAAACCAAAACGCTCCAACACTGCTCCGTGATGTGGTGAGCCTAAACAGACCAGATTTTCGACCAAGTGAATCCAGTGCTGCAAATTTTGCTTGCCGTAAAACAGCGCACTGCGCGACACCAAGCCACCCATGCTGTGCCCAATTAAATCAATACTGGTAATTTTAGGATGACGCTGAATTAAATCATCTAAGGTATTGGCAAGACTGCGGCCATTGGCAGAAATGCGACGCCCTGTATTGTAATTCAGATATAACATGGTGTTATGGTCACGTTGTGCCAGTAATTTTTCACCAAAACCACCAAATTGGTGTGTAGTCCAATCGAGGTGATTGCGGCATAAACCGTGCACAAAAATTACCACACGTCCAGACAAATCGCCTTGTTGGACTTCGCCATAATGGTCATAGAGCACCATAGGTAAGGCGAGCGGATTTTGCTGTTCGAGTAGATAATCTCCCAGTACGCCATTCAGTACACCGACTAAAAAATGCAGGCTTGGCGTGAGTGCTTTGTCATGTAAGTTGGGAAATTGCGCAATGATTTGACGTAAACCTGGTGCAACAAAGTGATAGCCGTATTGTTGTAAGCTGTGGAAGGCAAACTTATACAACTTTTGAAAAGTTGCGGTTTTTTGAAACTTTTGCGAGCGTTGTTCGCTCATGCCAAATACGCTGAGCAAAACTTCACGCTGAATGGTTTGAATCACTTCGCTCATCACGGCATTCAGGCGCGTGCTGACCAACTGTGCCAAGCCTTCTAGGATATCGGCCTGACTTGGAGGTGTACGATCCCATCTACAATACGTTTCATGCAGCGGTGTTAAACTTGGCATACTGTGTTGCCCCTTGTGTTCCCATATACCGAACGCTTTATTTTTACTTGGGTTCGCGGTATAAACTCAAGGGTCTGCTGGCATTTCATGAATTTACAGAACTGCAAATTTTTAGATGAATTGTCACCAAACCCGATACTTTTATTTTATCGTGTTCATCTTGAACTACTTGTAAAATACCGATGACTGCCAAGATGTTCGCATCTTTTTGTCTAACAATTGCATTTTTCCATGAAAATTAAATTAAAAACGCAAAATAAGTGCTGTATCAGCCAAAAATTGAATGGTGTTACTAAGAAATGTCGCGCATGAATTTAATTTATTTACATGGTTTTCAAAGTAGTCCTTTGTCTATGAAAGGGCAGCTATTGTATGCCTATGTGCAGCAGCATCGCCCTGGTATTCAGATGCATTTGCCCGATTTAAATGCTCCACCTTTAGAGGTTTTGGCAAACGTATCGGCATTGATTCGACGTTTGCCCAATGTGGCATTGGTGGGCAGCAGTCTAGGCGGCTTTTATGCGACACAACTGGTCGCACAGCATCATGTGCCTGCTGTTGTGATTAACCCTGCTATGCGACCATGGCAATTGTTTCAGGACTTGTTTGGCGATGTGCTGCCCTATGTGGTACATCCGAACTGGAGCTTAACTGCAGCGCAATTGGATGACTTAGCAGACATTGCGTTGCCAGTTGCGCAAGATGCAGACAAAATATTGGTGTTATTGCAACAAGGCGATGAAGTTTTGGATTATCGTGAAGCGCAGCGTTATTATAGTGCTGCCTCACCTTCGGCCATGATCATGACTGAAGCGCACGGCAATCATGCCATGGATGATTTTGCAGACAAAATTCCGATGTTACTGCAATTTTTATCGGATTCCCTAGCTTAAGGAAACAGTACAACGTGTCTCAATATACCGCTCAATCTCTTGAAGTTTTATCTGGTTTAGATCCAGTACGTCGTCGCCCGGGCATGTATACCGACACCACACGTCCGAACCATTTGGCGCAAGAAGTTATTGATAATGCGGTGGATGAAGCACTTGCAGGGCATGCCAATAAAATTACCGTAAAAGTCTATAAAGATGGCTCTTTGTCGGTAGAAGACAATGGCCGTGGTATGCCTGTCGATATTCACCCAGAATACGGGCAAAGCGGGATTGAAATTATTCTGACCAAGCTGCATGCAGGCGGTAAGTTCAGCACCGACAACTACCAATTTTCGGGTGGTTTGCACGGGGTCGGTATTTCTGTAGTGAATGCCTTGTCCAGTCGGGTTGAAGTGACCGTACAGCGTCAGGGCAACCTGTATAAAATGGCTTTTGATCAGGGCGAAGCTGCTGCACCTTTAGAAGTCTTGGAAGGCAAAGCCCCAAAACGTGCTTCGGGTACGTTGGTACATTTCTGGCCTGAAGCTAAATATTTCGATTCACCTAAATTTGCGCTAAAAGCCTTAAAACACAATTTAAAAGCCAAAGCGGTACTAGCTGCAGGTTTAGAAATTCATTACATTGATGAAATTAACGATGAAAAAATTGTCTGGCAGTTTGAAAATGGTCTAGTCGACTATTTGATGGATGAGCTGGAAGATCGAGAGATTGTACCTGCCCCTGCTTTTGTGGCGACAGGTGAGGCAGAGCGTGCCAGTGCAGAGTTTGCAATTTGCTGGAATGTAGAAGGCGGCGAGCAAATTCAAGAAAGTTATGTCAACTTGATTCCGACTGCGCAAGGCGGTACGCATGTCAATGGACTACGTTCTGGTGTGACCGATGCTTTACGTGAGTTCTGTGAATTACGCAATTTATTGCCGCGCAATTTAAAGCTATCTGCCGAAGATGTTTGGGATGGGGTTAACTACATTTTATCGTTAAAGTTCCAAGAGCCGCAGTTTTCTGGGCAGACCAAGGAGCGTTTATCGAGCCGTGAAGCGGCAAGCATTATGCAGAATATCGCCAAAGATGCCTTTGCCTTGTGGTTAAACCAAAATTCTGACATTGCCATGCAATTGGCAGAAATGGCAATTTCCAAAGCAGGTCGTCGTTTAAAAGCAGCGAAAAAAGTAGAACGTAAAAAAATCGTTTCAGGCCCAGCTTTGCCGGGTAAATTAGCCGACTGCGTGGGACAAACCCGTGAAGAATCGGAACTGTTTATTGTAGAAGGTGACTCTGCAGGTGGTTCTGCTAAGCAAGCGCGTGATAAAAACTTTCAGGCGATCATGCCAATTCGTGGAAAAATTTTAAATACGTGGGAAGTGTCTTCGGACGAGGTTTTGGGTTCGCAGGAGGTACACGATATTGCAATTGCGATTGGGGTTGACCCAGGTAGTGATGATTTATCTGAATTGCGTTACGGTAAGGTTTGTATTTTGGCCGATGCCGACTCAGATGGTTTACACATTGCCACTTTGCTGTGTGCTTTATTCGTGAAACATTTCCCAAGTTTGGTGGAAGATGGGCATTTATACGTCGCCATGCCGCCGTTATTCCGTATTGATGACGGTAAAGATGTGCATTATGCGCTGGATGAAGATGAGTTAGAAAACACGCTGAAAAAAGCCAAAACCAAAAATCCGCAAATTACCCGATTTAAAGGTTTGGGTGAAATGAATGCCAGTCAGTTACGTGAAACCACGATGGATCCAAATACACGCCGTTTGGTGCAATTGGATTTGGATGATAGTCATTTTACCGCAGGTTTATTGGATAAATTGCTGGCTAAAAAACGCTCTGCAGACCGTAAAGTGTGGTTAGAGCAAAAAGGTAATTTAGCCGATTTGGCGGTTTAAGCTGATTTAATTTAGAAAAAGCATCCATTATTTCAAAAAAGTAATGGATGCTTTTTATTGTAATTTTGATTGGTGTTTATAATTCAATATTTTCAGGCCATAAAAAATATCCACCATATTGACTGGTTTTAAATTCTGCACCTACGTCTTTGCCTTGTTGAGTGAGTATGTGCTTTCCAGCATCATTGATATTTAATAAGCCTTTTTCGGTAAAATGAGCCAACAATTCATTGGTTTTCATTTTATGTTTTGCTGCAAGTTTAGATGATGTTAATTTACCAACATTATTGTCATTGGTTTCTTCAACAGATTCATTTGTTGGTTCGGCTTTCACTTCATCTAAACTAATTCTAACTTCATCACTAATACGAATAATACGTTGCGCTTCTTCATAAGCATCTTTAAAGACATCTTGATCTTCATATTTGCGAATCAAAATGCCCATTTCGTTATTATTAATTTGGCTAAATTCATAAAGATTTAGACTAGAAATAATACATTCAGATTCATTGAGATAGCATTTAGCATGTAAGTTTTTAAAAAAACTGAGCCGAACAAAATCAAGTTTTTGCATCCATTTTATTTCATCAGGATGTAAATCACTTTTTCCATAAACGATTCGAATATCAATTTTGAGTCGATCTTTATCTTCAAGTAACTCTTTAATACGGTCATTTAAACGTAAATATGGGCTAATTAAAATTAACCTTTCTTTGGCATTTTTTATCAGTTCTTCTAAGAAAAAATTGGTCGCGCTCGTATTTAAAAACTTAGCCATTTAACCCTCCTCATTGTGTCTAAATTATTATGTCCTGAGTATAGCGAATTTATTTAGGTAATGATTTGATGATTAAAAATATTCTAAAATTGAGGCGAAAAAAATGGAGCATCTTGTGCTCCATTTTTTATTGATCCTTAACTAAAGAACCAATATACAAATAATGAAATAATAAATACGCACATGACGTTCAACACCATGCCCACACTCATCATTTCACTTTGTTTAATTTGACCTGTACCAAATACAATCGCATTTGGTGGCGTTGCCACAGGTAACATAAAGGCACACGATGCACCAATACCAATAATCACCACTAAAATTTCTTTTGGAATACCCATTTGGTCTGCAATTGCAGCAAATACAGGAACCAATAACGCAGCAGACGCTGTATTACTGGTAAATTCAGTTAAGAAAATAATGAAGATGGTCACCGCAAAAATCACTACCAATGGCGAAGTATCACCAAAGGTATTGGCAAGGGTTTGACCCAATACCAAAGATGCGCCTGAATCTTTTAAGATCGCACTGAGAGTTAAACCACCACCAAACAGTAATAACACGCCCCAATCGGTATTTTCAGCCACTTGCTTCCAAGACGCAGTACCTAGCATAACCACTAAACATGCAGCAGTTAATGCAGTCCATGTATCGGGTTGGCTAATACCAAAGGTTTCGCTAAGTTTCTTGCCGAAAATCCACGCCACTGCAGTACATACGAATAAAATCATCGTTGCAACACGGGTTTTGGTCCAAGGAATTACTTCAGTTTCAAAATGAATTTTTTGATTTAAATTTGGACGCAATACCAAATATAAGCTGACCAACATTGCTGGTAGCAAAATCAGCATCATTGGTAAACCAATTTTCATCCAGTCAGCAAAGTCATAGTCTAATGCTTTGGCTGCAATAGCGTTTGGTGGCGAACCCACCAACGTACCCAAACCACCTAAACTGGCAGAGTAGGCAATCCCCAATAAAATGAAAACGAAGGTTTTACGCTCTTTGGTGGCATCGAGGTGTGATAACAAACCTAGTGCCAACGGTAACATCATCGCCGCCGTGGCTGTGTTGGAAATCCACATCGACAACGCAGCAGTGACGATAAAAATAGATAAAACCGAAATCCCCAAGTGACCGCCCGACATGGAAATAATCCACATCGCAATTTTACGATCCAGTTTCTGAATGTGCAGCGCAGTTGCTAAAGCAAAACCACCAAAGAACAGGAAAATAACAGGATCGGCAAAAGTCGCCAATGCCTTGCTGGTGCTAATTGGCTCAAGCACTTTGCTGGCATTTTCAACAGGCATGCCCAAAATTACGGCAAGCACCGGCACCAAAAGTGCGGTAATGGTAATGTGTACAGCTTCGGTGAGCCATAAAATACCAATAAAAAGCAACAGACTTAGACCCTTATTTGCATTTTCATCATAGGGCAAGACATTGTATAAACCGAAAGAGAGCAGGGCTGCAATTGCAACAATCACCCAGGTCTTGATCAGTTCTTTTCGCTTAATATTGGCTGGCACTTCTATATGGTTATTTTCCATAGAAGTTCACTCCGTCAAAAGGAATTAAAAGAAAAGAGGGAAGATTGGTCGATGCAAACGACCGAAGCAGTCTGAATAGACTGTTTTTTAAGCTGGTCTTAATTATAGGTGTAAATAATTATTTAAGCCAAAAAAAATCTAAATAATTTTCCATTTGTTATGTTTATTGGTCTGATTTATATCAATAAAGCAGGTGATGTTTGGATGATGAATAATCCTTGAGCAATCGCGTAAAGTGCCATAAAACCCAATAACGTAAATACAATCTGCTTAAATAATGTCTGGGAAATTTGTTTACGAATCAGACTGCCGATATACACCATCAGCATAGAGATGATGCAAATCAGGGCTAAAACTTTTAATTGTATGTGGCTAAACTGTTGAATTACTGGATATAAAACTGCCAATTGAATGAGTTTGGAAATAATAAAGTTTAAGTTGCTAATCACCACAATATCGGTTTTGCTGTGTTGAGTGCTGAGTAAATACATCATTAGAAATGGTGCCATGGCATTGGTCGCACCACCAATCACACCTGCCAGCAAACCAAAAATCAGCATATTTTTGAGTGAGGCAGAAATTTGCAAAGGACGTTGTCGAAATTGATCGGCCACGTACAATAAAATCAGTACGCCCATTGCCAATTTTAAATAACCTTCGTTCAGAATGAGCAGCAAACTGACGCCCAAATAGCTGCCAATCAGCGCACTGAAGATTAAACCCCAATATTTTTTGCAGTAGCCATATAAACTGCTGAATATAGATTGTGTGGCATCGCCCCGCAGCATGTAGATATTGAGAAGCAAACAGGGAATCAGAACCAAAGCAACCGCAGTACTGAGTGGATATAACATCGCCACTGCAGCGGTGCTAAGCATGGGAAAACCAAAACCACTCATGCCATGTAAAATTGCGGCAATGGCACAAAATAGCAGAATAATAAAATCAGTTTTTTGCATGTGAAGTCACATTGCTTTTTATTTGAAATTTAAAGTAAATGTAGCGGAGTTTTGAGTAAAGTACAAATGAGTCGCATGCTAATTTTATACCTGAATATAAATTAAAAAATTTTAACGACCAATAAAAAAGCAAGACCATAGTCTTGCTTTTTTGAATAGAGATCAGGCTGGCTTAGAAGTGGTATTTGACCAATGCGCTAACATCATTTTGGTTAATGCCAGATTTGTTACCGTATTTGTTATTCCAGACAGAATGTTCAATACCCACGTATAAACGTGTATTTGGAGAGATATGTTTACCTGCATTCCACTTGTATTGTGTAGTCCAGTTGAGTTCGCTGGCGTGGTCATCTTCTGCAGTAGACCAATCAAGGAAACCATCTACTAAAAAGTCTTCAGCACCGACTTTAAATGGAAGACCGTAAGCAAACGTCATTTGATAATCATCTTGAGAGATATCTTTATCATTATCTGCTTTGTAGAAGTTCAATTGCGCATATTTGAAATATGGAAGCTCAAGATCAAAACCAATACCGTATAGGTAATTGTTAAAGCCTTCGCCACCTTCCCAAGTGGTTGCAATTAAAACATCTTTAATTGGACCAAAGGCAAGTTTTTGACCAGAAACAGCGCCTAAGCTTAAGCGTGGTGATACTTCAAAGTAAGTGTCATTGCCATCTACATCATTGTTTGAACGGTCAGCAAAGGCAAAAAAATCACCGTATTTCAATCCAGCAGCATATTCAGCAGTAATAGTGGTTTGCTCTAAATCATCAACCATGCCAACAGGATGAGCATAATTCTCACCATATAAACCTGTAATGCTAAAATCTTGCCAAACTGGCGCAGCTTGCGTAAAAGTTGCAGCAGTAGAGAGAGCGCATAGCGCAGCAATATGTGTAAATTTCATAAAATAAGACCCCAAGAAAAGCGTTTCAAGGATACAGATTCTTTAGCAAAAATAAAGCAAAATTCGATTATTGACGGGTCATTTTGGGGTGTTTTCTATCAGCTTTTGGGTTGAATGCTTTTTAAACGATTTAAAACCAATGGTTAAAATGTAAAGGTGAATATTGCAGGTGTGACTAAACCCTTTAAAAGCATCAAGTTTCTCATTGGCAATAGATTGAACAACGTAGTGCTATCCAAATTGATCGCTTATTGAACATCTAAGCTGAAATTGGTGATAAAAGGGTTATTCTTTTGCTGCTTTTCTATAAATATCGCTTGCATATTTTTCAGATAGGCCCGATATTCAAGGTATAGGGACACGGTTCTGCAGAATTAAAAGTGTTCATCATTCACGTAGGAGGAAGTGATTCCAAACTAAGTTGAAGATGTACTTTATGCTGTAAAAACAGCACATTATAAACACGCCAAAACGTATATATAAAATTATGTGTAAGATTTTGGCACAACAAGATTCAGAAATAACGAACGCAAGAGGATGAAATCATGAACATTGAAATCCGTACCGATAAAAACATTCAAAACAGTGATCGATTAATTAGTTACGTTCGTGAAGAACTGAATAATGAATTCCAACGCCACAGTGAGCGTATTACCCATTTTTCAGTGCATTTTAGTGATGAAAATGGTGAAAAAGGCGGTGATGACGATATTCGTTGTATGATTGAAGCACGTCCAGCAGGTCTAAAACCAGTGGTTGTGAATCATCGTGGTCATAATATTGATACAGCCATTCACGGTGCGATTGACCGTTTAAAACGCAGCCTAGAACATGCGTTTGAGAAAAATGAAAATCCTCGTGGTGCTCGCCCAGAATTTGTAGATACAGATGTTGGTGGCGACGACGAATAAGGATCAGACAGATTCCAAGAGCCTCGCAAATTTTGCGAGGCTTTTTTGTGTTTGCATGTAGCCAATGCACTAAATTCACGATTTGCTGACATTTATCTCATACAAATGTCGCTTTATTGGGCATAATAGTTCTAAATTAAACATTGAATAAGAGAGCTCTCTGCATGTTAACTGCGCAACAACAAGTCTTGGTGCAAGCAATAGAAGAATTAGACCTTGCCCAAGTGCAACGCCTATTGGCAGACGGTTTAGACCCTAACTTTATGGATGCCGAAAAAGGCCCTGTGATTTCAGTCTGGTCAGATGGTTTATTTCAATGGTGGGAAAAAGTCTGCGAAGCATACGAAGCAGGTCAGCCACTCACAGAACAGCAAAAACAGCAAGATTTGCAAGTGCATTTAGATATTTTAGAGGCATTGATTCAAGCCAAAGTGAATTTGCACTTATGGGATGCCGAAGAAATTTACGGCCCATTGTGGGATGCAGCTTCTGCAGCATGTGTTCCTGCAGTGCAGCGTTTATTGGATGAAAAAGTCGATCCAAACAGCAAAGATGAAGATGGTTTAACCATTTTATCTTCGATTAGTGATTTATTGTTTGATTGTGATTTTGATGAAATTCAGTGGTCGGATGCTTTGCCAGAAGAACAACAGACTTTAGAATTGTTGCGTCGTTATGGCGCAAAAATGAGCAAAGAATTGACCTAAGAGCAGAGATAAAAATATGTCAGTATTAAAAACAGTTGGGTTAATCGTGGCGGCAGGCATCAGCATGCAGGTGAGCGCGGCAGATTTTGAGTTTGATCGTCCTGGTGCAGGAGTGAGTACGGGTATTACACCTGTAGGGAAGTTGGCTTGGGAACAAGCTTTGCCAAGTGCAAGTTATCAAGAAAGTAACGATGCTTCGGGCGAAAAAGTTAAAACCACTCGCCTTAATGCTGACATGCTGTTACGTACAGGTTTGGCGCAAGATTTAGAGTTACAGCTGGGCTGGCAAGGTCCTGCATGGAGTAAAAGCAAAACCGCAGGTCAATCGGTTGAAGAAGATGGTTTGGGCGATGTCAGCATTGGTTTGAAACAAGCCATTGACTTAAATGATGACAAACTTTCTATGGCCGTGTTGTTGCAAGCGTTAATTGCCACAGGCAATGATGGCTTTAGCGAAGAAGATGATATTTATAGCTTGGGTACAGCAGTCAGCTATCAATACAGTGAGCTGTTAAAAACAGGCATCAACATGCGTTACGATGTGCAAAATAGCGATTGGGCGGTTACAGCAATTCCCAATATTCAGTATCGTTTAAGCGATCAATGGTCAGGTTTTTCAGAATTGGTCTATCGTAAAGCAGAAAGTCAGGACAATGAATATGGCTTAACTTCGGGGGTGATTTACGCACTGAATGAACGCACTCAGCTGGATGCCAGTGTCGGTGTAGATTTAGACGGTGCAGATAAAAGTTACCATGCAGGTTTAGGTATGGCGTTCTTGTTCTAAGCCATTTAAACCATTTAAAGCTTTAAAATACGTTGTATGTTGCAGCAGGCTAAACTCATCAAGCTTGCTGCAGATTCGTTTTCATCCTAATAAAGTTCATGCCGAGGCGAGCAGAACATGAAGCAGTCCTTATTTCAGACCTTTTGGCAAGCTGCTGTTGATCTAATGGCTGATATTTTTCGCTATATGAATAGGGGCTTATCTTGTCTGCTCGCAAGTCTACTTTTATTGTGTTCGCTAAGCCTACACGCAGAAGCACCTTTACTCCCACCCGAACAAGCCTTTCAGTTTAGCGTTGAATCGGTCAATCCCCAACAAGCCGAACTGCGCTGGAACATGCCTGAACAGTATTATTTGTATCAGCATCAATTTAAGGTTGAGCATGGACAGCAAATACTGGCTTTAGAGTTGCCTCCCGCAGAAGATGTTTATGATGAAAACTATGGACATACTCAGGTTTATTATCAACAAGTCAGTTTTAAAATTCCCACGCAGGCTGCACAGCGCTATCAAGTGAGCTGGCAAGGTTGTGCGCAAGATCGACTTTGTTATCCACCACAGCGCATTGAATTTCAGACAGACAGCACTGGTTTGGTGATTTTAGACAATCAAAGCGCAGCACAAAAAAATCTGTGGGGTGGACACAGTAACCCAACCCAGAATGTGTTTTCGACAACACCTGCCAACTCCACGCTAGCATCCTCAACAAGTGTTGCGACAGCGCAACCCATCACTGCACAAGATCAAATGTGGTCAGAAAAACTGGCACAGAGTTCATTTGCTTATGGCTTGCTACTGTTTTTTGGTTTAGGGGTTTTATTGGCCTTTACTCCATGTTCTTTGCCGATGTTGCCCATTTTGACCTCCTTGTTGGTGCGTGAACATAAAGGTGTCAAAGCGTGGACGATTACTCTGGTTTTTGTCTGTAGCATGGCAATGGTTTATGCCATATTGGGTTTAATTGCGTCATCCGCAGGTTTGAATTTTCAGCGTTGGTTACAACAACCTGCTACTTTAATTGCCTTTAGTTTACTGTTTGTGTTGTTTGCCTTAAATTTGTTTGGACTGTTTGAGATCAAGTTACCACGTGCTTGGGTCAATCGACTCGATCAGGTGCAATCTATGCAAAAAGGCGGCAATTTGGCAGGTGCTGCACTCATGGGCATGTTGTCGGCACTTTTGGTCGGCCCATGCATGACTGCGCCATTGGCAGGGGCGTTATTGTTTATTTCACAAACCCAAAGTCAGATGCAGGGGGCGTTGCTGCTATTTACGCTCGGGTTTGGCATGGGTACGCCGTTATTGTTGGCCAGTGTGCTTGGGGCAAAAGCTTTGCCACGCGCAGGTTTGTGGATGCATCAAGTCAAAGTGCTGTTTGCCTTTATTATGTTGGCATTGGCATTGTATTTTATTCGTCCGTTATTGGGTGAAGCATGGATGCAATGGCTTAGTTTGGCACTTGGAGTGGGTTTTGTCGGCTATGTGCTGCATCGTTTGAGTGGCTATCATGGTACGCTGCGGGCGATTTATCTGAGTGCGTTATTGGTGGTGGTGCCGTATCTGATTTATAACCAATATCAACACAGCCAGCGTTTTTGGCAGCAGGAAAACGATGCGGTTTTAGAATGGCACCGTGCAACGACTGCAACGGAATTACAACAGTTACTTGCCCAAGCTCCGAAAAATCAGCGCATGATTATAGATGTCTATGCCGATTGGTGTGTGGCGTGCCGTCCGATTGAGCAACAGGTATTGACATCTTCCACTGTAAAACAGGTACTTGCAGAATTTTATTTAATTAAACTCGATTTAAGCCATTACGATGCCAGTCATCAAGCTTTGCTGAATAAATGGGAAATTTTAGGGCCACCTACCTTTTTATTTTTGGATGCACAACAACAAGAAATTCGCAGTCTGCGTTTAACGGGTGCGTTTAACGAAAGCACCTTGTTAAATCAACTGCAGCAACTTCAAACCACACAGGAGTCATCGCCATGATGCAGCTGTATATTGCCAATAAAAATTATTCGAGCTGGTCGATGCGCCCGTGGTTGGTACTGAAGGCGTTTGATTTGGCTTTTGAAGAAATACAACTGAACTTTCCATGCGAGCGTGGTGAGGGCGATTTTAAACAACGTGTCCTAGAAATTAACCCCAATGGTAAAGTGCCTGCCTTGTTAGATCAGGGCATGTTGATTTGGGATTCTCTCGCCATTTGTGAATACTTGGCAGAGCAATATCCTGAACAGGCACTTTGGCCGCGTGATGTACAGCAACGCGCTTGGGCGCGTAGCATCAGCGCAGAAATGCACAGTGGTTTTACCGATTTACGCAGTTTATGTGGCATGAATATTCGCGCCAATTTAGCAGAAGTGGGTACAAAATTATGGCAAGAACATTCGGGTTTAAGGCAGGATGTGGCACGCATTGAACACATTTGGTCGGCACGTCCTGCAGCAGATGGTTTCTTGTGTGGTGAATTTAGCATTGCCGATGCGTTTTATGCTCCTGTGGTGACGCGTTTTATGACTTATGCCTTGCCTGTAAGTGCCAACAGCCAACACTATATGCAGCGGGTGATGCAGCATCCTGCTATGCGCGCTTGGGTACACGCCGCATCACAAGAAGCAATGTGGGTCAATTATTTAGAGCCTTATCAAAAACCAGCAAAATGACTTGGAAAAAGCAGGATTAGGAAAAATACTGCGGAAGTTTTTGTGCGGTAAAGTGGTCTTTTTTGTTCCAAAAATAAAACATAGTGTCTTAGTTTTCCCAATTATTCTATTTACGCTGCACGATTAAAATAGCGTTATTAAATGAATACAAGATTGGAACATCCCCATGAAAATTTTACACATCGACTCGAGTATTTTAGGTGAAAACTCAGTTTCACGTCAGTTAAGCCAAGCGATTGTGCAACAATTGACTGCAAAAAATAGCAATGCACAGGTCGATTATTTAGATTTGGCACAACAGCCGATTCCGCACTTAACTGCCGAAATTTTAATGGGGCAGGATGCAGAACAAGCGGCTTTAGGTGAAAAAATCATCCAGCAATATATTGATGCCGATGTCGTGGTGGTGGGTGCAGCCATGTATAACTTTGGTTTGACTTCAACCTTAAAAGCATGGATTGACCGCATTAGCGTGGCGGGAAGAACCTTTAAATATACCGAGCAAGGGCCTGTAGGTTTGGCGGGTGAGAAAAAAGCCTATATCGCCAGCAGCCGTGGCGGTGTGTATGGTGATAATAGCCCTGCTGATTTTCAGGAAGATTTCTTGAAAACCATCTTCAACTTTACAGGGGTGAATGATGTAGAAATTATTCGCGCTGAAGGGGTGAGTATGTCGGAATTTAAAGACCAAGCTGTTGCCAATGCGATGCAAAAAATTCAGGCGATTTAACCCACTATTTCAATAAAAAAAGCTCAGTGCCTTGAGGGTGCTGAGCTTTTTTTATATAGATGGATCGGCTAAAAGGGTTGGTTAGCAAAGCCTTGTTATGGTTGAACTTAGCTCTGATCTTGCCGATGTGCAAACTCTGCTAAATCTGCCAATGCACGTTTGGCTTCTTCAAACCACGGTGAAAACATTTGAAAATTGTGCCACATACCCGTGTAGAGTTTGTAATGCACTTCTACGCCTGCCTGTTCGGCTTTTTCTTTAAAACGTGTTGCATCATCCAGCAAAATTTCTTTAGAGCCAATTTGTACTAAAACTGGTGGTAATTCGTGTAAATCATCAAACAATGGCGAAATTTGCGGGTCTGCCCGATCAAGTTCAGGCGGTACATAGTAATCAATGCCTGTTTCCAGCGTTTCAATTGACAGCAGGGCATCATGCTTGCTGTTATAACGCAAGGATTCACTGGTGAGGGTTAAATCTAAAAATGGTGACAGCAGCATTAAGCCACTCACTTGCGGCAATTGCTCATCACGTATTTTTAAAGCTAGCGCCAACGCTAAATTTGCACCGCAAGAATCTCCTGACAAAATAATATCTTTGGCGTGTATACCTTGCGCCAACAGACTTTGATAGACATCAAACACGGCTTCCAAAGCATGTGGAAAAGGATGCTCAGGTGCAAGCGGATAATCGACATGAATCACTTGCATTTGGGTGCGTGCCGCAACTTGACTCAAAAATGCTCGATGGGTATTTAACGAACCCAGAAAAAAAGCCCCGCCATGAATATGAAAAATGAGCTGTGTTGCAGCATTCTGTGGTTTTAATTCTTCGGCATGCAGACCTGCTAAACGCAGCGCGCGTACCTGCACCGACTTTTGCATAGGTATCTACACATCTTTAGGTACCTAGTGCAATGGTTGCGATTTCATTCAGTTCATCTATTGAATATTCTGAGAGCAGTTGAAGAGTATTTAGTAAAATCGAGAGTCCTGCCAATATGGCAG
>NZ_VPAP01000026.1:0-29929 GCF_013419195.1 Acinetobacter sp. YH12099 | reverse complement strand
AGCTTGCTTCAAGATACTCATGATCAAGCTGTCTGAATACTTAGATGTTTTCATAGAAAATCTCCTTAAATCAAGGTTATTCGATTTTCTACTTTTAAACTCAATTATTTTTAGGGAGGATTACCGTTATTAATTTCTACAGATCCAGGTGATCTAGTATTGGATATTACCTGTGGGTCTGGTACTACTGCTTTTGTTGCAGAAAAATGGGGGCGCCGATGGATAACTTGTGATACTTCTCGCATTGCAGTCACTTTAGCTAAGCAGCGATTGATGACTTCAAGCTTTGAATATTATGAACTTAAATATCCTAACGAAGGTTTGAAAGGAGGTTTCTTTTATGAAACTGTTCCTCATATCACCTTAAAGTCGATCGCGAATAACCCAGATATTGATCAGATTTATGATCGATTGCATCCTAAAATTGAAGCAGCACTAGCACAGCTAAATAAAGAGTTAGTTGCTCAGCCACCAGCATCTTTTAAAGTGACTGAAGGTCGTCGTAAAGGTGAATCTTTAGACTTTTCTAAAAAAGCTGAATTCTTGGAATGGGAAGTGCCATTCGAAGCACCTGATGATTGGAATGAGGCTCAAGTCAAAGCCTTAGATGATTTCCATCAAGCCCGTATCGCTATGCAGAAGCAAATGGATGAAGCGATTGCAGCACACGCTGATCAAGAAATTTTATATGACAAACCAATCATCAATAAAAATCGCCTTAGAATTAGTGGACCATTTACAGTTGAAGCTGTGCCTTTCCCGACAGTAAAAGCTTTAGATGAAGCTGAAGCTTTAGACGAAGCAGATGCAAGTATTGCACGTACAGGTGAGTCAGGTCGTAAACATCAATGGATGGCAGAGCTTGCTAAGGCAGGAATTCGTGGTCCAAATGGTCAGATGATTAACTTCACTGACTTGGAGCTAATTCCTTACGATAAAGATATGCAGAATATCCATGCGATTGGTCACATAGAAAACGGTGATCGAGTTGTTGTAAGTTTTGGTCCTGAACATGCAGCCTTAGAACAAAGACAAGTTGCAAATGCCATGAACGAAGCTGGAAACTTCTTCCCACTACCTAAAATGATCGTCTTCTGTGCATTTACCTTTGATCCAGAAGCAGCCAAAGATATCGATGCGATTAAGGGGATTACTGCACTTAAAGCACAAATGAATACCGACTTACTTACAGAGGACTTAAAGAAAGCCCGCTCTAGTAACCAAAGTTTCTGGTTGATGGGACAACCTGATGTCGAAGTTCATAAACTAAAAGATGGCAAGTATCAGGTTGAAGTACTTGGGTTTGACTACTTTGATACAGTCAAAGGCGAGTTGATTTCTGGTGGTAAATCCAAGATTGCGATGTGGAGTTTGGATACTGATTACGATGAACGTAGTCTTTTCCCACATCAAGTCTTCTTCCCAATTGCAGGTAAAGGCGAAGGGTGGGAAAAGCTGAAGAAAAATATTCGTGCTGAATTGGATGAGACTCAATTAGAGAAATTCCACGGAACGAAAAGTTTGCCTTTTGAAGCAGGTGATAATAAAAAGATTGCGGTCAAAATTATTGATGACCGAGGTATTGAATCACTCAAAGTCATGAACTTGGATTAAGGTGGCAAGATGTCTCAAAACTCATTAATTATTAGTTCACCTTTTGAATGCCCAACATATCATTGGGAACGCAATCCACAGAACAGTCAGCTCGACTTAAAACAAGGTCGTCGCCCTGCAAGCTATGAAATTTTTGATACACGCAGTAATACGCTTCGTTCTGTTGAATTGGATTTGGTTAATCGTATTCGACATCGTGTAAATGAATGGCGTGAAGCAGATTATCCTGGTGTCACTGCGATTACTCGTCAGTTACTTACGCATTGGTATGATAAAGAAACCACACGTCCTTATGAGTTTTATTTCTGCCAGATTGAAGCAATTGAAACCTTAATTTGGCATGTAGAGGCGACACCAGAATTTAAGCAAGGTATTGCGATTTCTGGTGATGGTGGGGAATGGGAACGACTCTGTAATAAGATGGCAACAGGTTCGGGTAAAACCACTGTCATGTCGATGATCATTACATGGCAAGTTCTGAATGCAATTACTTATCCTAAACGTCATAAAGATTTTTCAAAGGCAGTTTTTATTGTTGCGCCGGGTTTAACTGTCAAAGAGCGTTTGCAGATCTTAATGCCTGGTCATCCACAAAATTATTACGATGATTTTTCACTATGCCCAAATGAAGTACTTCGTCAAAAACTTAATCAGGCAGAGATTCTGATTGAGAATTGGCATTCACTGATGCCACAAAAAGAGCCTGAGCGCTCAGTTGTTAAAAAGGGTAAGGAAAGTGATGAAGCCTATGTTAGACGTGTATTAGGTTCATTAGCTAATCATAAAAACATCGTTATCATCAATGACGAAGCACACCATGCTTATCGTAAGCCTGCTGAGGTTAAAATCAGTAAAAAAGATGCTGAAGAATTTGGGATTGATTTAGATGAAGCCACACGTTGGGTTGAAGGTCTAGATCGTATCCACAAAGCAAGGGGTATCATTCGTTGTTTTGATTTATCTGCAACGCCATTTGCACCAACAGGTAAGAAAACTACTGAAAGTGCATTATTTGAGTGGGTAATTTCCGATTTTGGACTTTACGATGCGATTGAAGCTGGGTTGGTCAAAACGCCTCGAATCGTAGTACGTGACAGTGCCTTACCAAGTACAAAAGATTTAAAACCAAAGCTTTACCATTTATATCGTGAAGATGAGGTCAGAGAAGATTTAAACCGAAAAGCAGAACCACATGAAGCATTACCACAAATTGTTCAGCAGGCATACACACTTCTAGGAGCAGATTGGCGAGAAGCACTGAAAGCTTGGGAACAAGCAGGAATGACCTCTCCACCAGTCATGCTGACGGTTTGTAATAGAACAGAGACAGCAGCTCGTATTGAGCATTACTTTAATAAAGGTGACGCACAGTGGGCTGAATTAAAAGCACCTGATAAGACTTTGCGAGTTGACTCAAAGGTGCTTGATAAAGCTGAAAAAGGTGAGGCTGCATCAGCTGACTCCACATACGAAAATCGATTAAGAGAGATAGTAGAAGCTGTCAATCTACCGAATGATAAGAAGCAAGAACTTTTAAGCCTGAAAAAAGAAGAGCTGTTGCGTGCGATTGTAGATAATGTTGGTAAACGAGGAACAGCTGGTCAGAGTTTGCAAAATGTTATTTCGGTTGCAATGCTGTCTGAAGGATGGGACGCAAAAAATGTTACCCACATTATGGGATTACGTGCTTTCTCAAGTCAGCTACTCTGTGAGCAGGTCATTGGTCGTGGTCTCAGACGTGTTGGTTATGATACTCAACCAGTTGAATGTCCCGATGGTATAGTTCGTGAATTATTTGCACCTGAGTATGTGAATATTTTTGGTGTTCCTCTCTCGATTTTCCAAGATGTCGGTGAAGGCAGTAGTAATCCACAACCACCAAAGCCTACGACTCAAATATCTACTTTGGCTGAACGATCTTCGCTAGAAATATCATGGGCGAATGTGCTGAGAGTTGATAGTGTTTTAAAAGAAAAACTAGTCGTAGATTGGGCGAAAGTTCCAAGTATTCGATTAGATCCAAGTGAAATTCATGTCTCTGCTGATTTAGCTCCAGCTTTAGGCGGTGCTACAGATTTATCTAAGGCAGTCGGGATTGATCTTGAGCTCTTACCTGAAGAGTTTCGTATGCAAAAGCTTTTGTTTATTGCAGCACGTAAAGCTTTTGAAAATGTCGAGCAAGGATATACTGGTAGCAAAGAGATATTAATTCAGCAATTAATTCGTTTATCTGAAGAGTTTTTAAAGTCAGATAAGATCGATATTCCTTCTTTATTTCATCAAGAACCACTCAAAAAACGTATTCTTATTGCGCTTTCGATGGATAAAGTTGTTCAGCATTTAGTGACGTATGTGCATCAGGCAAACGTGACAGCATTAGAACCGATCTTTGATATCGAAAAACCTATTGGCTCAACTGAGGATATGAGAACGTGGTATACAACAAGATTGTGCCAACCTACTGAGTATTCTCAAATCAGCCACATGGTTGCAGACGGATCATGGGAAGCTTATGCAGCCAATGTTTTAGAAAAATTTGGTAGGGAGAAAATAATTACTTCCTATGCTAAAAATGATCACTTAGGTTTTAATATTTACTATATGTGGAATGGTAGTAAAAGGAAGTATGTCCCTGATTTCCTCATTCGTCTTGCAAATGGTAAAACCCTTGTACTAGAAATTAAAGGCCAAGACAGCGATCAAAACAGAGCTAAACGTTTAGCCTTGGATGTGTGGGTAAAAGCAGTAAACCAAAAGGGTGGTTTTGGAGCATGGGCTTGGGATGTGGTTAAAGAAGAGCCTTCTCGTATGCATGATGTGATTTTGGAGCATGCAAAATCTGCCACTTATTCTAAACCTATAGGTGAGCTGTTTTTAGATTTGTAAAAATAAAGATACATACAAAATCCTTCTTTTTAGGAAGAAGGATAAGATTTATTCTTGTATGTTTAAGTTTAGCTCAATAGAGGAAATATGAAATACCAACCGCCTTATACCATCACATCTAAAATCATTTACCTGATTGCACAGATTAGTGAGAATATAGGGCGCCTGACTGTTTTAGAAGAAATCCAAGACAGCTTAAAACTACGAAAAGCCAATCGTATCCGTACCATTCAAGGCTCACTGGCGATTGAAGGGAACACTTTAAGTACGGAACAGATCACGGCGATTCTAAATGGTAAGACCGTAATTGCACCTCCAAAAGAAGTTCAGGAAGTGCGTAATGCGATTAAAGCCTATGAAGCCTTTCAGCAGTGGCAACCAAGTCAAGAGTCGGACTTACTACAAGCTCATCAAATTTTAATGACAGGCTTGATTGATGAAGTTGGTCAGTATCGTCATGGTGGTGTCGGTGTAATGTCAGGTGATCGAGTGGTGCATATGGCTCCACCTGCGAATCAGATTAACCGTTTAATGGCTGATTTACTTGATTGGTTAAATGATAGCGAAGAGCATCCTCTTATTCAAAGTTCAGTATTTCACTATGAGTTTGAATTCATTCATCCATTTGCGGATGGCAATGGTCGCATGGGAAGGCTATGGCAAACTTTAATATTAAGCAGATGGAATCCAATCTTTGCTAATATTCCTGTTGAAAGCCTGATTTATCAAAATCAGAAAGCCTATTATGAAGCATTACAAGCAAGTACGGATCGAACAGATTCAGCACCTTTTATAGAATTTATTTTGCAGATGATTTTAGATGCAATTCTTAGTTCAACTGATACCGCTCAAGATAGCGGTCATGTTACCGCTCAAGCTTACGTACAAGTGAGCGATCAAGTTCAGCGTTTAATTTCAGCAATGAAGCTAGAAGACTACACTTTGGCTGAGTTGATGCAATTGGTTGGTTTAAACCATCGGGCAACATTCCAAAAGAATTATTTGAATCCAGCAATAGAAGCAGATTTGATTGAGCGTACTATTCCAGATAAGCCGAAAAGCCCTAAGCAAAGGTATCGTCTTAAATCATGATTTAGCTTGAAAAAATATTTAGTTACATTTTTACTTAAACAGTTAAACATGAATGAGAATTAAAAAGCGTAAAGTAAGTTTTAAATTAAATAATTAATTATTAATCAGTAACTTATACAAAATTTTTCTTGATTGTGTTATCGGGTTTTGGTAAAAAAAGTACTACTAAGTTTGAGATCAATGTGATGAGTACTTTTGAAATGCAAGGTCTGACATGGAAGGCGAGGTCAAAGTATCAACAAGATGCCATTTTGATTGAAAATAAAGTTATTCAACATGATGGACTCATCACTAAACTATATAGCCATTCTGAAAAAGAACAGTGGTGTGTTGCTGTAGCGGATGGGATTAGCAATAGTCCAGTAGCTGAGCAAGCAGCCTATACAGTTTTAAATGCTTTAATGCAAAATAAAAAGATAGAAACTTGTCAAGCATTTACCATTCAGCAGTATCTTGTTGATCAATTAGCACATCAAAAAAATAGTTTTGGAGCCAGTTCAACACTTGCACTCATTCAAAATAATGGCGAACAAGGTTTTGTGACAATTCAACATATTGGGGATAGTCGAGTATATTTGTTTAGCCAGCATGATCAAAAGTGGCACTGCCTGACGAGAGATCATAATTATCTTGAACAGTTAAGAGAAAATGGCGAGATAAAAGAAGGGGGAAACTATGCCAGTATTTATGGTGCATTATTACAATACTTTTGTGCTGATCCTTTGCATGAAGTGATGGATTTTACAACAACAGAAGAATATTTGACTGAGAATGATGCCTTATTAGTTTGTACCGATGGTGTGCATGATGTGATGGAGTGTACGGAATGGCCTGCTTTAAAAGTAGATATGGAACTTCGAGCATGGTTACTCGACATGAAAGCGTCATTAGATTCGAAACAGGCGTATGACAATGTCAGCATGATCTTAGTACGAGCAAAAATTTAATTCATTGAGAATGGGGGAATTATGCAATCAGACGATCTTTTTGAACGTGCCAAATTATTCATAGAGGAAGTAGGTGTCGTTTCGGTATCGAGTTTACAACGTAAGTTTTTAATTGGACATACTCAAGCAGAACAAGTGCTAAATCAGTTAATTGAAGAGAATATTTGTGAGAGCCACTTTGTTCAAGAGCAAGGCTATATTTTAAAAAAAATTTCGAAGTAAGGTAATTTAGAAAAGGATACGGTATGTCGATCAGATTAAAAAATCTTTATAAGCTTTTGATTGAGAATAGGAAGCATGAAGTTTTGGGATGGAATAAAGCATATAAAAATTTTTATAATCAGGTCGAAAAAAAACGAGAATGCATAAAACAAGGAGAAACATTATCAGAGAGGGATGAAAATTTTCTACAGCAGCTTCTCTATGATAAAAATAATGGTATTGCTTCTCGTGGGCAGTCGACTTTGAGTGAAATCGACTTCCGTAAGGTTATTAAAAATAAAGAATTTTTAACAGCCTTAGAACAATTGATTCTTGAGCCTAATATAAGAAGCTACAAAATATTTCAAGATCATTGGTCTGAATATATAGAAAAAAATAATCCAGTGCTTGTTAATAGGGTAGTTGCTGCATGTACTCTTGATGTTTCTACAACGGTAGACTCAGGTAAATTTAACCAAGTTTTTAGTTGGTTAATGCGTGAAAAAATTATTCCAATTTATCCAGATAGTGAACCTCAAGATTGGTTTTCAAAAAATCAATTTTTGATGGAGATTTTGAAACAGGTATTCAGTGAAGAGATGCAGAATCAAGAGACAGACGAATTTTTTTTAAGCCAGTTTGTTTGGGAGCTCTATGAAAATTTGTCAAACCCATTCAGTTTAAAAAAACAAATTATTAAATACGGTGCTCCTGGAACAGGTAAGACTTTTCAGGCTCGTCAGCAAACTTCACTTTTGTTTGATATTTGGAAAGAGGAGTTTGCTCCTGATACTGATTTTACTCATCAAGGTCAGATTGAGTTAGTGCAATTCCATCCGTCTTTCAGCTATGAGGATTTCATTGAAGGACTACGCCCTATTTTAGATGAGAATGGACAAGCCCAATTAACATTACAGAATGGGATTTTTAAAGAGTTTTGTTTAAAGGCTGGTAAATGGGAAATTGATGTATTTAATTTGCATCTAGATAAAGAATGGGATGAGATAAAAATCCTTGATTTATATCCTTATAAAGATCAACTCAGTAATTCATATTGGGACTATATCTTTAGAGTAGAGGACCAAACTAAATTAGTTTCTAATGCTATCCCTCCATTCTTTTTTATTATTGATGAAATTAACCGTGCGGAATTATCTCGTGTTTTTGGCGAGTTAATGTACTGCTTAGAATATCGTGGTGTTAAGGGCAGTGTTAAAACCCAATATGCTAATTTGAATACGAAGAAAACAGGCATACTGGAATTAGGACAGACCTATCAATTTTTCATTCCTACCAATATATATTTAATTGGCACAATGAATACGATTGATAGAAGTGTGGAAAGTTTTGACTTCGCTCTTCGGCGTAGATTTTCTTGGCAAGAGGTGAAGCCAGATACAAGGTTGTTGAAATTCTACCTTTCAGAGCATTGTGCTAAATGGATTGAATTAGCAAGTAGTCTTGAAGAGCTTAATGAAAATATAAAAGCTCAAGCTTTACTTGGTAATGATTACCAGATTGGGCATGCTTATTTAATGAATTTGAAATACCCTAAAAGTTTAAGCTTAACTGAGGTGAAAGCTTTGATTTGGGAAGATAGTATCAGACCATTGTTGCAAGAATATTTACGTGGTACAGGTGAAGAAGCAGAGTTAATAAGATCTTTTAGTAAATCTTTTGGGGTCTAATGTGTGGCTCTTTAATGTCATTAAAAATGGAACTCTGGTCGACAATCAAATTTATACAGTTCAAGATGGAATACTGTATAACCGACGATTAGATAATCCTGTTAAGCTAAATAAAAGGGCTAGTGGACAATGGACGTATCCTTATAATAACGACCAAGCAGTTTGGCACTTTATTAATAGGTTATCTACTGATGTCAATGATTCCTTAATGGAGCGTGGTGCTGATGCTTTGGTTCTCTTTAACGATAGTGAATATGAGCATAATACTGATGACGCTTTATTAAGAGTTAGTGGTATTAATGCAGCTAACTTTACTCTTACCACAGGAAATCTTATTGGCTTTATTAAGCAGGGAGATTATTCATTAAAGATTAGTTCGCGATTTGGGGATAATTTCTTAAGATTTATTATAGCTGACGCTGACGGATTTCTTGAACTGGAGAATTTCGGAGGTCAAAATATAGGGGAGGGTTATGAATGGCTCCTTGCATATCTTTGGAACATTAAATTTAAGCGGGCGTATCGATTAGGGCTTCCAAAAACATATATAACAAAAAATGAGAAGTTAGGGCGAGTGCGTGGGAAGATTGATGTTGTTGATTATTTTAACAATAAGATGTTAGGAAAACATTTATGTAGTTATAGAGAGCATAGCTATGAAAACCCTTCAGCTTCACTTTTCCTTGCTGCTTATGAAATTATAGAACATTACTCATTTTGTCAGCATACGAGGAATATCTATAATACATTTCTTATTGCTAATAAAGGGATAAAAAGGACGAGACAGGAGATTTTGCGAACGCAATATTTCACAAATCCATTTTATAATGATTACAACGTTCTTATAGATTTATCTAAGAAAATCATAAGTCAAAAAAGTTCGGATTTTAGTTCAGATGAAGCATCGAGCTCATTTCTATTTGATGTATCTATGCTTTTTGAATATTTTATTCGTAAGTTAATAAAAAGAGCAGGAATAATTGTGCGTAGTAAATATGCGCAAATTCATAAAATATCAGCAGGTATCAATACTGGATATATGAGGAAATTAGAGCCAGATCTTGTTCTGGAAAGTGCTGAAGGTCTTTATATATTTGATGTTAAATATAAAACTTTCGATAGTAGATTTGGCGTAGGTCGAGAGGATCTATTTCAGCTCCATACTTACATAGGTCAATACGCTAATGAGGCGAAAATCAAAGGATGTGGCTTTATATATCCAATATCAGAGAAAAGATGGGCATCACTTCATTTAGACAGTACTAATGGAGTAATTTCTACTAATATAAAACAACATGGCGTGGATATTCCTTTTCATGTTGTATTCTTTAAAATTACTGAATGTGATTTAGAATTTAATCTGTCGATGAGGAATGAGTGTTTAGATTTTTGTACACGCTTAAAAGAAAAAATTATACAAATGGTTTAACTTACTTTCAGTAATAGGATCTAGATTCTTCAATAGACAAGACTTGAATATAGCGAGTTTAAATCTGCTACAATTGCGCCAATTTTGAATTCCCACTTTTTCAGTTTTAGTACATATTTAGAAATGTGTACATAACTGTGTACATATTGTAGATTTTTCTCATGTTTAAAGATCAATTAGCTAGAGAAGTAAAGGCTCGTAGAACCTTTGCTATTATTTCCCACCCCGATGCTGGTAAAACCACCATGACAGAAAAACTGCTGTTATGGGGACAAGCCATTCAAGTTGCAGGGATGGTAAAAAGCCGTAAGTCAGATCGTGGCGCAACATCTGACTGGATGGAAATGGAAAAAGAACGTGGTATTTCCATTACAACTTCGGTGATGCAATTCCCGTATAAAGACAAAATGATTAACCTGCTCGATACCCCAGGGCACGAAGATTTCTCTGAAGATACTTACCGCACTCTAACTGCGGTGGACTCTGCACTGATGGTGATTGATGGTGCGAAAGGTGTCGAAGACCGTACCATTAAATTAATGGATGTGTGTCGTATGCGTGACACACCCATCATTTCATTCGTCAACAAAATGGACCGCGAAATTCGTGAACCATTAGAGTTGTTGGATGAAATTGAAAATGTCCTCAAAATTAAGTGTGTGCCAATCACTTGGCCAATGGGTACAGGCCGTGATTTCGCAGGGGTGTTTAACCTCATCGAAGAAAAGTTTTATGTGTACAAATCAGGTTTTGGTTCAACCATTCCTGAAATTGAAGTACGTGATGGCTATAACCATGCAGACCTACGTGAAAAAGTAGGTGAATTGGCATGGGCGGCATTTGAAGAATCACTTGAGTTGGTACAAATGGCGAATGAGCCTTTAGACCGTGAAGAGTTTTTAGCGGGTCGTCAAACACCAGTGCTATTTGGTACTGCTTTGGGTAACTTCGGTGTAGATCATGTACTGAATGCTTTTAGTGAATATGCGCCGCCGCCAAAAGCACATCCAACGCAAGACCGTATTGTAGAAGCCAATGAAGAAGGCTTTAGTGGTTTTGTTTTTAAAATTCAGGCCAATATGGATCCGAAGCACCGTGACCGTATTGCTTTCATGCGAATCTGTTCAGGCAAGTATGAGAAAGGCTTGAAAATGAAGCATGTGCGTATTGATAAAGATGTACGTATCAGCGATGCCTTAACCTTCTTGGCAGGTGATCGTCAGCACCTCGAAGAAGCGTGGCCGGGCGACATTATTGGTCTACATAACCACGGGACGATTCAAATTGGCGATACCTTCACTTCGGGTGAAAAGTTGCAATTTACAGGGATTCCGCACTTCGCACCTGAAATGTTCCGTCGTGTACGCTTGAAAGACCCATTGAAGTCCAAACAGCTGCAAAAAGGCCTTAAAGAGCTTTCAGAAGAAGGTGCAACGCAAGTCTTTATGCCACAAAACAGCAATGATTTAATCGTAGGTGCTGTTGGTGTGCTACAGTTTGAAGTCGTCGCCTATCGCCTGAAAGAAGAATACAAAGTCGATTGTATTTACGAGCCTGTCAGCATCAACACGGTACGCTGGGTGTCTTGTGCCGATGAGAAAAAGTTTAACGAATTTAAGAAAAAAGCCCACGATCAGTTGTCTGTCGATGGTGGTGGTCACTTAACTTATCTCGCGCCAAGCCGTGTGAATTTACAGTTAATGCAAGAGCGTTACCCTGACATTGAGTTTAGAAATACACGCGAGCACTAAGCCTCAGGTTGATGATGCTTAATCTGGCAGATGCAATCAGCGTAGCGCAGATGAATGTTCGGCATGCCTAAAAGTTTCAAAATTAAAACAGCTTCTTTAGGAAGCTGTTTTATTATGGGGGCGGTAAAAGATTAAAGATTATTTTTGATAAATGAATTGGGGAAATCATGCAGCAAAAATCGGTTTATCTGGGTGCAATTTTGAGCGGGATGGTTTTGCTTAGCGCCTGTGACTCATCTAAACAAGATCAAAACTCAGATGAGCAAACGTCTATTTTTCAGAAAGATCAAGCGGATGTTTTACCGTATTTGAATATCAAGCAACAGGCGGCAGAAATTGCCTTGCCATTTTGTGAAAATAAAAACTGCATTGAATTAGAAGTACAAACTTTAAATACCCAAGATACATGGCTCAACAGTTGGATTGCAAAAAATCAGGCCATGGTGATTCAAGACCAAATTGGCTTAAAACAAAACATGAATTTGCAGCAAGCCGTAGATGCCTATGTGAAAAAATCCGATGCTTGGCAGGCACAATTAGATCAAAATAAAGCTTATGAATTGGCGATGTACACCCGTATGGCATATCAACGCAATCAATATGTTTTGTTGCAAGTCGGGGTAGATAGCAAACAGGAAGGCACGCAGGTCAAAGAACGCTATTATTTCTTTGTGGCAGATCGGAAGCAGCAAAAAGCCTTGTCTGTTTTAGATGTGATTGATGCCAAACAACAAACCCGTATGAATACTTTTGTACAGCAGGCCTATCAGGATTGGCTCAAAACACAAAGCAGTGACGTGCAAAAAGCAGCACCTGCCAAATTATACTGGGGGCAGGCAGATTGGTTTTTTGATGATCAGGGCTTAGGATTGCATTATCGCACCCATGAAATTGTCAAAGATGGCACGCAGTTAGATATTTACCTAAGCAAAGCACAAACACAACAAGTTTTAAAAGCAGACATCTATCCATCTATGTTTTAGTAGGTGAGTACGGTGACAAGCAAAAATAGATGAAATCAAGGTTGGATCCATGTTGAAAAATAAAAGTATTTTGGCGATCAGTATTTTAATTACAACGCTAGGGATTACTGCATGTCAGCCAAAGAAAACCGAACCAGAAACAGTCGAGCCAGAGCAGACGCAGGCGGAACAACAAAGCTTAAAACTGGTCGGGGATACTGAAAAACTGAATTTGTCGTTGCCTAAATGTGAAGGGAATAACTGCCCTGAAATTTCAATTGAGCGTTTGAATAGTAATCAGGCCTTTATCGACCATTTTATTGATCAGAAAATTATTCAAGAATTGGCACAAATTTTAGAAATTGCACCACAGCAGGCGGCTTCTGAGGCTATAGCAGTTGAGAATGCAGCCAGTGAAAATACAGCAGCCAGTGCTGCAGATGCACCTGCCAGCAACCCCACTGCAGCAGCCATTGCACAAGTGGAAACTTTGGCGCAAAAATTAGAAAAACAAACTGTGCCTTATGTGCAAAGCTTTTTGGTACTTGATCAGGAACTGAAAGCTTTAAGCTCAAATCATAAAATCAGTTTGATGATTAAGCCTAAAATTTTGAATGCAGATCAGCCTTTGGCAACCGTGGTACTGAATAGCAGTAGTTATTTGGGAGGAGCGCATGGTGCATCGGCACAGCAATACTATAATTTTGATTTAGAACAGAAAAAATTAGTATTGTTAAATGACATTCTGTTAGAGAAGCAGCGTCCACAATTGGAGCGCAAAGCCTACGAAGCGTTTAAACAATGGGTCATCGCATCTGAACTTTCCACCAATGTGCAAGAATATGAACAAGCGTGGAAATTTAAGCTGTCGGAAAATTACTATTTAGGTCAACAGGGTTTAATTCTGCAATACGCAGAATATGAAATAGGCCCTTATGTCGTTGGTTTACCGCGTTTAACCATTCCGTATGCAGAACTGCAGGGGATTTTAAAAGCTGCGTATTTGCCTGTAACAGAAGCAGCCTCTGAAGCAACCGCAAAATCTGCCGAAGCCAGTGCAGTAAACACAACCAAAGCGAAATCTTAATATGAGCATTGCGCTGTTTGATACGCATACCCATTTTGATGTACCTGATTTTGACTCAGATCGGGAGCAATTGGCGTATGCGGCCAAGGCAGCAGGCGTAGAACATTTGGTACTGATTGGCTTTGTACAATCACGTTTTCAAGATTTAATCTCTACACAACAGTTTTTAAACCAACTTGAGCATGTGCCACAAAGTCATCTTGCACCAGGCTTGCATCCTTTTTATATCGAACAACATCAAGACCAACATTTACAAGATTTAGAACAGTTTTTGCAACAACAGCATTGTGTCGCGGTGGGTGAAATTGGCTTAGACACTTTTTTGGTTGAACATAAACAGCCTGAAGCGTTTCAAAAGCAGCAAGATTTTTTTGCCGCGCAATTGGAAATCGCACGCCATCGACAAAAACCTGTACTGCTACATATTCGTAAGGCTCATGCCGAAACCTTAAAAATACTCAAACAGCAACAATTTCAGTTTGGTGGCATTGCACATGCTTTTAGCGGTGGGGTAGAAGAAGCCAAAGCACTGATCAAATTGGGCTTTAAAATTGGTGTGACAGGGCAGATTACCAATCCCAATGCAAAAAAACTGCGCCGTGTTGTGCAGGAAATTGGTGCTGAACATTTGGTTTTGGAAACCGACTGCCCCGATATGACGCCTTTATGTTGTCAGACAGATACTCAATCACGAACCCGAAATACCCCTGCGAACCTGATTTATGTGCTTGAAGGTTTAGCGGATTGTTTAGATATTGCACCGCAAACTTTAGCCGCACAGCTTTGGCAGAATAGTGTTCAAGTATTAGACCTGCCTAAACTTTAGATGAAACAACACGAAGTCTGCGAAACGCAGTAAAATGCCCACACTTTGAAATTAAATTTGATTGCAGCATGACAGATCTTCTTCAAGATGATGAATATGAACGCCGTTTTGCAGGTGTGGCCAAAATTTATGGCGACAGTGCTTTTCAGCATTATGCCCAAAGTCATGTCATGGTGATAGGAATTGGCGGTGTCGGCTCTTGGGCGGTTGAGGCGTTGGCACGTACGGGTATCGGCGAGCTGACATTGGTGGATATGGATGTGGTCGCAGCATCTAACATTAACCGTCAATTGCCTGCCATGAGCTCAACCTTGGGGCATGAAAAAATTAATGTCATGGCAGAGCGTTGCCGTTCTATTAATCCACGTATCAAAATTAATTTGGTCGATGATTACCTCAGTCCAGATAACGTCAAAGCGTTATTGGCGACTGCACCTGATTTGATTTTAGATTGCATTGATGACGTAAAAGCTAAACTAGCGTTGATGCTGCATTGTCGTTTTAACAAGATTCCACTGATTGTTTCGGGTGGTGCAGGTGGCAAACTTGATCCGTTGAAAATTCGAGTGGCAGATTTATCTAAAACCGAACAAGACCCAATGTTGGCCAAATTGCGCGCCCAATTACGCAGCAAAGGTATTTGTAAAAAGCCAAAAGAAAAGTTTGGGATTACCTGTGTGTATTCCATCGACAATCCATTTTCTAGTGCCGATGTATGCCCAAGCGCAGGCTTGCGCTGTGGCGGCTATGGTTCGGCGGTGGTGGTCACGTCCAGTTTTGCGATGGTAGCTGTGGCAGAAGTGTTGAAAAAGTTAGATGCCTTACAGGCTAAAAATACATAAATCAAAGCCATGCGAGGCATGGCTTATAAAAAAGTTCTTTGATTTTGCACATCGCCAATGACTTTATTCAGTAGGTCGTTGTAGCTGCTGCTCTTTTGAATAGTCTTCCGTACGCTGCATTGCTGCTTGAATATTGACCAATGCTTGCTCTACATCTGCAAATGTTTTGGCATTGCCGCCACTTAGTGCCTGACGCCATTTACGTGCACCTGGCAGGTTTTGGAATAAACCTAAAATATGGCGGGTAATGACAGAAAGTGGTGCACCTTGTTGTAGACGTTGTTCAATATACGGCAACATGCGCTGCATAATTTCAAAACGGTCAGGTAATTCTAGCCCCCATAATTGCCCAAGCTCTGCCAGTAAATAAGGGTTGTGATAGGCTTCACGACCAATCATCACCCCATCGACATGCTTGAGGTGTTGTTGGGTTTCGGCAAACGTTTTAATTCCACCATTAATTTCAATTAACAATTCGGGGCGGTCTTGTTTTAGGCGATACACATCCTCATAACGCAGAGGCGGAACTTCGCGGTTTTCTTTAGGCGATAAACCTTGTAATAAGGCAATTCGGGCATGCACGATAAAGTTATTGCAACCTGTTTGAGCCACAGTATCCACAAAATGCAGCATCTCTGCATAAGAGTGCATGTCATCAATCCCGATGCGATGTTTTACGGTCACAGGAATATCAACCGATTGACGCATGGCGGCAATACACTCTGCAACCAAGTCTGGTTCTGCCATTAAACACGCACCAATTTTATTGTTTTGTACTCGATCACTTGGGCAGCCAACATTCAGGTTGATTTCATCATAACCCCAGTCTTGTGCCATTTTACTGCAGGTCGCAAGGTCTTTCGGATTTGAACCGCCCAACTGCAAGACAATAGGATGTTCTTCTTTGCTGTAATCTAAATGGCGCTTGGCATCACCAAATAAAATTGCGCCAGTGGTTACCATTTCAGTATACAGAATGATATTGGGGTTAAATAAACGTGCAAAAAAACGGTAATCGCGGGTAGTCCAATCCATCATAGGGGCAACCGAAATGCGAGGTTGTAAAGTTTGGATGGCACGTGTCATAACCCACCTGAATTGAAAAACAAAAGCACAAGACCGCGCATTATACGGGGTTTAAGTGAAAATCGACAGTATCCCCAACCCACATCCATTGGCATTAACTTTGCTTTGTTCGCTATGAACAAAGCAGCGCAACCGTAGATGCTAAAGCGGAACTGCTCAGTATTTGTATGCGTAGCCGTTTTTTAGTATGTTGAAAAGATAGGATAACGCAGCATAAGAGGGAAAATAAAATGTTGGTATTAGAAGAAATTTATCGAACTAAGAAAAATGAATTTTCAACGGCATTTAATTTACGCATGCAGCGCAGTTTAAGTTGGTGGAAAAAAGCCATTGAGTTTCATGATGATGTCGATATGCAATTTATGACAGCATGGGTGGCGTTGAGTGCCTTGTATGCGCAAGGTCAAACGGCAGAGCATACACAACAGACCTTGCAGCAATTTGTGCAGCGTATGTATCAAAAAGATGTCGATCAGCGCATGGCGAGAATTATTTGGGAAAAATATCCACAAAGTTTAGAGGTGTTGCTGACCAACCCTTATTTGTATCAAAGTTTTTGGGATTGGCGTAATCAAAAAATGACTGAAGCTGAATGGCGTGCAGATTATGAAGCAGAGAAACAGCAGATTATGCAGGCATTGCACATCCATGATTCAGCTACAATTTTGGCATGTTTGTTTAAGCGCTTATTGACGTTACAGCAGCAACTTTTACAAGGTGGTGCAACTTATAACAGTGCAATCAACCGCAAACAACTCAGCCATGCCAATACTTTACTGTGTGCGTTGATGCCGTGTTTTATCCAAATCTTATTGGAAAATTTAGAAAATGTGGAATTGAGTCAGCCATTTTACCCTGTGATGCAAATGTCTTAAGCGACTTGCTTGATTGTAATCGCAGCGTTTAAGGCATGGCGGTGTGTTGACGTTGATGCTGCCAGTCGAGTAGGGCAAAGCTCATTGCGGCGGTAACAAAACACAAACCAACTAGGCAACTCCATAACCATCCACCGTGTTGCCATGCATAGATTCCCAAGGCAGAACCACAAGCACCGCCAGTAAAATAACTGGTCATATAAATTGAGTTAATCCGCGATTTGGCATCGGGGCGTAAGCGAAAAATTACATTTTGGTTGCTGCTGTGTACGGTGGCAAGCCCAAGGTTAATTAAGCCAAAACCAAGAATATAGCTCCATAAGCTAAATTGTCCGTTGTATAGAAAGACCCAACTGATTGCCAATAGCGCCAAACCACCCCACGTCAGCGCTGTAACATAGCCACGATCTGCAATTTTCCCCACGTGTTTGGTCGAAAGAGCACCGAATACACCCACCATTGCCACAATGCCCACCATAAAGTCAGCTAAGCCAAAACTGGATTTGAGTAATACTGCAATGGTGGAAAACAACACGCTCATCGCTGCAAAAGCAAACGCACCGAGCAAGGCACGATAGACCAAACGACGTTCTTCTAAAATGAGTTTGCCCATAGACTGAAACACGGCCAAATAGCTGAGTTTGCTGGTTGAGATAAAGGGTAAGCGTGCTTTGAGTACCGCGGCAATGCAAAGCATCAGCACACCGCTAATCAGGTAAATCACTTTCCAATGGAATAAGTTGGACAGCAAACCTGCCAAACTGGTCGAAAGTAAAATACCGACCAATAAACCACTCATCAATAAACCGACCACTTCACCCATTTTTTCAGGTTTTACGGTCATGGTGGCAAAGGGAATTAAGACTTGTGCCGCCACAGAAAACAGCCCTGTGATAATCGTGCCAATCCATAGCATGCTTAAATTGCTGGAAAAGGCACATAAAAATAAGCCAATCGAGGCCAAAAACATCAATAGGGGAATGAATTTGGTTTTATTGACAATATCGCCCATAGGCACAATAAACAATAAACCCAGTGCATAAGATACTTGTGCAAAAGTCACCGTCAATGCCACTTGGGATTGCGGAATCTGGAAAGATTGATGAATCGAGTAAATCAGCGGTTGGCAATAATAATTGGCCCCCGCGCATAGGCCACAGGCAATCGCCATCAACCAGAGCAGGGTTTTATCTTGGCTGATGTCGGGTGCAGTGTTCATAATTATCCTAAGGTCAATGGTAAAACGGGGTTGCAGTAGCTCAAAGATTGAATCCAATATTCAACTTCATTAGTGGCAGGATGTCGCCTTTAACTTAATGAGAGAACTTGTTTTTGGACAAGGTGATCATCATCACGCCTACAATATTGAGCATGCAGCCGAACCATTGTATGCCATTTAGATGTTCACCTAAAAATGCTGTGGCCAATAGAATCGTCAAGATGGGGCCAATTGAAGCAATCATGGCCGATTGTGCCGCACCTAAACGGGCGATACTGTGTGCCATGAGTAAGGTGGGCAAGACTGTGACAAATATCCCTAAAGCTATGCCATAACCTAACACTTCTACAGGCAGTTGTTGTACCAGTCCCAGTGGATTCGGTGTGACCAAACTGTAATGCGTAAGCGTGCCGATGCAGGCAATACTTAAAGCCAGACCTGTAAAATTCCATGAACCAAAATGCTGAATCAGGCTTTTGGTCAGCAATAAATAGCCTGCAAAACACACCGCACTGGCAAACACCAAACTGCTGCCTAACCAAAAATACGTGTCATGCGGGGTATTGCTCTGTTCCTGTAACATCACAATCACTGTTCCGCCATAACTCAGGGCAATTGCAAACAGACTCAGCCAGCTCAGTTTCTGCCGATACATTACGCTCGAAGCCAGAACGGTGAGCGTTGGATATAAAAACAGAATAATGCGTTCTAATGAAGCGCTAATGAACATCAGCCCTAAAAAATCCAGCCAGCTAGAAAAATAATAGCCCATCAGACCTGCAAATATTATTAGCAGCCAATTGCGTGTAGAGATGTTGCGACTGTGATGGCGATTGAGCCAACAAATCAGCAAGAAGAAAGGCAGGGCACTTGCCATGCGCAAAGCCATGAGTACGGTTGCATCGACCAACGGTGAAAGTGCATAAGCCTGTTTAATAAAAATGGCTTTGGTACTAAACAAAAAGGCTGCAAATAAGGCAAAGATGGAGCCCATTGTGTGGCGTTAAGTCTGATCATGAAAAATGCTGTCGAGCAAGGTGGATGCAAGAAAAGTGACACATGCCGCGCACACAAATACAAGTTGTATGATGGATAAAGACAGATGCGACTGCATGAATAAAGCTGTGTGCTGTATTTGAGTAAGCATAGCCGATTTTATGCAGATGGTCTGCTTGAGATGGCATAAATTTTGTGAAAAGTAGAGTAAATGAGCTTTGCACGATAATGGTGCAAATTAGCTAAAAATATTGCAAAACAGAGAAAATCCATCATCAGACTAAATGACGCACAAAAAAAATGAAAAAAATAGCAGCACTTAACTTAGACCTGAGTTGAATAAATTCAAGCTTCTTTTAAAAGTTTTACTGTTTCAAATATTCGATTTTACTCATAAGGCAAAGGTAGGTTTTTCTAAGGTTTTCAGATGCGCAAAACACTTCTAAATTGAACCTTGTTGTGCGGTGTAAAAATTGTCAAAAAAGTCAATTTGGTGTTTAAGTTTTTGCTTTTAGCGCTTAAATGTATAGATATGCAATCTTTTAGCGCTAAGTCGGATTTTCCCAATTAAGTGAAATGCGTGTCAGAATGATCAATGCTTAATTCATTTAAATGTGGTCAACTGCAAGCTCAAAGCATCGCTTTTTTTCTTTTAGACACTTCAAATCGAAGTTTTGCTGAATAATTAGACTTATATTCAAGAAGCAAAACTTATCAATTATATCTCGCAACAATATTTTTATGAATCATCAGTTCAAAATATGGGTATTTATTAAATAAATATTGGGTGGTAATTTAAAAATGTTGCATTAGAATCCAAAAATTCAACAAAACTTATCCTGAGGGGAAAGCATCGTTATCCACGATGTTGACTTAAGAAAAACTAGCTTGAGGAACGCTCATGCAGATCGGAATTCCAACCGAAACTGTTGTCGGTGAAAATCGTGTCGCTGCGACGCCAGAAACAGTAAAGAAGTTGATTAGCGCGGGTCATAGCGTAGTCATTGAACGTGGTGCAGGCGTAAAAGCCGCTTATATCGACAGCGCTTATGAACAAGTAGGCGCGACCATGACAGATGATGCTTATCGCGGTAGCCAAATGATTTTGAAAGTTCGTGCCCCAAAGGGTGAAGAAATTCAAAAACTTGCACCGAACAGCACTGTGGTGGCGATGTTTGATCCTTACCGCAATACTGAATTAGACCAATTTGCTGCGGCTCAGGTGTCTGCATTTGCTTTAGAGCTTTTGCCACGTACCTTGTCGCGTGCGCAAAATATGGACGTGTTGTCATCACAAGCCAACTTGGCAGGTTATAAATCTGTGTTGTTGGCTGCAGCAGAATATCAACGCATGTTCCCAATGTTAATGACGGCAGCGGGTACTGTAAAACCTGCGCGTGTTGTGATCATGGGTGTGGGTGTTGCTGGTTTGCAAGCCATTGCAACAGCGAAGCGTTTAGGTGCTGTAGTCGAAGCAACTGACTTGCGTCCAACGGCAAAAGATCAGGTGGAATCTTTGGGTGGTAAGTGGTTAGACGTACCAATGTCTGAAGAAGAACAACAAAAAGCTGCCGATGCTGCCAAAAATGGTTATGGCTGGATGCCTGGTGAACAATACATTAAAGACCAAGCAGTGATTGTCGATAAAGCCGTTTCTAATGCGGATATCGTGATTACCACTGCGTTATTGCCGGGTCGTGATGCACCGCGTTTAATCAAAGCGGAAACTGTGGCAAAAATGAAGCCGGGTTCTGTGATTTTAGATATGGCAGTCGAAACGGGCGGTAACGTCGAAGGTTCACAATGCGGTGAAACTGTAGTGACTGCCAATGGTGTGAAAATTTTGGGTATTCCAAACATTCCATCGACTGTATCGACAGAAGCATCTGCACTATATGCGCGTAATGTGTTGAATTTTGTTGAAACATTATTTGATAACGACAAGAACTTCGCATTGAATCCTGAAGAAGAAATTCAGAAAGCGTTGCTGGTCACTCATAACGGTCAAGTGCTGTTAAAGCGTGGTTAAGGAGAATTCTCATGGTTGAAACAATTACGATTTTTGTCCTTGCCATCTTCGTAGGTTACTACGTGGTGTGGGGGGTAACACCTGCGTTACATACGCCATTAATGGCAGTAACCAATGCACTTTCTTCAATCATTATTGTAGGTGCGATGATTCAAACTGTTGGTCTACCAATCATGGGTGTAGAAGGCAGTGTCGATTTCCAAACCATTAATGTGGTGAGTGTACTGGGTGCGATTGCTGTATTCTTGGCAAGCATCAATATTTTCGGTGGTTTTGCAGTGACTGCACGTATGCTGGAAATGTTCAAACCAAAAGCAAAGAAAAAAGAGGGCTAATGCATGGAATTTATTCGTGAATATGCAGACTGGTTCTATTTAATCGGGGCTGTGCTCTTTATCTTAACTTTACGTGGTTTGTCTGGGCCTAAAACTGCGATTGCGGGCAACCGTTACGGCATGATCGCAATGGCGATTGCAGTCTTGACTACATTCTTTGTGGCAGACAATCCAGTTGTGTGGATGATTCTGGCAGCTATGGCAGCAGGTGCGGTGGTGGGTATTGCCCGCGCACGTACGGTGCCAATGACTCAAATGCCTGAAACTGTAGCGTTAATGCACTCTTTAGTCGGTTTGGCTGCAGTTTTAATTGCGATTGCTGCGATTATTCATAACAACAAGTTAATCGAACTTGGTCCAGACTTGTTGGCTGCAAATGGCATTACTTTCCATGAAATGAGCAAAGTTCATTTATTTGAATTGTTTGTGGGCTGTTTCGTGGGGGCGATTACCTTTACTGCATCTGTTTTTGCATACGGTAAATTGGCGGCGAAGAAATGGGCAAAAACTATTTCGGGTGCATGGGTAAAACCTGTTCAGGCGTTAATTTTCCTTGCCATGCTCGGTTTTGGGATTCACTTCTTCCTGAGCGGCAACATGACTTCATTCTGGGCAATGACAGGTTTAGCATTGGCATTCGGGTGGGTATGGATTGCACCAGTGGGTGGTGGTGACATGCCAGTTGTGGTGTCATTGTTGAACTCGTTCTCAGGTTGGGCGGCAGCAGGTATTGGTTTCACACTTGAAAACAACATGCTGATTGTTGCAGGCTCATTGGTCGGTTCTTCAGGTGCGATTCTCTCTTACATCATGTGTAAAGCCATGAACCGTTCAATCATCAACGTATTGTTTGGTGGTGCGATGGGCGGTGCAGCAGCACCAACGGCAGCAGCGGGTGCGCAAGTGCAACGTAACTACCGTTCAGGTTCTGCTGATGATGCTGGCTTCTTGATGTCAAATGCAGACAGCGTAGTAATTGTACCGGGCTATGGTATGGCGCAAGGTCGTGCACAGAATGCGGTCAAAGAATTGGCCAACTTGTTAAAAGAGCAAGGTGTAACTGTTCGTTTTGCGATTCACCCAGTGGCAGGTCGTATGCCGGGTCACATGAACGTATTACTTGCAGAAGCAGACGTACCGTATGAAGACATCTTAGAAATGGACGAAATCAACTCAGATTTCCCTGCAACAGATGTGGTGTTGGTGATTGGTGCAAATGACGTAGTTAACCCTGCGGCAAAAGACGATCCAAACTCGCCAATTTACGGCATGCCAATTCTTGAAGCGCATAAAGCACGTACCATTATGGTCATCAAACGCTCAATGGCAACAGGTTATGCGGGTCTAGACAACGACTTGTTCTATAACGACAAGACCATGATGATCTTTGGTGATGCCAAGAAAGTTGTGGAAGATATGACTAAATCAATCAACGGTACAGGTCACTAAGACACGGTTCCTAGAGATGAAACCGCCTTCGGGCGGTTTTTTTATGGCTGCTGTAAAGTGGTCAATTGAGAGAAGGCAGATTGAGTTTGGGTGAGTTTGTATAGGATTGGTTTGAAGCAATGTAGTGGGTAGGGGATGATATAAACCAATATTTGGTGGGTAGGTTAATACGATATAAAATGATTAGAGGTATGAACTTCAAAAGATCTGCATTAAAAAAGCGACTTATTTGAAAGTCGCTTTTTGTGCATCTTTAAGGCTGCTCAAGTGAACTGTTGTATTAAGCAACAGACTCAGGCGTAGTGCGCCATAAGCTTTCTAGGTCATAGAATTTACGTGCTGTTGGTAGCATGATGTGAACCACTACCATACCAAGATCGACCAAGATCCATTCTGCATCACGTTCACCTTCAATACCAATTGGTCGGAAGCCTGCTTTGCGCGCTTCTTCGGCAACATTATCGGCAAGAGATTTTACGTGGCGAGTTGATGTACCGCTAGCAATCACAATGGCATCTGAAACATTGCTGATGCTGCTGACATCAAGTTCAACAATTTCTTTGGCTTTTACATCAAGGAGAGCTTCATGTACAACTTTAAGACAAGTTTGTACGTCATGCTTTTGGGTATTCATTGCAAGATCGTGAGAATTAGAAGCGCCGGGCGATGGTTCTAAATTCATGGGGTGTATAATTTCCTAAAATTATTCATCGTCTAATATAGCTGTTTTAGCCTGAAATTTCAAATTGATTTAATTTTAACCATTTTAAGACGAGGAAAAATATTTGTTTTTCCATGCAAATGATTGATTTGACGCCAGACTTGGGCGGTATTCTGCAGCGACATAGCCTGAGTAAGCACTGTGCTGTAACCATTTGAAAATAGTAGTATAGTCTAGCTCGCCTGAATCGGGTTCATGGCGTCCTGGATTGTCGGCAAACTGGATATGACCAATATCCTGAATGTTTTCTTGCAATGCGCTCAGCACATCTTCACCCATCATCGCCATGTGATAACAGTCGTATTGCATTTTAAGAGCAGGATGTTTGACTGCTTCTAGCATCTCTTGAGCTTGCGCAATATTTTGTACCAAAAAGCGTGGCATGTCGGTGCCATTAATCATTTCAAATACAGGCTGAATATGATGTTGGGTGAGCATCGAGCAGGCCAGTTTTAGGTTTTCTGCCAGCGTGTTTAAGCAAGGCAGTAAATCGGCATCGACAGGTTGTTTGCCTGCCAAAATATTGACGCTAGGGACATTTAACGCCGTGGCATAACGGATAGCTAACTCTAGGGCATGATGAAATTCAATCTCTTTTCCGGGTACGCCCGCCAAACCATTGCCGCCTTGCATGAGGTCGCCCGCAGGGACATTAATTAAGCACAGGCTGAGTTGATGAAGTGTGAGTTGGGTTTGAATCTGCTCAATACTCAGTTCATAGGGAAATTGAATTTCAACATGCTGAAAACCATGTTCGCGTGCAAGGGCAAAGCGTTCAATTAAAGGCACTTCGGTAAAAATCATCGACAGATTAACCGCCAGTTTAGACATGCAGGTGCTCCTTGCAGGCAAAGGTTGGATCAGGAATCAAGCCGATTAAGCTTCGACCTGATGAATAATGGTGGCTAAATCTGCTTCTGCAAAACCCTTGGCTTGATGGGCTTGCAGTTGTGAAAGGGCTTTTTCTGCCACAGGAATCTGTAACTGAAATTGCGCTGCCAGTTGTAAGGCATTGTTTAAATCTTTAGACAGGGTTTGGACTTTCCATTGTACAGGCTCAAAACTGTGAGTTGCCATACGTGGAGTTAAAATCTGAAACGGTTTCGAGTCGGCAAAACCACCCACCAAAGCAGGTGCAAGTAAACGGGTGTCTACGCCTGCCTGTCCTGCTAAGGCAACAGCTTCGGCAATTAGGGTGCTGTTGGCAGCAACAATCAGTTGGTTGCAGATTTTAGTGGCTTGTCCTGTGCCTGTTTCGCCCATACGGGTCACACGTTGTGACAGCACATCATAAATCGGGCTTAATTTTTCGATGGTGTTTGCATCACCCCCTGCAAAAATCACCAAACTACCTTGTTCGGCTCCCGCAGTGCCTCCCGATACAGGTGAGTCAATCCATGTGACCTGTTTGAGGTTGGCTTGCTGCGCTAGCTTTTGGGTTTGATCTACAGACAAACTGGAAAAATCGACAATGACTTGTTGAGCAGTCAAAAAAGGCTCAATTTGATCTAATACAGCTTGGACGGCATTATCATCGGCAAGGCAACTCAAGATCACTGGATATTGTCCGATCTCGCTCAATTGCAGCGGTTTTGCCCCCAGACTGAGCACAGATTCGCAAGCCGCAGGGCTACGATTCCACACCGCGACCTCAAAACCTGCCTGAACTAAGCGGGTTGCCATGCGCGTCCCCATAAGTCCCATACCTAAAAAAGCGATTTTTGTGTCACGATCAAAATGCATAGCGCTGATTCTCCGTTTTTGCCTACAGTACAAGTCTGGCTTGAAATGTCAATTTAGCCTTTGGTCAAAGTCTGTTGTGTTTGAACTGAATCAAAACTGACGCGGTGCAAAGGTCACTTCAGGGTTCTTGTCCTTTTTACGTGCCAGTTGGCTATTTTTACCCAGCAATAATTTTAATTGCCAAATTTTTTCTAAACGTAAAGATTTATTTGGCGCATGTTCCATAGCATCCAGCACTTGTTTGGCTGCAGCCAATGCATCAGGAGAGCGTTGTGCAATTTCTTCAGCAAGGTCTTGTGCTTTTTGTAAGGGGGTTGCATCTAAATGCGTGACCAAACCAATTTCTTTGGCATAGTTGGCATCAAAAATACGCGCAGTTAAAGTCAGCTCTTTGGCAAGGTCTAAACCAATTAAACCTTTTAAAGAACGGCTTAGCCCCATATCAGGCACTAAGCCCCAACGGCTTTCCATAATCGACATTTGTGTGTCAGGATGCGCGATACGAATATCTGCGGCCAAGGCCAATTGCATCCCTGCACCAAAACAATAGCCTTCAATTGCAGCAATTACAGGTACAGGCAATTGTTGCCAAACGAGAAATGCTTTTTGAAACAGGCTTTGCCCTGGCTTAATTAACTCCCAAGCCGCAAATGCACGGTTTTGTGGATTGTTGAGGTCGGCCAAGTCAATGCCTGCACTAAATACCTTTGCTTCGCCTGTTAAAATTACACAACGTAAGCTGCGGTCTTTTTTAAGTTTTTCGGCAGTCCGCACCAATTCTTTGAGTAGGGCAAAACTCATGGCATTGCGTTTGTCTGGGCGGTTCAGGGAAACTGTGGCGATGCCATTATTTTTTTCGATACGAAGTAAGGTCATGATGTGAGCTCTTGTTTTTACTGGGCAAAGCATAACATGGGCAGCAGTGCGATAAATGACAGCAGAGTCACGGCAAAGCCTTGCGACCTTGCCTTTGATTACGTGACTTTTTTTTGTGAATAGTGCTGGGTGAGTCGTGCTTACAAACTGTATCTTCTCGTTGAGGCGTTCGCGGTGAATGTCACTTTGATGTTGGCTAACTCACCGCATTGTGTTTGGTAAAAATGTGTTCTGCCGCATGTTCAACTTGCTGTATACAGGTTTGTAATTCCTGATAACGGTTTAAGACCTCTTGCACAAACAGATCATCGGCTTTACGACGTTCTTTACGTAAGGTCGAAACAAACTGTTCAAATGAGCCTGTTACTTCTTGCAGGTTCGGTGTGCCAACATAGCGGGTCGCACCATACAGACGATGCAACACATGCTCGAGTTGTGGGAAATCTTCCAGTTCAATCAGCTGTTCAATTTCATGTAATTCTGTGGCAAAGCTATCCACTAGCATTTTCAGTAAATCCACTGCAAGGTCTTCTTTGTTGGCTGCCAGCATTAGGCTTTGTTGCCAATCCAACACCTGTGGATCTAGCGCTTCAATCACAATGGCTTTATCGACTGCAGGTGGCTTATTAAAACTTTGCGTGGTCCAATGGGTTAAAATTTGGATGATTTGTTCAATCTGAATCGGTTTGGTGACATAGTCATCCATACCGACTTTGAGTAATTTTTGCTTTTCATCGGCAAGAGCATGCGCGGTGAGGGCAATAATAGGTAAGCGTTTGTGATTTTCCAAAGTCGATTCTAAAGAACGAATCGCACGGGTGGTATCTACCCCCGACATCACAGGCATTTGAATATCCATAAAGATCAGGTCAAATGGTTGCTGTCCCTGCTCAATGCGTTGCTGCAAAATCCCCAAAGCTTCCTGACCACTTTGCGCTTTGGTGGTGGTCACATTCAGTTCGCCCAACAAGGCTTCGAGTACAATCAGGTTTGGTAGATGGTCATCCACCGCTAAAACGTGCAGGCCTTTACCATCAAATGATGCAGACTCCTGTTCATCAAAACTGTTTTCATTGTTGAGTAAGTCAATTAAGGCTGAACGACTGAGCGGTTGATACAAAGCGCGCGCACGATATTCATTTAACAGACTTGGGTCTAGCGCCATTTGATAGCCATACACTGCCAAGTTACCTTGATAACGGGTACGAATTTCTTTTAATAAAGCTTCGGTGTCGCCACTATGATCAACAATCAACCAAGTATTGTCTTGCAGGTCGGATACATCTTTTAAGCGGCTAAATAAATCTAAAATTGAAGCGGCTTCAATATGTCGCACCGCATAATTTTCAAGATAATGACGCAAGACATTCGCTGTGGCAGGGTGCGCCAAATACGACACCACCTGAATCTCTTTAAAGTTTGGATGCTGCTGTGCATGCGCTTCATCTACCGCAAACATGGCAGTAAACCAGAAGGTCGAGCCTTTTTCGGTTGGGGCGCGTTCCTGATTGTCTTCAAAGCCAATTTGACCTTGCATCAAATGCACCAACTGTTTGGAAATGGCCAAACCTAAACCTGTACCACCAAATTGACGCGTGACCGAAGTATCACCTTGAGAGAAAGACTCAAACAATTTTTTACGGTCTGTACCGCTTAAGCCAATGCCACTGTCTTGGACGCTAAAGTGAATTAAGCATTGTCCAATATCGTCATGTTCTACCCGCGCCCGTACAATAATTTCACCATCGGGGGTGAATTTAATCGCATTGGAAATTAAATTGGTTAAAATTTGCTTGAAACGTAAAGCATCGCCCAGCACATATTGCGGCACATTATTGGCAAAATAAAAGGCCATGTTGATGTGTTTTTGCGCAGCCAAAGGCGAGAGCATATCCATCACATCAAAAATGGCTTCTTCTAAATCAAAGGGTGCGGTATCCAGTTCCAGTTTGCCTGCATCAATTTTAGAAAAATCCAATACGTCATTAATGAGTGCTAAAAGATGCGCCGATGATTTACGAATGGTCTGTAAATATAAATTCTGTTCATTGCTAAGATTTTCCTGACGCAATAACAGGTGAATAAAGCCATCAATACTGTTCAATGGTGTTCTGAGTTCGTGACTGATGTTGGCTAAAAATACCGATTTAGACTGGTTGGCAGAAATCGCTTGGTCACGTGCCTGACGATAAGTGATGTTTTGCACTTCCAAAGTATCGAGGGTGCGGCGCAAGTCATCTTCGGTTTGTTCGGTATGTTCTTTGAGTTCTAAAAAGCTGAAATGCAGGCGTTTTACCACATTGGCAATATCCCGCTGCAGTAAGCGTAATTCGCCAGTACTGTTAATGACCATGTGTTGATCGAGCGTATCGGCATTCAGGCGTTGTAGCTGCATGCGAATTTCATACATGGGTGCAATCCAGCGTCGTGAATAGAAATTCAGACACAGCAATAACAACAACAGGGTCAGCAAGCCTGTGGCAATTAATACAATCATGACCCGATAACGGGCAATTTGTAATGGCTGATTGTCCAGTTCAATCAGCAACCATGCAGGACGGTTGATGTCTTGCTGAATTTGCATGCCATACACATGATTATTTTTATACAGAATTGGGCCAAAAAAATCGGCATTTTTAGGGAATTTGGGCCATTCGGCTTGGTCTTGAAAACCCATGCTTAAACGGCGCGTACCTGAAGCATCAATCAGTGCAGTACGAATCAAGTGCTTTTCGTTCATCATATTTTGCATAAAAGTACGTGCTTCTTCGTACTTCCACGGAAAGCTAGCCAGTTGATGCAAAGCTGCTTCAGATGGCAACTCAAAACGGGTCAAAATCGCAATTGCCATTTGTCGCTGCTGTGCTTTTGCGGCATTCGAGGTTTCAGATAAAACTAGCATCGTGCCGACGCATGCCAAAACCATAATTGGCACAAAAATAAGTGCAATCAGCTGTCCATAAGCATGATTTAAATGTAAGCGCTTAAATAACTTTTTATTGATATTTGACATGGTTAACGCAGTTTAATCCCTATGTTTGGCAGTTTAGCATGCTTTATCAAATGGAGCGTAAAACTCAGTCCTTCAGGTCAGAGATATAAGCGACACGACATGAAGTGTCGTTTGATTTAACTAAGGACTATTTTTCTTGAGTTTTGATTGTTAATATAAGTACATGAAAACCCTTAAATTACGTATAAAAGACAAACATTGCAAGGTGTTAGACCAACTAGCATCAGAAGTGAACTTCGTCTGGAATTATGTCAATGATTTA
>NZ_VPAP01000025.1:0-35325 GCF_013419195.1 Acinetobacter sp. YH12099 | reverse complement strand
CCCTTCCCGAACTCAGAAGTGAAACCTCTTCGCGCTGATGGTAGTGTGGGGTTACCCATGTGAGAGTAAGTCATCGCCAGCTCATTATTCAAACACCCTCAACTAGCGTTGGGGGTGTTTTTTTATGGGAGAAAGAAAATATTAAAAACTATAAAAAGTGAAGGCAAAATAAAACCATCAGGGGATGGTTTTAAAGAGTAAGCATACTTTCTAAATTTGATTAGATTTCACGTAGTTGTCGACGTGCATGTTTAAGTGCTGTTCTTAAACCCTCTTCTAGTGTTGGATGGTAGAACGGTTTATCTAAAATATCCTCAAGTGTGAGTTCTTCATCAATCATCCAAGCCAATAAGTGCGCCATGTGCTCAGCAGCATCCACAAATAATTCAGCACCTAATAACTTTTGACTTTTATTATTAATATAAACTTCAATCGCACCTTTATTTTTTCCCAGCACCAAAGCGCGACCTTGTTTTTCATAAGAAACAAAGCCTGTCGTAAATGCAATATTTTGCTCTTTCAGTTGTTTATAGTTTTGTCCTACAGATGCCATTTCAGGTGAGCTAAACACAATACCCATAGGTGTTAATGTTTTAATATTTTCAATGTTTGGAAAGTTTAAGCAATTATGTACAGCTAGACGTCCTTCATGTGCTGCTTCATGTTGAATGGGGGTGTTAGTGTGTGCATCACCCACAATAAAAATAGCATGCCGTCCGAGTTGTTTGGTGTGTGCATCAATTGGGAGCTGTTTGATGTTGTTAAAACTCGTATCAATATTTTCAAGTTGAAGCTGATCTAAATAGCTGCGTCTACCCGTGGCAACCAATACATAATCGGCAGTTAAGCTCTGTGTTTGTCCATCTTCTTGATATTCAATTTGCACGCCTTGTTCTGTTCTTTGTAGTTGTGTTGGCAAGGTTTCAAATTTGATATTCAATTCTTGACTAAGTGTATTTTGTGCAATGGTTTGTAGTTCTGGGCTGCTGAGTGAACCAACTTTACGACTACGTGCAAAAATAGTGGTCTCTACCCCTAAGCGTTGCATAGCTTGAGCTAATTCGATTGCAATTACACCACTGCCAATGACGGTCAAAGATTGCGGTAAGTGCTCTAATTCAAAAATTTGATCTGATGTGATTAAGCGTTCGCCTAAGTTTTCTTTCCAGGCTTGGTCATAAGCAGGAGTAGAACCGACTGCAACAATAAAAGCTTTTGCGTGATATTGTTGTCCATTCACTTGAATTGTATGGGCATCAATAAAAGTCGCAAAGCCTGAAATCTTATGGGATGCTTCCCAGCGATCTACATCTTTTTGTGTGGCACGGGTAAAACGATCACGTAATTGACGTACGTGCGTCATGATTTGGGATGTATCAATTTTTGCATCTACCGTGAGTGCAACTTCTTGTGCATGTTGAATGTCGTGCATGCGATTGGCACTAGAGATGAGGACTTTGCTAGGCATACAACCAACACGGGCACAGGTGGTGTCCCATGGACCGTGATTGATGATGAGTAGGTTTTGGGTGTATTTAATTGCTTCTTTATAGGCGCTAATGCCTGCGGTACCTGCACCAATAATAATGAGGTCGTACATTTGTGAGCTACTTCATGTAATAAATAAATTTAGGCTAACACAAGCAAAACATTTATCATGCTTTTATTTACATAAAGCAGTAACTATGGTTACATATCTGACAATATTAATTATATGTTTGATTAACTCATAGTTTTAGAGGGATTTGGGGAATAACTCAATGAAAAAGAAAGAAATTAGTTTGAAATTTTCGGCTGTGGCTTTAGCAGTTTTATTGGCTGGCTGTGGTGGCGGTGGAAGTGATGGGTACTATAATAAAGGTGTTAGTGCTCCTACCGCAGGAACTGGAACTGGCACACAAGAGGAAAACCTGTTTAAAAATATTCAAATTCAGTATCTTCCAATAGTAGAAAAACTTAATGCGCGTGGAGATACTTTTACAGTGTCTGTACGTGTAATGAATGATGGGGCTATTTTACCTAATGTTGCTTTAATAGTTGAATCTACAGATGTATTAAAGAATAAAGCTGCGATTGAGTACATTCCATCAAGTGAGGAGGTAGAGGGTGAATCCGCAGGAATCAAAACTGATGGACAGGGTATTGCACGATTTAATGTTAAAGTTGATGCGGGATTGGATGAATCCACGATTAATGAAATCTTGAAAGGTGTAAACGTTAAGGTATCTGTTAAGGATGATAAAGGTAATACTTTAGCTTCAGAACCTCATCTTATTTCGGCTTATGATCCAGAAAAAGAAGTCGTTGAAATACCGAACAAATATGATTGGAGTATTTTAACCGACAAGCAGGCACTTGCAGTTGTTGGTGATAAGATTGCTGTGCAGATTAGACTTAAGGCAATTAATGAAACTGATTCTGTAAATAATAAACCAGTACAGATTTCTCTTGAAAATTCATTTAATGGTCAGCTCGAAATTTCAAGTACTTCGGTAGCTTCAACTAATGATGAAGGATATGTTGCATTTACTATAAGTTCAAAGCCATTAAATTTAACTGAACAGCAAATATCAATTATGTTGGCTCAAGGATTGAAATTTAAAGTTCAAGTTGTTGAATCAGGAGTTGTGACAAGCGAACAAATTAAAACTATAGATTTAGTCAAATATATAGATGAAAATTTGTATGGTGGTGATAGTTCGGGTATTTCTCTTGGTGCATTGAGTGCTAATAGTGGGAAATATATCCAAGACGTTCATTTGGATTTGGGTATAGATAATGCTAATCAAGATGTAACGATTTCATCTCGTGCTATCCAGTATAGTAAAGGGAAATACTATTTTTCAAATAATATTGGCCTTTATCCATTAAGCTCAGCTATTTGTACATTAAACAATTCACCGGTCAAAAATGAGACGGGTTTGGATTGGAATGGTAATTCAATTACATACGCAGCTTTAGTTTCTGAAAAACTAAAACTTGCAAGTGTTGATGTGAATAATGTTGTATATTTGAACAACGAAGGAGCGACCAACTCTACATTATCATTTATTAAAGTGAAAACTGATGCTGATGGTAAAGCAACTATTAATCTTATCTATGATCAAAAATATTCAAAATGGTTATACTTAAGTCTAAGTGCACGTATGGAGAATCAGTCTATTCCTTTCGGCAAGACTTTCGATTTTCAATTACCAGTACGTGAAACAGATTATAATGATCAAACTGGGACAGGACCAAACATCATTAGTCCATTTGGTATATCAGATGATTGTTTTGATGCAAATTAAAAAACAGCGCTTCGGCGCTGTTTTTTATGAGGGTACTTTAGTAATTAAATTGAAGTCCCCACACTCACACCTACAGTCGGATGAACTTGCATCGAATTACAAGCACTCAGCGCCAAGACACACATCACCACCAATAAAATTTTACTCATGCAACAAACCTTGAGATTTTGCTTGATGAAATAAAGCACTGGAACGAGCACCACTACGACAAATCATCAGAATGGGTTTTGGGAGCTCATTATAATATTTGGCAAATTCAAGAATATCTGTTGGAGAAATTTTACCGCTACTAACGGGTTGATAAATCACGCTGACCTGAGATTTTTCTGCAATATTGCGTAATTCACTGACTTTGACCGCATTGCCAATCTCTTGATCGGGGCGGTTCACAATCACAGATTTAAAACCTTGCCGCATCAACTGTGAAAATTTGGCAGCATTCATCTGACCTGCAACGCTGACTTTATTTGTTAGCATCTGTGTATTGTTTGCGTAACTCAACGAGATACTGCTGCAGATCAGAATACAGCAAAACACATGTTTGAGGATGTGTTTAGTCATCCAACAAATCCATTTGTTTAGCTAACTGAAATAAGTTGTTTGAGCGGTTTCCAGTACGACAGAACATCAGGATAGGTTTTGGCAATTCGTTATAGTGATTGGCAAAAGTACGCACATCGACTTCAGTAATTTGACCAGACACCACAGGTTGAAAGACATAATCTAAGCCTGCTGCACGTGCAGCTTCTTCAATTTGCGCACTGGTTGGTTGCTCGGCACCACCTTCCATATCTGGGCGGTTATTAATAATTGACTTAAAGCCTTTCTCAAGTACCTGAGTTACATGCTCAGGACCAATTTGACCCGCAAAACCGACTTGTTCAGACATGGGAATACTCCATCATTTTATTCATGACAATATGCTTTATGATAGCATTAAGTAGATTCAAGAGCAGAATGTTCTGAAATATTTATAACGACGATAACGATAAAATAACGCAATGGAGCGCTTATGCATTCCTATACGGTCGAGCCTTTATATGTCAAAAGTGATCACGAGGTGATTGCTGCAGACTTTTATCGCCCTAAATCTATAGAAAAACCCGCGGTAATTCTGATGGCGCATGGTCTGGCGGCCTTGCGTCATTTTAAATTGGTGCAATACGCACAATATTTTGCTCAGGCAGGCTATGCCGTGGTGCTATTCGATTATCGCTATTGGGGCGGGAGTACGGGGCGTCCACGTGAGTTGGTATCCATAGAGGCGCAGTTAGATGACTGGCGCAGCATGATTTCACATATCGCGGAACGTAAGTCGATTGATGCCAAACGCATGATTCTGTGGGGAACTTCTCTGAGTGGCGGATATGTGCTGAGTTTGGCCTCACGCTTACACAATATTGCCGCGGTCATGGTACAAGTGCCTTTTGTAGATGGTGCGGAAAGTGCCAAGTTATATCCTTTGCAGCAACTTCCGAAAGCCCTAAAAATTTCCAGTCAGGACTATATGGGAGCAAAGGTGGGGATGTCACCTAAAACACTGGCAGTGGTGGCGCAAAAAGAACTGTGTTTTTTACCGACTGCAGACAGTTATGCAGGTTATATGTCCATTGTGAACCCCGACTATTACTGGAGTGGGGAAATTCCTGCGCGGGTATTTTTTAATTTGATTCGTTATCGTCCCATTCAAGAAGTGCGGCAAATCAACATTCCTGTGTTATTTATTGCTGCGCAGCGTGACAGCCTGATTCCAATTGAGTCGAGTCGTGAAGCGGCCACCAATATTGCACCTTATGTGCAATATGAGGAGTGGGATATGCAACATTTCGATATTTATCATGGAGAATGGTTTAAAAAAGCGATTCAGACCCAATTAGAGTTTTTACAGCAACTGTTTGGAGTCAGTAAATGATTATTGTATGCCCTGAATGCGGTGCAAAAAACCGTGTACCTGAAGATAAATTATCTGCAAATCCTGCATGTGGGCAGTGTCATCAAGCGCTGATTCCACTTGCACCCATTGAATTGAATGAGCAAAATTTCAGTAATTTTATTCAAAATAGCGATTTACCTATTCTGATTGATCTTTGGGCGGACTGGTGTGGTCCTTGCAAGATGATGGCACCACATTTTGCAACAGTTGCCAAGCAGAATCCGCAGGTGGTGTTTGCCAAAATTGATACCGAGGCCAATCCACGCTTAAGCAGTGCATTCCATGTGCGCAGTATTCCAACACTGGTATTGATGAATAAAAGCAATGAAATTGCTAGAATAAGCGGCGCGCTACGAGCGACTGAATTACAACAGTGGTTGGATCAGCAACTCAATGCCCAGTCTTAATGCACTGTTCGTGCTAATTTAATGCAAATGTCCGGAGTGAACGTGTCAGATTCTCATGTAAAACCAGAGGGAGTGCTTTCCCTACAAACAATTGCCATGCCAGCAGATACCAACTGGAGTGGAGATGTCTTTGGAGGCTGGATCGTTTCACAGATGGATTTGGCTGGTGCGATTCATGCCGAGCGTTTTAGTAAAGGACGTTGTGCCACGATTTCCATTAACCAAATGACTTTTTTGGTGCCTGTAAAAGTGGGCGATGTGATCAGTTGCTACACCAAAATTTTGAAAGTGGGCAATACTTCAATTCAAATGCAAATTGAAGTGTGGGACAGCCATGATGATTCACGTGAAGCTGTGCGTGTTACCGAAGGGGTATTTACCTTTGTTGCGGTTGATGTCAAAGGCTCAAAACGTCAGATTCCTGAAGAAGCCAAACAGAAGTTTTTAGAAGCTCAGGCTAGTCAAGCATCATAAGTATCAAGCTAGTCAAACATCGTAATGAAAAAAATCCCAGCACAGTAGCTGGGATTTTTTTTGGAGAGAAACAAGTATCAATCTTGTTTTTGCTTTAAATGTGCTTTTGACACCCATGCCCACAACATTTCACACTGAATCGGGGCTTCGCCTGATTCATCAATCACACTGACATTGACCAGTGTTTCGCCTTTGTCGGTGCTGTGCATGAGTTGTTGCTGTTCTGGGCTGAGTGTGGCAATGGCTGTCATTGCACCTTGAGTTGGACGTTTAAAGTCCACTTTCAGGCTTTTAATCAGCACAATGGCACTATCAGGTACATTCATAGCAGTCACAAAACCTGTAGCAGTTTCGGCAAGCAGCGCCATAGCACAGGCATGTACCTGTCCAATATGGTTTTGCATGGCTTTATGATTGGCAAGACTGACCACCACTTGCGATGGGGTTACTTCTTGATAGCGAATTTTCGCAGTGCCCACCATCGGCACGACACGACCAAAGGCTTGACTCAAAAGGCGGCTTTGAATGCCTTTCGGCAATTTTGATGTTGCTTTGACCAGTTTGTTTAAGCGATTGGTTGGTGTCATGACATCCCCAAATTAATCTTTAAAGTTGTTAAATTGCAGTGGCAGACCAAATTGTTGCTCTTTCAAGAACGCCATTACTTGTTGCAATGTGTCGCGTTTCTTGTCGGTCACACGAATTTTGTCACCCTGAATAGAAGATTGCACTTTAATGCCACTGTCTTTAATGGCTTTGTTAATTTTTTTTGCGGTATCTGAGTCAAGACCATCTTTAAGTTTGATCACTTGAATCACATTTTTACCTGATGCGGTCATTTTTTGTGGGTCAAGCGCCTGAATGTCGACTTTACGCTTATAGAAGTGATTTTCGAGCATGGTATACACTTGCTCACATTGGAAATCACTTTCAGTGGAGATTTTAATCTCTTTGTTTTTTTCATTGAGGTCGATAGAAACATCCTGACCACGAAAATCGAAACGAGTACCGATTTCTTTTTGTGTGTTTTGAACCGCATGATTCACTTCAAAAAGTTCTAATTCAGAAACAATATCGAAAGAAGGCATAATGAAGACCTTTGCAAATGGAAACAATATCTGAGATGCTAGGGATGTTTTCTTCATTTGCCAAGTGTTGTTTTACATCAAAGGAGTGCGCAATGATCCGTAAACAAGAAATTACAACATTTGAGTTCCCAGCTGACGCGATTATCTGGGATGTACGTGATGCAAGTGCTTATGCAGAAGCTCATGTTAAAGGTGCTGTGAATCAGCCAATTAACGATCTATCAGCAGAGAGTCTTACTCAGGTGTCGGCGGATCAACCCATTTACATTTTATGTGGTGGCGGAAGTAAAGCCCCACGTGCAGCGGAAAAACTAGAAGGTTTGGACAGCTCACGTGAATATGTTGTTTTAATGGGTGGTACACGTGCTGCGCGCGACGCAGGCATGCCTTTGGAACAAGGTCACTAAGTATCATCAATATGAAGAAAGCGCCGTAAGGCGCTTTTTTGTTGGGTATCGTTTTATTTCTATTTTCTCTAAGCGAGCGTTAGCTTGAAGGTGGAGGAGCTTTAAAATAAGGCTTCTTGGTTTTCACCTTTTTCTGAAAACGTGTAGCTGCCAGTTTTTGTACTAAGTTTTTAGGTACAGCGCAGGCTTCTGCTAAAACTTGTGCCGCCAGTATTTCACTGCACAACGGGGCAAATAAAAAGCCTTTAGAACCGAGTCCTGCAAAGCTGTAAATTTCCTGATCATCACGCATTTTGCCAAGTAGGGGAAAATAATCCTTACTTTGGGCGCGTAGCGAAGCGCGACCTTGCCAAGTATCTACGGGTGCTAAGTTTTCGGCATACGCAGGAAAGACACTGTGGATAAGTTCGTAGTTATGCACATGGTCTTCTGCCAAGACGTCACAATCTTCCCGATTTGGATAAAACGATGCACCTAAAATCAGTTGATCGGCATTGAGCTGCATGCAATAGCCGCCATAGCTATAGGCTTGTGATAATGGCAAAGCCTGATCTGTATTATTTACCCAGCTAACTTGCCCACGAATGGGTTTAAGCACAGGGTAATGCTCAAAAAAAGCACCGCTTTGCAGCGCTGCACAGACGATGACATGATCAAATGTTCCAAGTTCAGTATCTACGCTGTGTAAGATCAGTTGCTGTGCTGTCGTGGTGATTTGTTTAATTTGAGCTTGCTGAAACTGAATGTGCGGATGCGCAAGAATTTCATCACGCAGTTGATGTGGAGAAACTGCTCCTGCTTGCAATAAGTTTAAACTGGCAAAGTCGCTTTGTGGCGTAAGTTCGGTTGCACTCTGTGCTGCTAAAATACCTTTTGGATATTGTGTGGCTAAATCCAGCAATTCATCGGCATGTTTAAGTGCCAGTTGATGAATCTGCAACGGACGAAATGCTTTGAATGCGGCATAGTGATTTAAAGCATGTTGCCATGCCAAAGTCATTAAATGATCAGCACTTTGATGAATTGGGCAAAGTTTTGGGTTTAAGAGTGCCAAAGGATTGCCAGAACCGCCTGCAAGTGGCGCTGTTTGGTCATAGAGCGTGACTTGATGCCCTCGTTGGGAAAATGCCCACGCACAGCTTAAACCCGCAATTCCTGCGCCTATGATCGCAATATGGCGCTGTTGGTTGCTTGTTGTGGTATTTGTTGTAATTTGAGTTTCGTTCTGATCGGATATTGGCTCTATTTCAGGCGCTTGCCAGATGGCTTTCAGCATTTCCCGTTTATGCCCAAAACCGCGTGGGCGGGTGATGTGAATACCGTGTTGTTTTAAGCCACGTTTGAGTACGCCTGCCACACTAAATGAGGCAAAAGTCGTGCCATAATCGGACAGTGCTACAATCGGGTTGAGCACGGTTTCCTGCCACATATCGGGGTTACAGGCGGGTGCAAAGCCATCTAAAAACCACGCATTGACAGGAGCAGTTTTAGCAATGACAGGAAAAACTTCCTGAGCATCGCCTAGCCATAAATCTAGGCTAAAGCGTTCATCTGGAAAGTTTAAACGATGACAGCCTGCAATAGCGGCAGGGTATTGCTGAATCAGCTGTTCAGACAGATGACTGAGTTCGGGCCAAGCCGCTAAGGCACGTATAAGATCGGCTTTGCAAAGTGGAAATTTTTCGACAGAAATTGCGTGTAAATGGCTGCGATTATTGGGACGTACCTGTTGCCATAATTGCCAGAGCGCTAAAATATTTAAGCCTGTACCAAAGCCTGTTTCGCCTACACAAAAATATTCAAAATCATTCAGCGCTGCTAAACGGATGGGTAAGTCATTGCCCTGTAAAAACACATGCCGTGTTTCTAATAAACCGTTGTCTTTAGAGAAATACACATCGCCAAATTGTTTGGAAATGGGCACATCAATACCATCGACCAGTTGCCAATCCAGCTCGGCAGTTTGAATAGGCTGAAACAAAACCAGAGTACCTTAAATCAAGAGGTGAATGCTCACCTTACCATTGGCGGCGACGTTTGGTATAGACATAGCTAGCAATTAAGAAGCCGAGCAATACGCCAACCGCGAGTGTTGCAGCACCGTATAAAAACATTTGCGCACTGCGTTCACTTTGCAGTACTTGAACTTGCACGCCTAAATTATCGTTTTTAAGTTGCAGTTCCTGATTCTGTGCCAAAGCATCGAGGTTTGCCTGTTCAAGTTGTTGCAAACGTGTGCTCTGATCTTTAATCAAGGCTTTGGTTTTAGCTTCCTGAAGGGCTTTATTTTTGGCAATTTGTTCTGCAGTCAGGGGCTTATCTTGTGCAGGAGTAACCCCATTGGCTGTTGCTACAGCTGCCGTGTTGGTCACAGCAGCAGGAGCAGGTGCAGTAGGTGTGGTTGTGGCTGGCTCAACTGCATATACAGGTGAACTGAGCAGAACAGCAACAACACTGGCAACAACGAAACGCATAGCGCTTATCCTTGAGGGAATGCTTTATTGAATGGCTTAACGTCAATGTGGCTATATACGCCTTCTTTTAAGAAAGGTTCATCTTGTAGCCAAGCATCGAGTGCTTCACGACTGTCAAAATCGACAATCATGGTGCTGCCATAAAAGCCTGCTTGTGGATTGCTTGGGTCTTTTGGCATTGCCCCCGCCACAATTAAGCGACCTTCGGCATCGAGTTGTTGCAAACGTGCAAGATGTGCAGGACGGGTCGCAAGACGTTTTTCCAGTGTACCTTCACGGTCAGTACAACTCAGAACAAATAAAGGCATAGTTACTCTCGAATATCGCAGATCAGAAATTATTCAGATGTTTTAAAGTATTTGCGCAATACAATAAACTGCACAATGATAAAGGAAAACATCACAATCATGTCACCAAAAGCAGTGAATTCGCCCCAATATTTTCCGTCCATAAATAAAAATGCAAAAAATATGTGTAGGAAAGACATGACTGCAAACATGGCTGCCCAAGTATAATTCAGGTTTTTCCAGCCAGCTTCGGTCAAGTTGAACACAGGCCCAAATAAGCGTTGAATCAGTGGTTTACGGTCTTTGCTGAACCATGGTGATAGCAAAAAAGCACCTGCAAATACAATGTTTAAAATGGCAGCTTTCAGGCGAATATAAAAGTCATCGCTTAACATTAAAGTAACGCCACCAAAAATTACGGTCATAAACAGCACAATCCACTGTTGTTTATCTAAACGGAATTTTTGCATGATGAACAATGCGCCGTACACCACTAACATCGAGATGATCAGACCTGTGGTGGCCACCAAAATATGGTTGTTATCGACACCGCCTGCAGAGCCGATGAGTTGTAGTAATTGATGATTAGTGTCTTTTGGATCTACAGTTTTGTATAAATAAAAGAAAATAATGAGGGGCACAAAGTCTAAAAGTGCTTTCATGTTAGAGTATCTAAATCTGATCAAATAAATGACATAGTATAAGTGATGCACGGCGTAGATTTACATACACACAGTAATATTTCTGATGGAACTTTGTCACCTGGAGAATTGGTGTCTGCGGCAATTCAGCAGGGCATTCATACCTTGGCATTGACTGATCATGACACAATGGATGGGCTGGCTTTGGCAGAGCAAGCGGCTCAGGGGCAAGATTTAAAGATTATTTCGGGAGTGGAAATTTCCAGTCAATGGTCACGTCCTGCCACTAAAAAAAGCTATAGCGTGCATGTGGTGGCGCTAAACATGCAAAATCCTGCACCTTTACAGGCGCTGCTGGAACAGCAAAAACAAATTCGTGCAGAACGTGCCAAACAAATTTGTGATTTACTCACTCCGCTGATTGGACAAGATATTTATAATGATGTACTTCTTAGAGTCGAAGGCGTAGCAGATCGGATTACCCGTACGCACATTGCCAAAACTTTACAGGAAAAAGGCATTGTAACGCGTGTGCAGCAAGCATTTGATAAATACATCAAAGAAGGCAAAAAGGCTTATGTGAAATTTGATGGCTTGAGTTTGGAAGATACGATTCGGGTGATTCACGACAGTCAGGGTTTTGCCGTGTTGGCGCATCCAACCCGTTATGATTTATCTGCGACCAATATTCGTTATTTAATTGAAATTTTTGCCAAATATGGGGGTGATGCAGTGGAATTGCCGCCTAATATTGACCCTGCATCGACCCGTCAAATGGTGGATCGCATGATTGCTGAACATGGTCTAAAAGTATCTGTCGGCAGTGATTTTCATGGTGAAAATATGCCGTGGATTAAATTGGGCAATATTCCGCGGGTGAAAGATGGTCAAATTGGGATTTGGGAGAGTTTTGTTGAGTAACTCCCTCATCCCAACCTTCTCATATAAGCAGATGTGATATCCATTATTAAAATTTAGAAAGGATAAAAACTCCTTCTCCCTCTGGGAGAAGGTTGGGAAGAGGGTCTAAAGCAAATTATTGTCCTGTGCCTGAATTGGTGGTGGCGTTGGTTTACCCAACGTACCCAATAATTCAATTTCAATGGTTCTTACCATGGCATCTAAAGGTAAGTCATTGCTTTGCGTGCCAAAAGGTTCTTCAATTTCAGAACTGAGCGCATCCAGACCTAAAAAAGTATAAGCCAAAATACCGACCAAAAGCGGAGTCGCCAATCCGAGTGTAGACCCTAAACTAAAGGGCAACATAAAACAGAAAAAGTACACTGTTCGGTTAAGTAGGACTGAATACGCAAAAGGGAGCGGTGTGGTAGCAATACGGTCACAACCCGTGAGTACCAAACTCAGCTCTGTGACGTGTTGATTCATTTGTGTGTAAATAATATCGGAAATTTCGCCCTCTTTAAGTGCTTGCATTAACTCCCATTGAATCAAACTGAGCGTGTATTGCGGCGCATTGGCTTGTTGATACAGTTGGGTAATTACTTGCTGACTCATGCCACTGGTTTGAATTAACTCGGTTGGATTGGCAGTTTGATGACGCAGGCGGTCGCGCAAGACATTGGCAAATACAATGACGTGCTGAATGACGCGTTCACGTCGTGCTTGACTAAGTATACGGCAGTCGCGGTCAAAGTGGCGCGCGTTGGCAATCAGCATGCCCCAAAGTTTACGTGCCTCCCACCAACGGTCATAACAGGCAGAGTTTTTAAAGCCCAAAAAAATCGACAGCACCACCCCAATTAAAGTAAAGCCAACCAAAGGCAATTCTGGAAAATGAAAATAACCAATATAAGACAAACCGCCAATAATGGTGGAGATCAACATCACCAAGCCCAAAGGCGGTAAGACCTTCGGTAAAATCGTGCCCCGCCAAGAAAACAGTAAGTTAAATACACTGGGTTGATCGACTATCATTTTATTAGAATCATCACAATTTTTTGATGATCTTCTGTGCTTGTGCAGGCTTTGTCAATATGCAAATTTTAAGTGTGCTCAAATTTAAGCAGTTGTTGTTCGGCAAAGGAAAAATTACCTTCACTTGAGATGATACAGTGATCGATCAAACGCAGCTCTAGCAACTGACAGGCTTGCTGAATCTGCTGCGTCAGGATTAAATCTGCAGGTGAAGGTTGTGGTAAGCCGAAAGGATGATTGTGTGCAATCACAATCGCCGTAGCGTGTTGGCTAATTGCAAAACGCAGCAATTGATTAATAGAAATTTCACACGAATTCACTGCGCCATAAAATAACTTTTTAAAGCTGATTTTGCGTAAACAGGCATCTAGACAAAGTACCGCAAACACTTCTTGGGTTTCGCCCAAAAGTTCAAAACGCAAATACTCCATCAAACGTTTGGAGTTGCTAAGCTCTAGCGCATCTTGTTTTAAATGTTCAGCCACATAACGCCGTCCGAGTTCTTTGACTGCCATGAGCTGTGAATATTTACTGTTACCCATGCCGTGAAATTGACACAACTCGGCAATGGGTGCATCGAGTAAAGTAGTGAGATTGCCAAAATGCTGAATTAGCAATCGTGCCAACTCCACCGCAGAATGTTGTTGCGAGCCTGAGCGCAGGAAAATAGCCAGTAGTTCGGCATCGGACAAACTTGCAGCACCATTTTGAATCAGACGCTCACGTGGCCGTTCTTGTTCAGGCCAATGTTTAATAGATAAATGCATTGTTATTTGACTTTTTTATTCTAAATTTGAAACTTAAATCCCAACAGATCTCTTGGGAATGACATTATTTAATGCTATTGTGAGCGCCACTGCAACAAAAAGGTGGCTTATTTGTGAGCTTCGATTTAAGCGTCCTCCCTCATAAAAATATTATTTTAGCTGTGACAGGCGGCATTGCGGCCTATAAAAGTGCGATTTTAGTGCGTCGTTTAAAGGATGCGGGGTTTAGTGTTCGCGTGGTCATGACCAAGGGGGCACAAGCTTTTATTACACCGCTGACCTTTCAAGCACTGTCAGGCAATCCAGTACATACCGAATTATTAGATACCGAAGCCGAAGCAGGCATGGGGCATATTGAATTGGCACGGTGGGCCGATTTAATTTTGGTTGCGCCCGCCAGTTGCGACACCTTAGCCAAATTTGCTGCAGGTCTGGCCGATGATTTGCTCAGTACTTTATATTTAGCCACCAGTGCACCAGTTTGGGTTGCACCTGCCATGAATCAGCAAATGTGGGCAGCCAAAGCCACACAGCGTAACTTAACCACTTTGGTGGAAGATGGCGTGCATGTAATTATGCCCGATGCGGGCGAACAAGCCTGTGGAGATGTTGGTTTAGGGCGTATGCCAGAACCTGAAGATTTGGCGCATCAGGTGACGCAGTATTTTCATCAGGCACAGCGTGCTTTGGTGGAAAAATTTGGCATGTTGGCAGGCAAAAATGTCACCATTACAGCAGGCCCAACCCGCGAAGCTTTAGACCCTGTGCGTTATATTTCTAACCATAGTACAGGCAAAATGGGTTTTTCTTTGGCTGCAGCCTGTTATGCAGCAGGGGCAAAAGTCACGCTTATTGCAGGCCCAGTTAGTTTAGATACGCCAAATGGGGTACAGCGAATTAATGTGTCTTCTGCAATTCAAATGCTAGATACCAGTTTGCAGATGCTTGAACAAGGCTGTGATATTTTCATCGCTACAGCCGCGGTGGCAGATTACCGCGTGGCAGAAATAGCGGAACACAAAATTAAAAAATTAGGCGATGAGCTGAATGTGGCGTTGGTCAAAAACCCTGATATTGTTGCGACCATTGCACAACAGGAAAAACGTCCGTTTATGGTTGGCTTTGCTGCAGAAACCCGCAATGTAGAAGAGTATGCAGCAGGCAAGTTGGTGGCGAAAAAGCTAGATATGATTGCCTGCAATGACGTTTCCCGTGCCGATATTGGTTTTGCTTCCGATGAAAATGCCATGACGGTATTTTTTGCCGAAAGCTACCGTATGGAAAAACGCGATTTGGAAAAAGCCTCGAAACAGGAAATTGCGCAGCAATTGGTCGAAGCGATTCATGATGCCTTGTATCGAGATCCATCTCAGGATGATGATTTTTAATTTTGATCGTCCATCAGCAAACGGATGACATAAAAAACCGCTGAAATTTCAGCGGTTTTTTTATATCCAATCGCGAATTAAGCTTGACCTTCAGCTGCAGCGGCTTGAGCACGTTGCATATTGGCTTCAAACTCGGCATCGAAGTTGATTGGCGTTAACAATAATTGTGGGAAGCTGCCTTTGGTAACCATATCATTCACTGCTTCACGCAAGAATGGGAACAAAATGTTCGGGCAGTATGCGCCAAGAATGTACGGTAAACGCTCTTCTTCAACGCCATCAATCAGGAAAATACCAGCTTGGGTAACATCAACAATAAATGCAGTATCGCCCGCGTTGTTGGCTTGAACCACAACTTTTAATGCTACTTCAAAGTGGGTTGGATCAATTTTTTCTGCAGAAGATGACAGGTTGATGTTCAATTCAGGCTGCCATTCTTTGGTAAATACTTGTGCCCCAGGAACTTCAAAAGAAATGTCTTTGGTATAAATACGCTCTAATGCCAATTGTGGTTGAGCTTGTTGTTCTTCACTCATGTTAAATCCTTAAGAGTTGGTTATCGTGTTATGTTTATGCCAATAATTGATCGAGCTTGCCTTCGCGATCTAACGCATATAATTGGTCAAAGCCGCCAATAAACTGGTCATTGATGAAAATTTGTGGAACGGTACGATGATTGGTGCGTTGCATTAATTCAACACGTACTTCAGGCGCTTCATTCGACAAATTAATTTCTTTATAGGCAACGCCTTTACGCTCAAGGAGTTGTTTTGCACGAATGCAGTATGGACATACAGTCGTTGAATAAATAGTGACTTCAGCCATGATTGTTCTCCTTGCGAAAAATATTGGGTAAAACTATTTGCTTTTTACTAAAGGTAAACCTTGTGCTTTCCAGTTGCTAATACCGCCATCTAAACGATAGGCATCGGTATGTGCGACCTGTTGTAAAGCACTGCCTGCAACCTGACCCAAGTTACAGATAAAGACCAATGGACGATCTGATGTTTTTAACTCTTCAACATGCTTGGTAATTTGGCTATAGGGAATATTGCGGCTACCACTGATATGACCTTCACGAAAATCTTTGGCATCACGTAAATCAATCAACATGGCATTTTTAGCTTTGACTAAAATACCCAAAGATTGTGGGGAAATTTTGCGACCATTGCGTTGACCTTCTAACACAAAGAACAACACTACCAATACAGCCAGCGTCCCAAATAAGAAGGGATGATTCCCCATAAATTCGAACCAACGTTCCACAAGTCACCTAATTACAATGTCAAAATTGTTCAAGAGTATAGCGTATAAATATGGCGATCAAAAACACCGCTTCAAGAGCAGCGCCATAATAAAATTAATTTTTTTGTTGCGCTTCGGCAATTTCATCACACAGTCTTAAATAACTGTCTAAACGACGCGATAATATTTCACCTTCTGCAGCAGCCAGTCGCAGCGCACATTGCTTTTCATGTTTATGGGTACAGTTGCGGAATTGGCAATGCCCCAGCAGGTTTTCAATTTCAGGAAAACCATTTTGAATTTTATCTTGGCTTAAGTGCCATAAACCAAATTCACGAATCCCCGGTGAGTCAATTAAGGCTGCACCATCTCCAAAGCCAATTAAGCGGGTAGAGGTTGTGGTGTGTTGTCCAAGTGCTGAGTTTTCTGAAATGATATTGGTCTTTTGCGCCGCTTCAGGCACGATGGCATTAATCAGCGAGCTTTTCCCCACACCCGATTGTCCAACAAAAGCCACCGTTTCACCTGCCAAACGTGCCGCCAAATGCTCTAAATTCGCATCGGACTGGGTTTGCATGACTTCATACCCCAAGTCTTGATATTCCTTAAGCAAGTCTAAAATCGGGTCGTTTTCTTTGAGTAAATCAGATTTGTTTAAAACCAATAAGGCGGGAATATCGGCATCGGCACAAGCAACCAAATAGCGGTCAATCAAGCCCGGTGCAGGTTCAGGCAAAGGCGCAAAAACAATCACAATCAAACTGATATTGGCGGCAACAGGTTTAACTTTGTGATAACGATCAGGTCGGGTCAATAAAGATTGGCGTGGATGAATCGCGGTAATAATTCCTAAACCTGTATTTGGGTCGGCCTGCCATTTGACCCGATCTCCCGTCACCAATAATTCTAAATTGGTACGAGTGTGACAGCGCCAAATACTTCCCATTTCAATAGGTTTCCAAAATGGTTCTGGCTCACCTGCGTGCACCACCGGTTTTTCAGGATGAATTTCAGGAACAGATAAAGCCTGAACTTCTAATTGACGACCATAGTGTTGTACCACCAAGCCTTCTAAATCATGTGAAGTGTCAATGTCTGCCTGACGTGACTTGTGTTGTTTTTCAATTCGACGTTGCTGTTGTTCAGTCAATCGACGCTTACGAATTAAAGCCATTCATATCCTAAAAAAACCATGAACTCAGGATGGCAAAAATAGCATGAAGCGGGGGCACAGTTACAGCCAAGAAGCAAGAAATTTGCTACTATGCTGTTTTTAAGCCGAATAAGATTGCACATTTATGAGCAGCACGCCTGATACTCGCCTCATTTGGATTGATTTGGAAATGACAGGTTTAGATACCGATAACGACCAAATTATTGAAGTGGCTACCATTGTGACCGATGATCATTTAAATATTTTGGCAGAAGGTCCTGTGCTGGCTGTGCATCAACCTGATCGTATTTTAAATGCCATGGATGAGTGGAATACACGTCAGCATGGACAATCGGGCTTAATTGAGCGTGTGCGTCGCAGCAAACTCACTGCGCAGGATGCAGAGCAGCAAACCATTGAGTTTCTAAAAAAATGGGTCAATCCTAAAACATCGCCAATGTGTGGCAACTCAATTTGCCAAGACCGCCGTTTTTTACACCGTTTAATGCCTGAATTGGAACAGTACTTCCATTATCGTAATTTGGATGTTTCATCAGTGAAAGAGTTGGCAAAGCGCTGGCGTCCAGAAATTATGAGCGGTTTGAAAAAGAATGCGTCGCATTTGGCGATGGATGATATTCGTGATTCGATTGCTGAGCTGAAATATTATCGCCAATACTTTTTTATTATGAATCAGGACTAAAACCTTTTTCTGCGTAGGAGATGGAGCTGTAACAGTAACAGCGATCTCTTACGCTTAAACTGTGTTGGTCACTCATAAATAAGAAATAATAAGATATGACTCAGCATTGCCTTATGCCTTACTTTATATAAAGATATTAGAGGCAAGTTTGTATAAAGCTAAGCAATGCTTAGGTGTTCATTGGTTAAAAGCCAAGCAAAACCAAAAGCTTTATTTTCCTGCCTGCCAAAATGCTTCACCTGCCTGAATTGGGTCGCCTGTTTGCGCCAAAGTCTCAAGCCAGACATCATATTGCGCGATGATTGGATGTTGGCTAGGGTGAAAGTCAGGTTTAAACCAATCACGATATTGTGATTGCATTTTGCGTAATTTCCCTTGTTTGCCAAACAGCCATTGCAAGCCACGTACATTCATTTTAAGGCGCTGGGTACGATTAAACCCATCGCATCTCAGCATGACATTGGCGCGGTACAGGGTAAATCCGAACATTAAACCTGTGGTCAGCACCAACGCCATTTTTCGAGTCACTTCAGGCACATTGCCCACCTGTTGCATCACATCAAACGCCACATCACGATGTTCCATTTCTTCAATCGCATGCCATGCAAATAAAGCACGGACATAAGGATGTGCATCTTGCAGCGTGTCTTTTTCGCCATAAAAAGTTTCTGCCATAAGTGCGGTTAAATGTTCCGCAGCTGCTGTCATGGCGATGTTGTATTGGGGCGAGCGATATTTCAGTTCAAACTTAAACACTTTGTTTAGACGCTGAATAAACTGATCTACAGGCATGCCTTGATCTTTCATGACCTGATTCATTTTGTCGTGTGCAATGCCGTGCTGAGCTTCTTGTCGAATAAAATCGGCAACACGCTGTTTTAAGTCAGGGTCTTGAATTTGATCACGGAACAAACGTACCGATTGAATGAAATAACGCTCGCCATCAGGAAAAGTCAGGCTCAAAGCATCAAACATGCGGGTTAAAAACGGGTCACCTGCAAACCAGTAACGCGGCACATCGGCTAATTTAAAATCGAGATTGCTGCGTACTATGGGCGCAGCATGATATTGGACAAGTGCATTCATTTTATTTTATTTCACTCTGGTCAATCCTGTTTGCATTATGTCGGGCTTTGGCAGATTTGTTTTGACAGTATTTGCCAGTTTTTATACATTAAGCGACAAAAGAAAATGATGCATGTCAAAATGAGCAAGCACATGAGCGAAATTCAAATTCCGAATGGTTATTATCAACTTTGGTTACGCTATTTATCTGCACAGGGCAGAGTTCCTGAGCAGCTTGGATTTTCGCCTGCACAATTGCAGCAGTTACAGCATGTGTTGGCATTGCCCATGGATACCCAATCGTCCTATCAGTTTTTTAACGAGATCATCCAACACAGTATTCAGTTTTTAGATTGTCCAACGCTCGTTTTTGAATTGGCACGTTATATTCAGCCTGAACATTTTGGCGTGCTTGGCTATATGGCATCGCGTAGTAACAGTGTTGCAGAAGCCATTCAATATATGATGCGTTTTAGTCGCTTGGTGGTGGATGGTACGGCAGCCGTACCAATGCGACTGGAACAACAATCAGATGCTTTATATTTATCATGGCCATTGGTGGATGAAAAATACAGCTTGGTTCATGAAATGACTTTTGCCTGTATGACTCAATTGGCCATGCAAATTTTTGATTTTCAACACTCTCCGATACGGGAGATTCATTTTGCCCATGCACCGCGTATGGCGATGCTGCATTATGAAAAGTTTTATGGTTGTAAGGTTTTATTTAAGCAAGCGGAATATCAAATTGTTTTAAATTTAGAAAGCCTCAGTTTAAAACCACAGCAAGCCGACCCCTCTTTAATTCATTTACTCACCAAACAAGCTGAAGATGCGATTGCGTTAAAACCACAATTAGAAACCGTGCAGCAGCAAGTCCAAGAGCAGGTGGCGCATTATTTACGTTATGAACAGCAAGTGCCGAGCATTGAATGGGTGGCACAGCGTTTATTTCGTTCAGGGCGGACGTTACAGCGTCAGCTTAAACAGGAAGGTACGGGTTTTAAACAGATTCTGGAAATAGAACGGATGCAGCGCTGTGAAAACTTACTGCGACAAAATGTGAGCCTAAGCGATATTGCACAGTTGTTGGGTTATTCAGACCAATCGGCTTTGGCGCGTGCCTATAAAGCCTGTACAGGACAGACCTTGCTAAAACGTAAACAGCAGTTGCAGCAAGCTGAGGATGCACTTTCTCTACAGCAAAATACGCCATAAATAGTATGGATTGGCTCATTATCAACAGGTGATTTCGCGCTAAGAGATTGAAAATAAGCTGTGTGTAGCCATGACCGAATCAGCTTTTGCAAGGTTGATAAAGCCTAAGATAAAACCTGAAGTTGTTTATTTTTATCAATATTTTTAAATTTAAAAGCACGATTGAGCAAGTTTCAAAAACCGATAAGCAGGCAAAATTAGGCATCTTTGATCATTGAGAAAAAAGCGCAAATATCAGTAAATGTAGCCTCGCGGTTGTTCTGAATAAATCGTTTTGCAAACAGAAATGCAGCAACTCATGCCTGTGCGCTATTCATTGAGTAAAAAATAGCGTTACAATGGGTCAATTTGTATTTCTACAATAGCAAATGTCTCAGTTTTAATCATTCAAGGAAAATACAACCCTATGTCACGTTTAGCCACACGATTTGCACAGCTTGAATCTCAACAGCGTAAGGCCTTGGTTTCTTATGTTATGGCAGGTGACCCTCATCCAGAAGTCACAGTTCCGTTGTTACATCAAATGGTCGAGGCAGGGGTAGATGTCGTTGAATTAGGTTTGCCGTTTTCAGACCCAATGGCTGATGGTCCAGTAATTGCCCTCGCTGCAGAGCGAGCGTTGGCAGGTGGAACCAATACGCTAGATGCTTTAAACATGGTAAAAGAGTTCCGTCAAAAAGATCAGGAAACTCCTGTGGTATTGATGGGATATTTAAACCCTGTAGAAGTCATTGGTTATGAAAAGTTTGTTGAATATGCACATGACTGTGGTGTCGATGGTGTACTTCTGGTCGATTTACCACCTGAAGAAGCCCAAGAATTTGATGAAGTCCTGAATAAATATGGGATGAATCAAATTTTCTTGTTAGCGCCAACTTCTACACCAGAGCGTATTCAATTTGTTGCAAACCAAGCCAGTGGCTTTATTTATTATGTTTCTTTGAAAGGCGTGACGGGTGCAGCAACACTTGATGTTGCAGAAGCAGCAACCCGCATCCAACAGATTAAAGCTGTAACCAACGTGCCTGTGGGTGTGGGTTTTGGCATCAGTGATGCTGCATCTGCCAAATCAATGGGCGCGGCTGCCGACGCAGTCATTGTCGGAAGTGCTTTTGTAAAACAATTTGCGAGCTTAGCACCAGAACAAGCCGTCATTGCAACGGTTAATAAAGTGAAGGAGCTTCGAGCTGCGCTCGATGAGTTAGTATGAGTCAAGAAGTGAAAACAGGGAAAATTCTAAGCCCATCGACGCCGTGGACTGCACGTGGTGTACCTGGTATTGAAACACCAGATGAGCAACAAGCGTTAAAAGCGATCTTTACTGAACCAACGATTGAATGTCCAGAATGTCATGCCTTGGTGACACGTACGGCAATGTCATTCAACGCTTATGTATGCCCACAATGTGATGAACATTTACGCATGAAAGCGCGTGAGCGTTTAACTTGGTTCTTTGACCAAGTACAAAACGAATTAGGTCAAGAATTCTCTGCCAAAGACCCACTCAAATTTGTAGACAGCAAAGCTTATCCTGAGCGTATGACTGAAGCGCAAAAGAAAACGGGTGAAACCGAAGCGTTAGTGGTTATGCAGGGCTTATTAAAAGATATGCCAGTCATTGCTTGTGCATTTGAGTTTGACTTTATGGGCGGCTCAATGGGTACTGTTGTTGGTGACCGTTTTGTTCAAGCGGCTGAACGTGCTATTAAACAGAAACAACCTCTAATTTGCTTTGCTGCATCTGGCGGTGCACGTATGCAAGAAGGCATGTTGTCTTTAATGCAAATGGCACGTACCTCTGCAGCGATTCAGCGTATGAAAGAAGCAGGCTTGCCATACATCGTGGTGTTGACACATCCTGTATATGGCGGTGTAACAGCATCATTGGCAATGTTGGGCGATGTACACATTGCTGAACCTAAAGCGATGATTGGTTTCGCAGGTAAACGTGTGATTGAGCAAACTGTACGTGAAAAACTGGAAGAACCGTTCCAACGTGCAGAATACTTACTTGATCATGGTGTGGTCGATCAAATTGTCCATCGTCATGCATTACGTGATACAGTTTATCGTATTCTTGCGAAACTGATGAACTTGCCTTGAAAACAGCACCTCTTGCAACCGATGATTTAAACACATGGCTCAATTATTGGAGCCATGTTCACGTTACGGGTATTGATTTAGGTTTGGAGCGGGTTATTCCCGTTGCAGAAAAACTGGGGGTGACCCATCCTAAAGGCAAAGTCATTACGGTTGCGGGAACCAATGGCAAAGGCTCAACCACAACCACTTTAGCGGCTATTTTAAATGCGCAGGGCTATCGGGTTGGGTTGTACCAATCGCCGCATATTTACCGTTTTAATGAACGAGTCAAATTAGCAGGCGTCGAAATCGATGACCAAAGTTTGATTGATGCTTTTGTGCAAGTCGATCAAGCACGACGTGATTGCGATCTGAGTTTATCTTTTTTTGAGGCCACGACTTTGGCAGCCTTTGTGATTTTTAAAGCATGTGATTGCGATGTATGGGTGCTTGAAGTCGGTTTAGGTGGACGCTTAGATGTGGTCAATGTCGTCAATCCAGATGTGGCGGTTATTACCAATATCGGTTTAGACCATGTCGATTGGTTAGGCGATAGCATCGAAAAAATTGCCTATGAAAAAGCAGGCATTATTCGTCCTAACATTCCTGTCATTTTTGCAGGTCAGCAAGATTTGCCTCAAGCTATTCACGACAAAGCAGCAACCTGCAATGCACCTTTGTTTGTCTTGAATCGTGATTATTTTTATCGGGATATGCAAGATGATCAGTCATGGATGTTTGCTGCATCGGGTTGTACCTTAAAACTTCCAACAGGCAGTTTAGCCCTCGATAATATTTCAACGGCTGTGGCAGCAGTCTTGCACAGTGGTTTAGAAATCACCCAAGATGCAATTGCACAAGGTATTCAAACGGCTAAATTGGCAGGACGTTTTGAAGTTTGTCAAATTCAGGGCAAAACTGTGATTTTTGATGCAGGACATAACCCGCATGGCGTTGAATTTTTGTTAAAGCAATTGCGCAATTTCTTAAATTACAATAAACAGTACACTGAAGTGGTCAGTGTTTTTTCAATGCTTGCAGATAAAGATATAAATTCTGTGGTTGAGTTGTTGAAAGATAGTGTCGTAATGTGGAAAATTGCCACATTAAATGTGCCTCGTGCGGCAGAGATCACGGTTTTGGATCAGGCTTTGCAAGGCGAAACAATACAACACTTCGACAGTATACAATTGGCTTTTAAATCAGCACTGGATGAAACAAAAAATAATCAGCTGATTTTGGTATGTGGATCATTTCATACCTTAGAAGCGGTATGGGAGTATTTGGAAGAATGTCAATGAATAACAAACAGCGCTGGATGGGTGGCGTTGTTTTATTAGGTGGTGGTGTTTTATTGGCAGCATTGCTTTTAAAAGGGCAAGAAGAAATACATCAAAATAATGTGAAAACCCCAAGCCAAGCCGAACAAGTTCAACATAAAAATGCCAATCAGGCAGAAATGGTGCAATTGCAGCCTTTAACTGTCGATGTGCAAACCGAACAGCGTCTGCTTGAAGAACAACGCCGTGCGCGTGAAAAAGCAGTGGCAGAGCAAGAAGCGCGTGCAGCTGAGTTTTTAGCAATGCAGCAACAGGCAGAAGCTGAAGCAGCGCGTAAAGCTGCAGAAGAATATGCTGCTTTAAATGCATTGCGTTCTGGTCAGCAGCAAAGTTCTGACAATATTCCGCCTGAATTGGTCGAAGATGAACAAGCCAAGCAAAAGCGTTTGGCTGAAGAAAAAGCCGCCCAGCAAAAGAAGTTAGAGCAGCAAAAGGCAACGGATGCCAAGAAAGCTGCTGAGTTAAAAGCTGCGCAAGAGCGTAGTGCTGCAGAGAAAAAAGCAGCAGATGAAAAGCGTTTAGCGGAAGAAAAACGCATTGCAGAAGAAAAACGTTTAGCGGAAGAACAACGCCAAGCCGATGCAAAACGTAAAGCTGAACAAGAGCGCAAAGCCGCTGAAGCGAAAAAAGAAGCAGAACGTAAGGCTGCCGAAGATAAGCGTAAAGCTGAGGAAAAACGCAAAGCTGAAGAAGCAGCCAAGAAAAAGACTGAAGCTGAAAAAGCACGTAAGTTATTGGAAGAAGGTGATAAGCAGTGGATGGTACAAGTGGCTTTGGCTGCTAACCAAGCCAATGCCGATGCTTTGGCGGCAAAACTGAAAGCCAAAGGTTATAAAGTCACCCAAAGTCCAACGTCTAAAGGGGTTCGGATTATGGTTGGGCCATCTAAAGACCGTGATGCTGCAGATGCAACCCGCAAGAAAATTACCGCAGACCCAAGTTTGAATATGAAATCTGCATGGGTGATTGACTGGGTACCGTTAGATAAACGCGACTAGATCATTCGATCAAAATGTTTATTAAAAAGGATTTAATCTTTTGGGTTAAATCCTTTTTTAATGCTGATTGAGTTTAGGCGTGTTTCAAATGCTTTGATTGTAAAAAGCCTATCCGAAGATAGGCTTGCTCATGTAACACTTAATTAAGTGCGGTTCGGTTGTTTGGTCAAACGTAAATAAGGCTTGATGGCTTTATATCCACTTGGGAAGCGTTCTTTAAGTTCCGCTTCATCCTGAATGGCAGGCACAATGACCACATCTTCACCATCTTGCCAGTTGGCAGGTGTTGCAACCTTGTAATTGTCAGTCAGTTGTAGTGAATCAATGACACGTAAAATTTCGTGGAAATTACGTCCTGTAGAAGCAGGATAAGTAATGATCAAACGTACTTTTTTATTTGGATCAATAATGATTAATGAGCGAACAGTCAGTGTTTCGCTGGCATTCGGGTGAATAAAATCGTACAGCGTAGATACTTTACGATCTTGGTCAGCAAGAATTGGGAAATTAACCGTCGTGTTTTGGGTTTCGTTAATATCTTGAATCCAGCCTTTGTGAGATTCAGCATCATCTACAGAAAGTGCAATCGCTTTGACATTGCGCTTGCTGAATTCATCTTTCAGTTTTGCGGTATAGCCTAGCTCGGTGGTGCAGACAGGTGTGTAGTCGGCAGGATGCGAAAATAGAATGCCCCAGCTGTCACCTAAAAATTCATAAAAATCAATTGGGCCTTCATTTGAATCTTGCGTGAAGTTGGGTGCAGTGTCACCTAAGCGAATAGTCATTGTGTACCTCTGTCTTGTTTTGTTGTGTGATGTGTGCGTACTACTATGCGCCATTCCTTTTGCAGAATTAAATAGTGTTTTTGTATGTGCTTATGAGTAAATTGAATATGCTGTGTCGTTTTTATTGCATTTTCAAAATAGATTCATGTGTGATTGCTATATATCGTCCGCTCGAAATTTGTTACATTAACTGCCACTTAGCAGCGAGAAATGGCAAGTAGAGATTGGAATTTTTAATAGGTTTTTGTGCAAAACCCTTGTACTTCAAATTTCTAGCACCATAATAACCACTAAGAAAAACCTATTTATTTGACAAGCAAGATTTAGAGAGTTTATTCATGTTGGCAAGTCTGATCGGAGGAATCTTCGGTACTAAAAATGAGCGCGAACTCAAACGCATGCGTAAAATCGTAGACAAGATTAATGCGCTCGAGCCGACGATATCTGCCTTAAGCGATGCAGACTTATCTGCAAAAACCGAAGAATTCAAACAACGTTATAACAAAGGCGAAAGTTTAGATAAATTATTACCAGAAGCATTTGCAGTATGTCGTGAAGCCGCCAAACGTGTCATGAGCATGCGTCACTATGACGTGCAGTTGATTGGTGGTATTACCTTGCATGAAGGTAAAATTGCAGAAATGCGTACAGGTGAAGGTAAAACCCTAATGGGAACTTTGGCCTGTTATTTAAATGCTTTAAGCGGTCAGGGCGTGCACGTCATTACTGTGAACGACTACTTGGCACAGCGTGATGCCGAACTCAACCGCCCTTTATTTGAGTTTTTAGGTTTAAGCATTGGCATTATCTATTCCATGCAAGACCCGACTGAAAAAGCACAGGCTTATCGCGCAGACATTACCTACGGTACCAATAACGAATTTGGTTTCGACTACTTGCGTGACAACATGGTGTTCTCGCTGAGTGAGAAAAAACAGCGTGGTCTGACTTATGCCATTATTGATGAAGTGGACTCGATCTTAATTGATGAAGCACGTACCCCATTAATCATTTCTGGTCAAAGTGATGACTCATCGCAGTTATATGCAGCAATCAACACCATTCCGCCAAAATTGCATGCACAAAAAGAAGAAAAAGTAGCCGATGGTGGACATTTCTGGATTGATGAAAAACAACGTACTGTAGAAATGACCGAAATTGGTTATGAAACGGTAGAAAATGAATTAATTCAAATGGGTTTATTGGCAGAAGGCGAAAGTCTGTATTCTGCATCTAACCTGAATTTGGTGCATCACGTATCTGCAGCTATTCGTGCGCACTTCTTGTATCAACGCAACGTGCATTACATCATCCATGATGGTGAAGTGATTATTGTCGATGAAAACACAGGTCGTACCATGCCTGGCCGTCGCTGGTCAGAAGGTTTGCACCAAGCGGTAGAAGCGAAAGAAGGTCTAGAAATTCAGCCTGAAAACCAGACTTTAGCGACCACAACCTTCCAGAACTATTTCCGTTTATACAAAAAGCTTTCGGGAATGACGGGTACTGCAGACACTGAAGCTGCAGAAATGAAAGAAATTTATGGTCTTGATGTGGTCATCATTCCAACGCACCGACCAATGATTCGTAATGACCAAAACGATTTAATTTATTTAAACCGTACTGGTAAATACAACGCGATTATTCAAGAAATTCAACGCGTGCATGAAGCGGGTGTCGCACCAATTCTGATTGGTACAGCGACCATTGAAGCTTCAGAAATTTTATCGGATAAACTGCGTGAAGCAGGTATTCAGCACGAAGTATTGAATGCGAAGCAACACGAACGCGAAGCTGACATCATTGCGCAAGCAGGCTCACCACGTGCGGTGACTATTGCCACGAACATGGCAGGCCGTGGTACAGATATTTTGCTAGGTGGTAACTGGAAAGCCCTGCTAGCCAAAATTGAAAACCCAACCCCTGAAGATGAAGCGCGTTTAAAGGCAGAGTGGGAACAAAATCACGACATGGTGTTAAGTTCAGGTGGCTTACACATTATTGGTTCAGAACGTCACGAATCGCGCCGTATTGACAACCAGTTGCGTGGTCGTGCAGGTCGTCAGGGTGACCCAGGCGTGTCACGTTTCTATTTGTCACTTGAAGATGACTTAATGCGTATTTTCGCAGGTGATCGTGTTGTAGCAATGATGCGTGCTATGGGCTTGCAGGAAGATGAAGCGATTGAACACAAAATGGTGTCACGCTCTATCGAAAATGCACAGCGTAAAGTTGAGGCACGTAACTTCGACATCCGTAAAAACTTGTTGAAATACGATGACGTAAACAACGAACAACGTAAGATCATTTATTCACAGCGTGATGATATTCTGGCAGAAAGCACGCTGCAAGACTATATTGAAGAAATGCACCGTGAAGTGGTCACAGGTATGATCGCCAATTATATTCCACCAGAATCAATTCATGACCAATGGGATATTGATGGTTTAGAGCGTGCCTTGCGTGATGATTTGGGCGTCGAATTACCAATTAACCAATGGCTCGAAGATGATCGTCGCCTAGATGAAGAAGCTTTGGTTGAACGTATTGCCGATGAAATTGTGACACGTTACCGTGCACGTCGTGAGCAAATGGGTGATGAATCTGCTGCGATGCTAGAACGCCACTTTATGCTCAGTTCACTTGATCGTCACTGGAAAGATCACTTGGCGGCGATGGACTATTTGCGTCAAGGTATTCATTTACGTGGTTATGCACAAAAGAATCCTGAGCAAGAGTACAAAAAAGAAGCCTTTAACCTGTTTGTGAATATGTTGGGCGTGATTAAAGCCGATGTTGTTACCGATCTTTCGCGTGTGCATGTCCCAACACCTGAAGAATTGGCAGCGATGGAAGCACAGCAGCAAGCGCAAGCAGAAGCGATGCAGCTTAATCTTTCACATGCTGATGTAGATGGTTTAACGGGCGAAACCTTTGAATCAGAACCACAGTACAGTGCTGCTGAGCAAACGGTTGTTCCACCTGCAAGCCGTAACTCGCCATGCCCATGTGGTTCAGGACTGAAATATAAACAGTGTCACGGTAAAATCTAAACCTGACTTGTTACAACTTAAGCAGAACTTTGGCTCTGCTTTTTTGTATTTTGGGCGCAAAATCTTTGTGGTAATAGTTTTGCAAGATGTGTATAGCATTTGCAGATTTTGGAATTAAATGCTATTTAGTTGCACATGCAATATCCATGTGTGGAACAAAAAATGAAAAAAGTATTACAACCTTTAATGATTGTTGCCTTGAGCTTGCCTACTTTCACATTTGCAAATGCGGCAACAACGACAACTCCTGCAAAAGTTCAAGCTGCTGTGGGTGCGACCACTGCACAGGTACAAGTGGATAATGGTCACGTGACTGTGGCAAGCCCACGCACAGGTATTCGTTATACCTTTGCCAATCCAGATCAGCGTCCAATCGTGTTGCATACTGCAGCGATTGCACCTGCGAATGCTGCCAATGTAAATCGTATTGTGGCTGCAAATCCTGCTTTATCTGCAGCAAGTCAAGAACGTGCAAAACAGGCTTTATTGGGTGAAACCGTGGTTGCGACTACGCCATAATCCCAATAGGCTCAATCAGTATAATTTTAGTTGCTGATGCATTACATTGAAGATTAAAACCAGTCCATACGGGCTGGTTTTTTATATATGACCTTGTGTATTAACAAAAGTTGAATCAAGCAGGGAGGATGCTCGATTTTTTCTTCAATTTCCACTAAGCTGTGACATTCTCAAATTTGTACTGGAAATTTCAAAATGGCAGTTGGTGACGTCTCTATGCCACACATGCATGTGGTCAAAGGTGTAAAAATTGGTTCAGCAGAGGCTTATGTGCGTTATCAGAACCGACGTGACCTGGTTATTTTTGAATTTGCAGCAGGCTCAAATGTAGTGGGCGTATTTACTCAAAACGCATTTTGCGCTGCGCCTGTGCATGTGTCCAAAGCACATTTAGCTCAAGGCAATCCGCGTTATTTGGTCATTAATACAGGTAATGCCAATGCGGGTACAGGCAAATTGGGTATGCAAAATGCAGAAATCACCTGTGCCAAATTGGCTGAATTGGCAGGTGTATCTACCCAAGAAGTTTTGCCATTTTCTACAGGTGTGATTGGTGAGCAATTGCCGATTGAGCGCTTGGTTGCTGGTTTAGCGCCTGCGCTGGCATCGTTACGTGAGGATGCTTGGCATGATGCTGCGACAGGTATTATGACCACAGATACCACGCCAAAAGGTGCATCTGAGCAGTTTGAGTTAGATGGTATTACTTATAGCATGACAGGCATTTCTAAAGGTGCAGGTATGATTCGCCCAAATATGGCGACCATGCTTAGCTATGTTGCAACCGATGCACCAATTCAACGTGACATCTTGCAGCAATTACTCAAACACAGCGTAGAACAATCGTTTAACCGTATTACTGTAGATGGCGATACCTCGACCAATGATTCATGTATCTTGGTGGCGACAGGTCAGGCGGGTGGCACTGAAATTTGCAGTGAAAATGACCCGCGTTATGCTGTGGTATTAGATGTTTTGAATCGTGTGATGTTGCGTTTGGCACAACTGATTATCCGTGATGGTGAAGGTGCAACAAAATTCATTACGGTACGTGTTGAAGATGGTGACAATACCCAAGAATGTTGTGATATTGCGTACAGCATTGCACATTCACCATTGGTAAAAACGGCCATTTTTGCCTCAGATCCAAACTGGGGGCGTATTCTTGCTGCAATTGGTTATGCAGGCGTGCCAAATTTAGACGTTGAAAAAATTCAGGTTTGGTTGGATGATGTGCAAATTTGCAAAGATGGCGGTGCTGCTGCCGACTATACCGAAGCAGCGGGCGCGCGAGTCATGGCACAAACCGAAATGACCATTCGTGTAAATTTAGGACGTGGTCAAGCGACAGATACAGTCTATACTTGTGACTTGTCTTACGATTATGTCAAGATCAACGCGGATTACCGTTCGTAAAAATTCAAATTGAGTGATAAAGCCTCCGTTGTGAGGCTTTTTTAGCATTCAATCGGCAAAGGGCTGGTGAATGAGTAAATTGCCCCCATATCATCAGTGACTTGAGTAAGCTTGTGTTCGGGCAAGCATGAAGATAGAGAAGACGTTGTTATGAATGATGCGACCAATTTAATTGCCAATGAAGCCAAATCAATTGTGCAGGCGCATTTAGATCGCTTGGGTGAAACCAAAGAACATCATTTGAGTGAGCAAGCCAAGCAGGAAAAATTTGCGCAAATTAAAGCAGAACTCGAAAAGCACAATGCTGTCTTGGTTGCCCATTATTACTGCGATCCTGAAGTACAGGAACTGGCTGAATTAACAGGTGGCTGTGTTTCGGATTCACTGGAAATGGCACGTTTTGGTCGTGATCATGCGGCAACCACGTTGGTCGTAGCTGGTGTAAAATTTATGGGCGAAACTGCCAAAATTTTATCGCCAGAAAAAACCATTCTTATGCCAACTTTAGAAGCGACTTGTTCGCTAGACTTAGGTTGTCCTGTCGATGAGTTTAGCCGCTTCTGTGATGCGCATCCTGATCATACAGTCGTGGTTTATGCCAACACGTCCGCTGCGGTAAAAGCGCGTGCAGATTGGGTCGTTACCTCAAGCTGTGCGGTTGAAATTATTGAACATCTCGATAGCTTAGGTGAAAAAATCATTTGGGCGCCAGATCAGCACTTAGGACGCTATATTCAAAAGAAAACTGGCGCAGATATGCTGCTTTGGGATGGTTCGTGTATTGTGCATGAAGAATTCCGTTCACGCGGTATAGCCAATATGAAAGCCATGTATCCGGATGCAGCAGTTTTGGTGCATCCAGAATCACCAGAATCAGTTGTTGATGTAGCTGATGCGGTGGGCAGTACCTCGCAACTTATTCAAGCGGCAAAAACTTTGCCACACGAGCGTTTAATTGTGGCAACAGACCGCGGTATTTTCTACAAGATGCAGCAAGCTGTACCAAATAAAATTCTAATTGAAGCACCAACTGCAGGTGAGGGTGCAACCTGTCGTTCATGCGCACACTGCCCGTGGATGGCGATGAATGAATTGGATGGAATTTTGCATGTATTGCAAACAGGTGATCAAGAAGTATTCGTTGAACCTGCCATGGCAGAACGTGCTAAATTACCACTAGATCGTATGTTGAATTTCAGTGCGAGCTTAAAACGCTAAAATTGATTGAAAAATATCAAAAATGCTTGATAAATATACGGTTGAAGCTTTTTTTTAATTTTTTTTAAATATAGGTGTTGACGTCTTCGGGCGTCGCGCCTAGAATGCACACCGTACCGCACGATGTGCGATACACAAAAAGCTGAGATGAATCGGAGCATAGCACAGCCTGGTAGTGCACCTGGTTTGGGACCAGGGGGTCGTAGGTTCGAATCCTACTGCTCCGACCAATTCTTCAAGGCAACGTATCGCATGATATTATGTATCATCGGTCATGCGCCTGTAGCTCAGTTGGATAGAGCATCCGCCTTCTAAGCGGATGGTCACAGGTTCGAATCCTGTCAGGCGCGCCATTTTTTGGTAGCTTGGTATAAAAGAACCAAACATAATGGTGGATGTAGCTCAGTTGGTAGAGCCCTGGATTGTGATTCCAGTTGTCGCGGGTTCGAATCCCGTCATTCACCCCAATCTCTTTGAGAGATAAACGGAGCATAGCACAGCCTGGTAGTGCACCTGGTTTGGGACCAGGGGGTCGTAGGTTCGAATCCTACTGCTCCGACCATTTTCTAAATAGAACAGATACTAAGTAGAAATGGTTAAGTCAATAAAGATACCGCGTTAAGCGGTTTTTTTATGCCTGAAATTTATGAAAGCCTTGTTGGTTTAAAATTGATTTCGTATTAGTTATTGGTCAGCATAAAAAAGCCTCAAGAATGAGGCTCAATATAAGAAAAGTTTTAGTGTCTTTTTTATTAAGGCACAATCGTCACATTGACGCGTCGGTTGGTGGCACGATTTGCTGGTGTGTCATTGCTTACCATTGGTTGTGTTGCACCACGTCCAATCACCTGAATATTTTTTCTTTCAAAACCCTGATCTAAAAAGATCTGAGCCACATTTTGGGCGCGTTTTTCCGATAGGGTTTGATTGTAGCTGGCTAAACCTACGTTGTCTGTGTGACCAATAAACTTGAGTTTATCCAAGTCATATTTATGCAGCTGTTGTGCCAATTGGTTGAGGCGTTCTTTTTGGCTATTTTGAATGGCGTATTCATCAAAACCAAATAACAAGCGTTCAGGCAGGGCTAAGGTCCAGCCATCATCACTTAAAATAAAACCTTCTTGTTTTAGCATGCGTGCCTGCTTATAGCTGAGATTCCCTAAACTCATGCAAGCACTGAGTGAAACTATAACAAAAATAAGTGTGCCGATCAGAACTTTTTTAAGCATAAGGAACCTGTTTATTGTTTGATTGAGGTGAAATATACCATTTTGATTGATCACGTTTGGCTTTGAGCATTGCGCGATCGACATCGGCAATTAAATTTTCAGGAGTTTTTGCATATTCAATCAATGCTACGCCAATACTGACATTTAAGGAAACTTGTTGCTGTTCATACTTAAATGTAGAGGTATAGCAAGCATGAATCTTTTGACAATAATCCTCTAATTCTGCAGTGGAGTGTGAGCCAGTTAAGATTACTGCAAACTCATCGCCACCTAAACGCGCAACAAACGTATGTGAGGGCAAAATCTGAATTAGACAATGTGATGAATCACGTAAAATATTATCGCCCGTCAAATGCCCAAATTGGTTATTGATTTGGTTAAAGTTATTAATGTCCAAAAAAAATACTGCAGCCGTAGCAGAAGGCTGGGTAAATAGCTTAAACAGTGTTTCATAAAAATAATTACGATTTGGCAACTGCGTTAAATTGTCGTATTGCGACTGAAATTGCAGTTTATGATTTTCAACCAATAAATTCTTATGGGATTGTTCAATCTCATTGAGTAAGCCATTAAAGGCATAACTCAGTTCATGAAGTTCTTGAATATCTGAACTTGAAACGCGCAGCTTATAATTTTTTTGTGCACTGATCTCCTGTGCCGAGCTGACAATAGAACTTAAAGATTGCATGAGATATTGATAAATTGAATTAATTGACCAAAACACAGCAATTAAAAGCAAAATAAAACCGAAAATTAATCCTAAAACGATTTTATAAAAAAAACTGACCAAGTCACTAGAGTTTCCATACACCACCAACTCACCATAGTTTTGCTGATCATGGTCAATACTCAGCCGAACAGGATGATTAAAAAACAGATAGTCCAATAAAGCCTGAATTGAAAAATGCTCTAGACCTTGCTGTTCAATAAAGGCAATACGTGTCTGTTTAGGTGAGCGTACTTCAATTGAACGAATAGAATAACGCTGCGTATGTTCAGACAGAATTTCGTTCAGTGTTATTTGGTCATTGAATACAACAGCCGGTTGAATACGTTCATTTAATGCTGCAGATAAACTTTGCAAACTATTTTTTGCGAAGGTGTTCATGGTGTAGGTTGAAATGACCAGAAAAATCATTGAACAAATTGTAAAAGTCAGAGCAAAGATAGTGAGTTGTGCGCGTGTGAATAATTGATGCAAGGTAATTGGAGTGTATAACTGCTTCATGAGTTTGACTCCGATGTTTTTGCAAGCAGTAATACACGCGGATCAATATGCACTTGAGATTGAGTCAAGCTTTCCATGTTGACTTTAAAAGCATAGTTATCATTTTTTTTATAAAGACAAAAAGCGCTGCCAGTTTCACATTCCAGATTGTTTAAACTAATAGATAGGGCTGGAAATCGAACTTGAGTATTTAAGGTATGTTGTTCTTGTGCAGCAGAAAGCGTAGAAAAAATTAATATTTGACAATTACTTTTAGATATTTCATGGCTTTGAATGGGTTGAATGTCATATTTATTATGTAATGGGGCATGTTTTTTGAATTGTTGTGCAATATTATCTTGATTTACGACACAAAGTTTGGGCGTGCTAGCTTGCCATTTTGCATACGCTAAAATGGAGAATGTAGTGTTATAAAGATTTGATGCAGGTGCAGCATACAAAAAAGGTGTTTGCATTGCTACAAATGACAGCAAGGTTATTATTTTTAAATTTTGAGTCATTTCAATACAACACGAATGAACATAAAAGTAGTGTAGCTAATATTGGAAAATAAGCATACTGCTAATTTTGAGCAAGAATAATACAGATCTAAATGATTTTGCCGAATAAATAACCGTTCGGACTAAAAAACTTATAAAACTTAAAAAGAGGGGTTGCAAGGCGAAATATTTGCCCTATAATGCACATCCATAGGCGGTGATGAAGATTAAAACTTCTGATAAAACAATGACTTGATTGAAAATGGTTAAGTTGAGTTTTAGAAAGAAAGTTTAAAATAATTTAAATTACCAGTTGACACTTTAGAAATAAAGCGTAATATGGCCGACCTAGCTTGATGCTGACGAAGCATCGAGAAGATCATTAAGAGATTATGAAGAACAACTTGTGTGGATTTTTACTGATTGATTGATCGAAAATATTTCATTGATTGATTGGTTTAAATTACTCGAAGTTTATTTGAGCGAAATTTAAGTCAGAAAAT